>JBEIJQ010000037.1:0-21448 GCA_040380145.1 Lewinellaceae bacterium | reverse complement strand
GGAACAAAACACCTCGCGAACAGCCCAAAGGCTACCGCTGAAATGGTCTAAAAAAGGCTAAAATCAAGCGGATCAAAAAAGTCTAATGACAGTTTTGGGTTCATCCAACAATCCCCTTGGCTTTTGCTTTGGGAGAAAAGTCCATTTGAGCAAACCGGGCTTAACTTTGTGGCCCGGTCCACCAAAACCCATTTGCCTTTTTATGCCCCGTGTTCTCCGCATCATCAACCGCCTCAACCTCGGCGGGCCCACTTTCAACGCCGCGTACCTGACCAAGCATCTGGCCCCGGAATTCGAGACCCGTCTGTTGGCGGGGCTCAAAGACGAGTCCGAGGCGAGTTCGGAATTCATCGTCCGCGATTTGGGCCTGGAGCCGTTCAACATCCCCAACATGCACCGGGCGCTCAATCCCCTCAAGGATGGGCAGGCCTACCGCACGATCCGCGACGCGATCCGCGAATTCAAGCCGGATATCGTGCACACCCACGCGGCGAAGGCCGGGGCATTGGGCCGGTTGGCCGCTATCCGTGAAGGTGTGCCGGTGGTTTTGCACACGTTCCACGGGCACGTTTTCCATTCCTATTTCCATCCGCTGAAGACCCGTTTGTTCTTGGAGATCGAGCGCTGGCTGGCCAAGCGTTCTTCGTGCATCATCGCCATCAGCGAGGTGCAGCGCCGAGAGCTTTGCGAGGAGTTCCGCATCGCGCCGCCCGAGAAATTCGCGGTCGTGCCGCTCGGTTTCGACCTCGACCGCTTCCACGAAGGCCGCGACGAAAAGCGGGCCCGCTTCCGGGCCGAGTTCCAAGTGCCCGACGACACCCTGGCCATCGCCATCGTGGGACGGCTGGTGCCCATCAAAAACCACTCGATGTTCCTGAAAGGACTGCGGCACGTGCTGGACAACACGCGCAAGCCCGTGCGGGCGTTCATCGTCGGCGACGGCGAATCGCGCGCCGAGGTGGAACGGGCGGCCCGAGAATTGGGCATCCCCTTCTCCGCGGAAACCGACGCCGTGCACGACAAACCGCTCGTCTTCACCTCCTGGCGGCGGGATGTGGATGTGGTGTACGCCGGCGCCGACCTAGTGGCGCTGACCTCGCTGAACGAGGGCACGCCGGTGAGCCTCATCGAGGCGCAGGCTGCCAACAAGCCCATCGTCTCGACGCGGGTGGGCGGAATCGCCGATGTGGTCAAAGAAGGCGAAACGGCCCTGCTGTGCGCTTCCGACGATGCGGACACCTTCGGGCGGCTCCTGCTCGAACTGGTGGAGGACGACGCCAAAAGGCTGGGCATGGGCCGATCCGGCTTCGAGCACGTCATGGCCCAATACCACTACACCCGATTGGTGGAGGATGTCAGGGCGCTTTACCACCGGCTGCTCGAGGAGGCCAAGAACAAGCGCTGATTTTCGTTCCGTCCATTTTTCACCCCCCAAAACACCTCCCATGAGCAGAACGACCGAGGTTTTCCTGAGACGCGTTTCCCGGACCCTGATTTCGGTGGGCATCGGCCTGTTCGTGTTTTGGTACCTCGGCGACCTTTTGGGGTGGATCGTCGTGGCTTGGGTGCTTTCGCTGGTCGGCCACCCCGTCATGCGGGGCCTCGACCGCATCCGCTACAAACGCTTCCGGTTGGGCGGCAGTTTTCGGGCGGTCTTCACCATCGCGCTGTTTTACCTCACTTTCGGACTGTTTCTCCTGCTGATGGTCCCCCCGATGGTCCACCAAGCGAGCAACCTTTCGAAGGTGGACCCTGAAAAACTGTCGCTGGCCCTCAGCAACTGGTTGGACGAGACCGCTGAGTGGATCGAGGATTTCGGGCTGGCCGAAGCTGCGCAAAAAACCCACCCCGACAGTTTGCGAACGCCCCCCGCTCCCGTCCGGGCCGAAAAGCGCGGCCAGAGCATGCAAGTACGCTTGGATTCGGTGCTGGCGCAAAAGGGCGACACCACGCTGCGCACCGATATCGTGCTGCACATAGATTGGTCGCCGCAGGTAGAGACGGTATCTCCCGAACGGATTTCGAACGATACCGTGGGACGCCCGGCAGTTTCGCCCCTGCTTTCGATCAAACGGCAGCTGTTCGCGTTTTTCGCGCCGGCTCGCCTGATGGGACTTTTCGGCAATATCATCGGGGCGGTGGGCAACTTTTCGGTGGCCTTGGCCTCGATCACTTTTATGTTGTTTTTCTTTCTCCGCGACGACGCGCTTTTCGAACGGGCTGTCCTGGCGTTCGTACCCGTGGCTCGGGAATCCGATGCCCGAACGGTCATCGGTCGGATCAAACGGCTCTTGTCGCGCTATTTTTTGGGCATGGCCCTCGAGATCATGGGCATAACCCTGTATGTGTGGGCCCTGTTGGCCCTGTTGGGCGTACCGAATGCGCTGCTGCTGGGATTTTTGGCTGCCCTGCTCAACACGATCCCCTATCTGGGCCCCCTGATCGGGGCTGTTTTCGGAGCGGTGCTGACCGTCACGGCCAACATAGACGCGGATTTCGCCACCGTGACGATACCGCTCCTCTTCAAACTGCTGCTGGTTTTTTGGTCGATGCAGATGCTCGACAATTATTTCCTGCAGCCGTGGATATTTTCGCAGAGCGTGATGGCCCACCCGATGGAGATTTTTCTCGTCATCATCGTGGGCGCCAAATTTTCGGGGGTATTGGGCATGGTGCTGGCGGTTCCCGCTTACACGGTCCTGCGCGTGATCGCCGCCGAGTTTTTGGCCAACATCAAAGTGGTGCGCGAGCTGACCGGCCAGATGAGCCGCGAGCTGGAAGCAGATGAACAGGAACTGCCGCCGCCGACCGACCGAACCTAATCCCGTTTCGCTTGTTTAGCGCACGGATACCGACAAATCAGTTTTCGAACACACCAAAAAAAATCGCTCCCATGGAAGTTCGCCGAATATTCGACATCCCCTACTTTCAGTTGGAAAAATTTCCCCTCGAAAAAGCAGTGGCCGGCAAAACGCTCGGCAAGCTGAAATCATACAGTTCCAAGGAATTCGTGGACACCATCAACCGCCTCAGCCTCGGACTGTGGGAAATGGGCGTACGGCCGGGCGACAAGATCGCGATGGCCTCGTACAACAACCGCCCGGAGTGGAACATCGTGGACCTGGCGATGCAGCAGATCGGCGCAGTGAACGTGCCCGTTTATCCGACCATCAGCACGAGGGAATACATATACATTTTCAACGATGCCGAGGTGAAGTACGCGTTCGTTGGATACGGCGATCTCCTGCAAAAAGTGCGGGAAGCCCAGCGCGAAACCCCCAGCTTGCGCGAAATCTTCACTTTTGACGAAACCTCCGACGCGCCTTTTTGGGAAACCTTGCTCAGCGACGGCGACCTGTCGGAAGTGCGCCGCACCATGGACGGCATCCGTCCCGAGGACCTTGCCACCATCATCTACACTTCGGGCACCACGGGCGACCCCAAGGGCGTCATGCTCTCGCACCACAACGTCGTCAGCAACGCCAAGGGGGTAGAGGATCTGTTGCCGGCCAAGCAGGGCAGTGTGGTGCTGAGCTTTCTGCCGCTCTGCCACATTTTCGAGCGCACCGCCTCTTATGCCTACATGTACTCCGGCGTCACGATCCAATACGCCGAGAGCGTCGATACCCTTCGGGACGATCTGTTGGAGTTCAAGCCGCATTTTTTCACCACGGTCCCCCGCTTGTTGGAAAAAGTCTATGAACGGATCGTGGGAATGGCCCTTCAATCGGGCGGTGCCAAAAGGGCTATTTTTTTGTGGGCCAACAAATTGACCGAAAAATATGAACCCGGATACCGCCCCGCCGGATGGGAAGGCCTGCAATGGAAAATCGCCGACAAACTGGTGTTCAGCAAAATCCGGGAACGCCTCGGCGGCAATGTGTTGGGCATCCTGACGGGTGCCGCTGCCTGCCCCTACCGTATCACACAGTTTTTCTCTGCCGCGGGCATCAAGGTGCGCGAGGCGTATGGCCTGACAGAAACATCCCCCGGGCTTTCGACCAACCGCTTCGATTCCGACAAGGAGTGCATGTTCGGAACAGTGGGAATGCCCTGGCCGGGTGTCGAACTGTACATCGATGCAAGCGACAACGCATACGGGCCGGGCGAAGGGGAAATCCTCGCCAAAGGTCCCAACATCATGATGGGCTACTACAAAAAGCCCGAACAGACCGCCGAAGTGATCGATCGCGACGGCTGGTTCCACACCGGCGATGTGGGCAAATGGGTGGAAAACGCTCACGGAGTGCGCTTCTTGAAAATAACCGACCGCAAAAAGGAACTGCTCAAAACCTCGGGCGGCAAATACATCGCGCCTTCGCCCATCGAAAGCCGCTTGAAAGAGGCCTTCCTGATCGAACAGGCGATGGTGGTAGGCGACGGACAGAAATTCACCTCGGCGCTGATCGTGCCGTCTTTCGACCAATTGGAAAGTTGGTGCCGCGAAAACCAAGTGACCTTCGAAAGCCGCGAACAGGTGATCCGGGAAGCACGCGTTCTCGCAGCCTTCCAAGCCATCGTGGACGATCTCAATCCCTCCCTGGGCCACATCGAGCAGATCAAAAAATTCGCCCTGGTGCCGAACACCTGGGATGTTTCCTCCGGCGAACTGACCCCCACGATGAAACTCAAGAGACGGGTGATCTTGGACCGGCACCAACAAGAAGTGGCCGAAATCTACAGATAGCGGAGAGTGCGCGGGGCAAACAGCCGCAGCTCCCCCTCCTGGGTGCGGAGGCACAGAACCCCGTTGTCGGAAACCCCTTCGACCATCCCTTCGAAAGGAGCCTCTTGGTCGGGTAACCGATAGGAGGCCCATTCCCCTTTTCGGTACAGCCGTTCGTCGTACTGCCGTTTCATCTCAGGCCAAAGCCCGGCCCGCAATTGCAGGTAGCGCCTTTCCAAAGCCGTACACAACCCGTCGAGCACCCACGACAGGCCGAACGAGCGGCCCGTTTCGAGGGCAGCAGAAGTGGCTTGGGGAAGCCATTCGGGAAACCCGCACTCGTTGACGTTCATTCCGATGCCGACCACCGAGGTCTCGATCCGATGGGCCGACAAACTGTTTTCGATCAGGATGCCGCCCGTTTTCCGCCCCCCCGCGTACAGGTCGTTGGGCCACTTGATCCGCACATCGGAGCGCTCTGGCATCAACCCCTGCACGAAATCCGAAAAGGCCAACGATACGACGACGCCCATCCGGAAAGATTCTGCGGGCAAAAGGAAAGTGGGCCGAAACAACACGCTGAAGGTCAGGCTCTCGCCCGGCACACTGTGCCAGGAAGCGCCCAATTGTCCGCGTCCCTTGGTCTGCTCGTGCGTCCAAATCACCGTGCCCTCCGACAGCGATCCACCGCCCTCGACCAAGGCGCGCAGATCGTCGTTGGTGGAACCGGTCGAAGCGATTTCGATGCGATGTGAACCGATGAACAGGCTCATAAAAAATGGACGGTTGGTTCGTTGCGGGGTATTCGATCTGTAGAAAGGCTTTCTTGGGACGAACTGTACCTTTCGATTGGGCCGTTGATGGCAAAAACCCTATTTTTAGCCTTTGTTTCGACAAAGGTGCGCATTTTTTTCCTTTCACCCCATTTTCCTTTTTACGCATGAGAACCATTTTACTGCTGATCTGTACGGCGTTTTTGCTCCGCCCGGCTTTCGCCCAATTGCCCGCCAACAGTGTGGCACCCAACTTCACGGCCACCGACCTCAACGGCAACACCTACACCCTGTACAGCCTGCTCGACCAAGGCATCACGGTGTACCTCGACGTATCAGCTACTTGGTGCGGCCCGTGCTGGAATTACCACAACTCGCACAAGCTCCGCGATCTGTACAACCAGTACGGCCCCAACGGCACGGTGACACCCAACAAGGTGATGGTCTTCTTCGCCGAGGGCGACGCCAGCACCACCTTGGCCGACTTGCAAGGCACCGGCGGCAACACACAGGGCAACTGGGTTTCCGGTACGCCCTATCCCATCCTCCACGCCACGGGGCCACAGATCGGCGACCTGTATGAGATCAACGCTTTTCCGACTTTGTACGCGATCTGCCCCAACCGCATCGTGAACACTTTTTCTCAAAGCCTCACGGTGCCCCAGATGTATGCGCTGGCGACGGCCTGCCCGATCGCGACCCAAGCCGTTGACGCGAGCATCGTCCAATACAACGGCCCCGAAAACGCCTGCGACGGCAACACGGCCCAACTCCGCATCCAAATGCAGAACATGGGCACCCAGCCCCTGACCAACTGCACCGTGGAAGCCCTCGACGCCGGCGGAGCAGTGGTCGCCTCCACCAACTGGAGCGGCAACTTGGCGACTTACGCCCTCACCGATGTGACAATCGGTACCGTGCCCGTGAACGGCAGCGCCAACTACACCTTCCGCGCCACCGCCGCCAACGACGGTGTTGCGGCCAACAACGAGTCCACCGGCGGCTACGCCAGTTCCAATGTACAAGCATCGGGCACCCGCGTGCGCCTCGAACTGCAGCTCGACAACTACCCGGCCGAGACGACTTGGTACCTGTTCAACAGCGTTGGCAGCACCGTCGCATCGGGTGTGTACGGAGCGGCGGATGCCAATCAGCTCAAACTCCGCACCTTCCTGCTGATGGCCAACGAGTGCTACCGCTTCCAGATCAACGACTCGTACAACGACGGGATCTGTTGCGCGGGCGGAAACGGCTTTTACCGCCTGATAGATTTCACCACCGGAGCCGTGCTGTACGACATCAACGGCGCCGCCGCCACTTTCGCCCAGCGCGAGGACCTGTTCAAGACCGGCGCCGCCACGGGCGTGGAAGAGGCCGTCAAAGGCCTGTCGGAGGTCAAACTCTTCCCCAATCCCACCGATGCCGGTCTGACCATCGAGTACCGCCTCGAAGATCGGGCCACTGTCGCCGTCACCGTTCTGAACGCCCTCGGGCAGCCGGTGAAGTCGATCGAAAACCTCGAACGCGCTGCCGGCAATCATGCCCTGAACATCGAGACCCACGAACTGCCCGCTGGCACCTACGCCGTCGCACTCGTCACCGAAAAAGGGGTGTCCACGCATCTGTTCAGCGTGGTGCGCTGATTTCACGCGCATTTTTCTTGGCAAAAGCCCTTCCGTTTCGGAAGGGCTTTTGCTTTTGTTTGGGCACATTTTGGGAAAAAGTTTTTTTCGGCCGCAGGCCCGACATTTTTTGCAATAAATTTTGGACCACCAGCCCAAAAAATACAATTATATTTGCATCCTGATTTTTCTATCTTTAACCAAATTATCATTGTCGTTCTGTATGAAAAAACTCTTACTTTCCGCATTCGCCGCTTTGACGATGGGTGCCGCTACGGCGCAGCTCCCCGCCAACAGCGTGGCTCCTAACTTCACGGCCACCGACCTCAACGGCAACTCCTACACGCTTTACAGCCTGCTCGACCAAGGCATCACGGTGTACCTCGACGTCTCCGCCACTTGGTGCGGCCCCTGCTGGAACTACCACAACACGCACAAACTGCGCGACCTGTACGATCAGTACGGTCCCACGGGCACGATCACGCCCAACAAAGTGATGGTCTTCTTCGCCGAGGGCGACGGCCAGACATCTTTGGCCGACCTGCAAGGAACCGGCGGCAACACGCAGGGCAACTGGGTAGCCGGTACCACTTATCCCATCCTACACGCCACCGGCCCGCAGATCGCCAATCTTTATGAGATCAACGCATACCCGACCCTGTATGTGATCTGCCCCAACCGCATCGTGAACACTTTCTCGCAAGGACTCACCGTGCCCCAAATGTATGCACTGGCCGGTAGCTGCCCGGTCGCCACCCAACCCGTGGACGCCGGTCTGATCCAGTACACCGGCTCCCCCGCCGCTTGCGTGGGCGCCAACGCCGAACTCCGCGTGATGATGCAGAACATGGGCACCCAGTCCTTGGCTTCCTGCACGATCGAAGCCCTCTCCGGCGGCAACGTGGTGGCCTCCAACACCTGGAACGGCAACTTGGGCACCTACGGCACCGCCGATGTGCTCGTGGGCACCGTGCCCGTGACCGGCAATGCCACCTACACCTTCCGCGTCAACGCGGCCAACGACGCCAACGCCAACAACAACCAGACCACCGGTTCGTATGTGGCTTCCAATGTGACGCTCCAAGGCATTGAAGTCCGCCTCGAGCTCCAACTCGACGGTTACGCCGCCGAATCCAGCTGGGCCTTGTACGACGGCGCCGGCAACACCGTGGCACAAGCCGCGTACACCGGAGCCAACAACAACCAGCTGATCACCCAGACTTTCACGCTCAATCAGAACGATTGCTACAACTTCCGCATCATCGACTCCTACGGAGACGGCATCTGCTGCGCTTACGGCAACGGCTTCTATCGCCTCGTGGACGTGGCTGCGGGCACCAACATCGTCAACATCACCGGCGCGGCCGCAGATTTTGAACAACGCGACGATGTCTATAAGTCGGGCACCGGCACCGGCCTCATCACCGTGGAAATCGACCGCTCCAATGTGCGCCTGTTCCCCAATCCGGCCAACGACAACTTCACGCTGGAATATCGCCTCGACGAGTCCTCCAATGTGGCCGTCACGATCGTGAACGCCCTCGGCCAACCGATCAAGTCCGTGGAAAACATGGAGCGCACCGCCGGTACCTACGCCCTGAGCGTTGAGACATCCGAGCTCCCCGTGGGCACCTACGCCGTGATGATCGGCACCGACAAAGGCCTCGTGACCAAGATGTTCACGGTCGTCCGTTGATCATCTCCTCAGAGATTTATTACAAGGCCCTCCCGCTTTCGGGAGGGCCTTTTTTTGTGGAGCTTTGAAACACAGCCTCGATGTTTGACCGATTTTTTTCGAATACGAATGTGCTCCAACACTTCATCCAGTAAACAGTTTTTCTTTCGGCCAGAGCCGCCCTATACTTTTTCTTTTCACCCAAAAACAGCAAGAGACGATTTTCTCCCCAGTAAGGATGCAAAAAAGAACTCGATGTCCATTTTTTTCAAAAAAAATCGGGCTTGGACCACAGCGATCCAAGCCCGAAAAAGAGGTATCGGCAGCGGAAATTACTTGCCCGCCAATTTTTTGAGTACTTCCTCGAGCTCGTATTCGGCGCCTTCCACATAGCCGCTGTGGGTGTACACGATCTTGTTGTCTTTGATCACGAAAGTGTAGGGCACATTTTGGAAATTGAGCGCGCGGCGCAGATCTTCGTTTTTGTCGGACAGGATAGTGTAGGTCCACCCCTTGGCCTCCACCATGGGACCGACCTTGGTGAGAGAGCGCGCATCGTCGATGGTGCAGGCGATCAGCTCGACATTGTATTCTTTTTGCCAGTCTTCGTACAGCTCGGCGATGTTGTCGAGCTCCTTTTTGCAGGGCGAGCACCAAGTGGCCCAAAAATTCAGGACAGTTATTTTTTCGGGTTTCACGAAGGTGGCAATATCGGCAGATTGGCCCTGGAGTGTGAACACTTGTGCCTTGGGCAGTTGATCGTTTTGGGCAAATACAGCCGTGGCGGCCAACAGCAGGACAAAAGAGGCAAAAACACGCATGGATAAAAATTTTCGATATGAAATAAATGGGATTTTGGCCAAGAGGGCGGGCACTGCACCCAATGGCGCAGACCTCTACCAATTGCTGTGCCAAAGGTAATCAAACGAGCGACAAGCCTTATTCCGTTTGTTTTTGCTCAATGGACATTCGCAAAAAAAGACTACCTTTGTTGGATGCACCTTTGGTCCACCGTCGTTTTTTCAAAAAAATCGGATGGACCGTTCGACGAACAACTATCGCCGGCCCATCCGGTTCTCCGCCACTTTTATGAATTCCAAAGCACTGCTTACCTTGTTGGCCTTCGGAGCCTATTGTCTCGGAGCGACCTATTATTACACCTCCATCATCAAGGGTTTTGGCCAGGGACGCACCTCGGAGCCTGCACCGATCGAAATACCCGTGGCCGTTGACACACCGGCAGTCGAAAAAGAACTCGAACTGCCCTACCGCATCAATTTCCTCTGGAACGATCCGAGACCGTATGTCCGCCGCGATTTCGATGCCTTCCGCGATTCCCTGATCAAGACGGTTTCTTCCAACGAAGCCCTGTTGGTGACGGGCTATTACTTCGACGGGGAAGAAAAGCCGGAAGACCAAGACAATCTCGGGCTGGCCCGCGCCGATTCGGTGCGCCAATTGCTCAAACCTTTTTTCGGACGGGTGCAGATCGCCGCGGCCAAAGGCCGTTTCAGCGAAGATCTCAAAAACGATCCCTTTTGGGCCTGCGATTTCACTACGGTCCTTTATTCCGTATATGCCGAAGAAAGCAACGACAGCATCGTCGTGTTCTTCCCCGAGGGCCAAGACCGAAAGGTCCAGGCCAAGGCAATGGAAGAAGCGCTGTCCAAAGCTGCCAAACGCTTCGCCAAATTGAACGCGCGGCTCCAGGTAACGGGCCTGTTCGAAGCAAGCGGCAAAAACGACAAGGGCAAAAAAATCGCCGAAAAACATGCAGAGGAAGTCTTTCAAACCCTGATCAAAAAAGGCGTCCCCAAGAAAAACCTCTCCATGAAAGTACTGGCCATGCCAGCCCGGCCGGCCGACGACCGGCACGGATCCGAGCAGCGCGTGGTCATACGCATCGTGAGAGAGCGCGAAAAAAAATAACGGTACACGCCCCTGCCATTGCCCAAAACCCTTGACAGCAACCAACGACACCCCCCCTTTTTTATGTTCAACGACCTCACCCACTCCTACAACGGCACCGACGCCACCCTCGAAATACTCATCCTGCTGGCCGTTTCTTTCCTGTTCGGGATGATGTTCGCTTACTATTTGTGGGCCCCGCAAAAAAATTCGGCCGCTACCGGCGCGGCGTCTCCGGCCCCCGTGGCCGAAAATCCGGGTAAATCTGTCCCCGCAGTCGTCTCAGAAACGCCCGTCGCAGCGCAAGCGGCTCCCGAAATTTCTCCGGCACCGGTCGAAATTCCCGTTGCCGATATTTCGCCCGCCGAACCTTCGGTGGAAACGGCCCCCGAAATTTCCGGGTACGAAGAACCGGTTTCCTTGGATTTCGAAGAGCCAACCGTTGCGGCCGACGAACCCACCGTTGCGGCCGAGGAAACCCCCGGTGCCACCGATGAAGAAATCGCCCACATCGAACAACTGCTGTCGGATGCCGCGCGCCCCTTGGACGAGCTCGACGAACCCGCCGGGGAACCCCCATTGCCCGCCGAAGAGCCCACTGCTCCGGAAATCACTTTCGACCTGCCGCCTTTTGTGCTGGAATACCCCATCGCCACGGAAACCCCGGAAGACGATTTCCAAAAAATAGATGGCATCGGCCCCGTGATCGAGCGGGCGCTGAAGAACGGCGGTATCCGCACCTACGCCCAGTTGGCCTCGTCCGGCCAAGAAGACATCATGGCCGTGCTTTTGGCCGCCAGTGAGCGCAACAAGCGTTTCCAAGCCCTGTGCGCCTCATGGCCCGATCAGGCCGCGCTCGCTCGCGACGGGCATTGGGAAGAACTGGAAAACCGCCGGGAAGCACCGTCGGACGAACAGTGATGCGCCGCGATTGACATTCGCTTATCGCTGCACATACACCACGAATTTTTCTTCGAAAAAAGGCTCGCCGAAGTATTTTCGGATGGGAAAAACATCCACATAAGCCCTTTTGCCGAGGGCTGCCACCTCTTCTTTCAAACGCCCCCCGCCTTTCAAGGCGATCAACCCGTTGGGAATCCCGTGCCGTTGTTGGGCAGATATGAGGCCCCGCGTCCAATGCACCAACTGGCCCAGTTCGGCCACGGCCCGCGACACCACAAAATCCACTTTTTCGGACAGGTCCTCGGCGCGGGCATGCCGAAAACTCACGTTTTCCAAGCCCAGCGCCTCGGCAACGGCCTCGGCGACCTTGATTTTTTTTCCGATGGAATCCACCAGTATAAAATGGGTCTCGGGAAAAAAAATCGCCAAGGGAATCCCCGGAAAACCGCCGCCGCAACCGAGGTCGAGCACCCGGCCCTCGGGCATGAACCGAACATATTTGGCAATGGCCAGACTGTGCAGCACATGCCGTTCGTACAGGTTGTCGATGTCCTTGCGGGAAATCACGTTGATCTGCTCGTTCCAGGTACGGTAAAGTTCGCCCAACGCGTCGAAACGGGCTTTCTGTTGTTCGGTCAGTTGGGGAAAATAGGGATTGTCGGAAAACATGCTTCGGAAAAACTTGGTGCGGGACAAAAGTAGAAGAGGATGAGGCCGACGCCCGCATCAGGCGGTCGGATACAAACGGATCGGACCGTCGCCCACGCGGTCGCGGATGATCTGTCCGCTCTGGCACAAAGGGGCCAAGGTGGATTCCAACCAAGGGGTCACCCGGTCGAACACCTCGTGGGGGTACAGCAGGTGCAGGTTGGGACCGGCGTCGAAACTGAAATACACGGGCAGTTTGGTCTCGGCACGGAACGCCTCCACGGCCCGCACGGCGGCCAGACTGTTGGGCTCCAACAACAGGTAGCCCGGCTCGGAAATCATCATCAGGGCGTGCAGCGACAAGGCCTCGGCCTCCGAAATGGCGCCGAACACCTCCACATCGCCGCTGCGCAGGGCAGCCACGAGACGCGATATGTTCTGGTGCGCACGGTCGTAACGCACCGGCGCATACGGATTCCCCTCCATCAGCCCGTGGCCGGCCGAACTGGACACTTGTTTTTCGGCCCGGGAGATGATCAGGATGTCGTCGTGGAAAGTCTTGAAGACGGGATGGGGCTCAAAGGGCACCGCATAGTTGTCGGACGAACTGGGAACGGCGGCACATTCGCCCCAGACGGCCATGTGCGGATAAACGGAACGGCAGGCCGATCCCGAACCGAGGCGCGCCACCACGGAGGCCTTGCGCAGGAAATCCGCCTCGTCGCGCAGGCTGCCGAGGAGCTGCCGTTCGATGTCGCACAGACAAAGTGCCAGGGCGCTCATCGCCGAGGCAGAGGAAGCGATGCCCGCCGAGTGCGGAAAAGAATTGTCCGAGGAAATCTCCAAACGGGTTTCGGTCAAAAAGGGAAACAGGTCCAATATGCCGTCTAGAAACTTGTGCAGCTTGGCCTTGAAGGCCGGGTTCTCCCGTCCGGCGAAGGTGAAGGAAATCTCCGCCCCACCGTGCAGGTGCGTGCGCTCGGCCAACTGAACCGTCGTTTCTGTGTGGGCCTCCGACAAGGTGAAACTGATCGAAGGATTGCGCGGCAGCTGGCGGCCGTGTTTGCCCCAGTATTTCACGAGGGCCAGATTGGATGGGCTGCGCCAAGAGGATCTTTTCATACGCTGCGTTTTTGTACACCGGTTCGAGCCGTGGAAGAAATTCCCGAAACGGTTTTTTTGTTTTTTTATAAAAAATTAAAAATCAAATTTTTAAAAAAATTCTTTACCCCAACGACTCGAGGTATTGGCCGAACGCTTCCGGGGAATGGGCGCCGTCCACCGAAAGATCGCCGATGGCCGTTCGGCGAAGGGCCAGCAAGTAGCCGCCGCTGTCGAGCGCTCGACCGAAATCGTGGGCCAGCGAGCGAATGTAGGTGCCTTTGGAGCATTCGACGGCGAAATCCACTTCGGGCAGGCGCGCCTCCGTGATCTCGAAGCGATGGATGGTCACGGCGCGGGGCTCCAGTTCGGTGGCAGTGCCGCTTCGGGCTTTTTTGTACATTTTTTTCCCGCCGACCTTGATCGCCGAAAAGATCGGCGGCCGCTGCATCTGTTCGCCCACGAACGAACGCCGCGCCGCCTCCAGTCTTTCGGGAGTGATGTGCTCGGTGGGAAACCACGCGTCCTCTTCCTTTTCGGTGTCGTAGCACGGCGTGGTCGCCCCGAGCTTGAATGTCCCCGTATAGGTTTTGGATTGGTTGAGGTGGTGGTCGATCTGCTTGGTGAAAGCCCCCGTACACAGTAGGAGCAGTCCGGTGGCCTTTGGATCGAGCGTTCCCGCGTGGCCGACTTTCACATCGCCGATGCGCCGGTAAAGACGCGAACGAACGAACCGCACCACATCGGCCGAGGTCCAGTCGAGGGGCTTATCCACGAGCAGCATGCTGCCTTCGCGGAGTTTTTCGAGGGTTGGGAACGGTATTCCGGGCACCGGGGCAGGGATATTTTTTTGGGGAAAAATTTTTTTCGAAAAAAAGAAAGGGATCTTTTGGGCAAAAATGGGCCGAAAAAACCGATGGGGCGCTTTTTTTCGGAAAAAAGGAAAACAAAGGACGGAAAAATCCGGCCGACCGGTCAAAAAAAAGAGGCCGGGCCGCAAAGCCCGACCTCTTTCGTCGTCCCGGATCAGAAGATCAACGGACGATCACCGGTTTGACCGCCGTGCCGAGGGCCGTTTTCAAACGGACGAAGTACACGGCCGAGGGAAATCCCGCGAGGGAAACCTCTTGGCGGTTGAGCTGGCCGGTGAGCGGATATTGGCGCAGGAGCTGTCCGGTGGCGTTGAACACTTCCAGCACGGCGTCCGCGGGACGCTGGTCAAAGTACGCTTCCACCACGAAAATTCCACCGTTGGGGTTGGGCGACAGGTTGAATACCGACAGGCCGGGCACCAGCTCCACGCCCACCGGATTGTACGGGGCGGTGAAAGCGGCCGTGGCCGTGCAACCATTGGCATCGGTGAGCGTCACGGAATAGTTTTGGTTGCCGCACAGGCCCGTGGCCGTGGACGAGGTTTCGCCGTTGCTCCAAGCGTAGGTGTAGGACGGGGTTCCGCCGGCGCCCAGCACCGTGGCGCTGCCGTCGCAGGGCGGGTTGAGGGCGGTGGCCGGCTGAAGGGTCAGTGTGGCCGTGGGCGCCGAATTGGGCTGCGCGACCTGGGCCGTGGCCGTGGCGGAATTGCCGTTGGCGCCGGTGACCGTGACCGTGTAACTGCCCGCGCACAGATTGCCGGCCGTTTGTGCGGCGCCGCCGTTGCTCCACGCATAGGTGTAGGGCGGAACGCCGCCCGTGACGCCCACCGTGGCCGATCCGTTGCAAACACCGAAGCAGGTGGCCGGAGTGGCGCTGGCATTGAGCACCAGCGGCGTGTTGAGCACATTGACCGTGCCCGTGCCGCTGACGGTGCAGCCGTTGACGCTCGTGACCGTGACGGTATAGGTGCCGGCGCACAGGTTGTTGGCCGCTTGTGTCGTTGCCCCGGTGCTCCACAGGTAAGTGAAAGGCCCGCCGCCACCGCCCGTTGTGTTGGCGGTCAAAGCGCCTGTACAGGCACCCGGAGGCGTATTGGTGATGCCGAACGATACATTGAACACCGTCGGCTGGGTGATGCTGGCCGAAGCCGTGGCCGTGCAGGAATTAGCATCGGTGACGGTCACCACATAGGCGCCCGGAGCGAGATTGGAGAGGGAGGCCGTGGTCGCACCGTTGTTCCAAGTATAGAAATAAGGGGCCGTTCCGCCGGTCGGCACGACCGTGACTGCGCCGTTGGCCGCTCCGTTGCAAGTCACATTGGTGGCCGTGGCCGTAGCGGTCAGGTTGCAGCCGCCGCCCACATAGCAAATCTCGATGCCCCAGGCTTGGAGCGCGCCGCCGTCTTGGTTGAATCCGTCGGTGACCGTGAGGGTCCAAGTGCCCTGCGGGTTTTGTCCGTTGAAGCCGGCCAACGGCTGGTTGGGCGGATAGGCCAGCCCATCGATGGGCGGACAGGGCGGCGTGCCCGCGGCCACATCGTCGAAACGGATGTTGAAGTTGTTTTCGGCGTTGCAGATCTGGTCCATCAAGGTGACAGAAGTGCCCGCCGGAGAGGTCAACGTGAAGGTCAGGTCGGAGATGTAGGAGTGGGTCCCGGAGAGCGCCGTCACATTCACATCGGTGATGCTGCCGGCGTTGGGGAAGGAGAGGGTCGAGGTGATGGTGGGCGTTCCCGCAGCGGTGATGGTGACGGGCACATTGGTGCTGTTGACCGTCACGCAGTTGATGCTGCCCGTGGTGAAGCTGAACGCGGTGGCAAAGTTGCCCTGTCCGCAACCGTTGGAGGCGCGGACCCTCCAGTAGTAGGTCGTGTTCTGGGACAGCACCGGGGTGACCGTCCAAGAGTTGGTGGCCAGACCCGTAGCCGTGGCCACGATGTTGGTGAAGGCCGCATCGGTGGCCACCTGCACCTGATAGGTTGCGCCGGCGATGGCGTTCCAGTTGAGCGTGGGCTGGTTGGCCACGCCGTTGGCGGCGTTGACCGGGGTGGTGAGGACGGGCGTGCCGGGCGCGGCGCCGGAAACGGCCACTTGCAGCACGACCGTCTGGGGGGTAGCGCCGGCGGTTCCGGTGACCGTTACATTGTAGTTGCCCGCGGCGAGGCCTGAAATGGTAATGATCGAGGTGTTGCCGGGCGTGACGGGGTTCGTCGAGAACTGAAAGGTGGCGCCCGCTGCTCCGCTGGCGGTGAGGTTGACGGGCGTGTTGAAGCCGCCGAGGGCGTTGACCGTGATCACGGAGGTGGCGTTCGCGCCGGCACAGGCCGTGATGGCCGTCGGGTTGGCCGCCAAGGTGAAGCCCGTACAAGGGGCGTACACCCCGTCGAGGGTGAGCGCGCCGGTATTGTCGGGGTCGAGCCACGGTTTGAGCTGGCGGTTGGTCGCCGCTCCGTTGGACTGCCAGTGGTAGGAAACTTTGCCGAACTGGTCGTTTCGGTTGGCCGCGGCCGCATTGCAATTGGAAGGTCCGCCCGTGAGGGTGCCGACGATGCGGCCGTTGTTGTCGAACAGGGCAGAGCCCGAGGAGCCTCCCTCGGTAACGCCGTTGCCATTGGCCGTAGCGACCCAGTTGGCCGTCCAGTGGGTATTTTGTACTTGGCCGCCCCAAGTAGCCGAAATCAGCGTGTTGGTATAGGTGCTGATTTTTTTGATGTCGCCGGCGGGATGGCTGATGTTCACACCGCCGGTATTGGCCACGCCGGTGGCGTTCCAGCCGCAGTAGTACAGGTTGTAGGCGGCGGGAGGATTTTGGTTGAGTTGGACCAGCAGGAAGTCAGAACCGCTGTTGCCGCCGCCGTCGTTGGAATTGGCGCGCATGGCGCAGCCCGTCATCGTGTTGTTGGGCAGGTTGTTGCCGTTGGCCGGATTGGCGCAGGTGGGCGCTTCGTAGTTGAAGTAGAAGACCCATTGGTTGAAGTTGGCAGCTGTGGCGCCTTCGCCGCAGTGCCAAGCCGTCAGGAAATAGGGCGTGCAGTCTTGACGGGCATTATTGACCATCGTGCCGGTACACCAGCCTTGTCCGGCACCGACCACGACGAGGTAGCGGCTCACGCCGCGTTTTTCGTCCTGCCAGTTGTTTCCCTCGGGGGAACAGTTCACGTTCACCTCGCAGGCACCGGAGTCGCCGAAGTCGCGGCCCGGGGGTAGTCCCGGTGTGCGGGACTTGACGTGGCGCCAGGCGTAGGCCACGTCCGAAATCGTGAAACTTCCCTGTCCGGCCACTTCGGCCGGCTCGAAGTATTCCACGATCAGTTCGTTGTAGTGGACGAGCTGGGTGGCGAAAAATCCGCTGGGATCGTTGTTGGCCGCTGTGAACGCGCCGTACACCTCGACCTGGTCGGGGGTGAACACGAAGAGTTTGGCGCCGGCGGGCAGGTGGAAATCGCTCCAATAGAGCGTGAGGCCGAGCGCTTCTTCCGAACGGATGCGCAGGCGCCAGACGCGGTCGCCGCCCTTGGAGATCGTCTGCCATTCGCCGGAATTGTTGGCCGTGAGGTTGGCCGGCATCAGCACCCCGATGCGGGGATTCTTGCCTTCCGAGGCGTCTTCGGCTTCCATCTGTTGGATCATGGCGGCGGAAGGCGGGGCAATGTGCTCCGTGGGAATGTGGTCGGTGCCGAGACCATAGGCGGGCTGGAGGCTCAACGGGGTACCCCCTTCGCTGATCTGCGCGCGCATGCCCACGGTCGAGGCCAACAGAACAAAAAGGATCGAATAAAGTCGGTTTGCGGTCATAAAAATTTTTTTTGGCAAAAAAGTCAAGGCGCAAAATTACCGATTTTGGGCCAAGCAAAAAAACGGCTTCCCCTGCGGTTTGTCCCCTTCCCGCCACAATGTGCGTTTTTTGTCCGCCCACAGACCGATTGAGCGGACGGAGTTTATCTTTGCAACGATTTTTTCCGAAAAAAAACATACACCGATGCAGTACGTAGCGATCATGGCCGGCGGAGTGGGCAGCCGTTTTTGGCCCGGCAGCCGCGAAAAAAAGCCCAAGCAGTTCATGGACATCCTGGGCGTGGGCAAATCCCTGCTGCGCCTAACCTACGAGCGTTTCGCCCGCTTGGTGCCCGCCGAGCGGATTTATGTCATCACCAATGCCGCCTACACGGACCTGGTGGCCGAGCAGTTGCCCGAACTGGACCGCGGACAGATCCTCGGCGAACCGTCGCGCAACAACACGGCGCCCTGCATCGCTTATGCCGCTTTCAAACTGCACGAGCTCGATCCGGAGGCCTCGATGGTGGTGGCCCCTTCCGACCAATTGATCCTAAAAGAAGATGTTTTTTTGGAAAAAATCCGGGAAGCACTGGCTTTTTCCGAAAAAGAAGACGCTTTGGTGACGCTCGGCATCGAGCCCACTCGGCCCGACACCGGATACGGGTACATCCAGTACGAAACCGCCGGCAGCGGAGTGCGGCCGGTGCGCCGTTTCCACGAAAAACCCGATCTGGAAACGGCCAAACGCTTTCTTTCCGACGGCGGCTTTTTGTGGAACGCGGGCATTTTCGTGTGGAAAACCGCCCATGTCCTCTCGGCCCTCCGGCGGCACGCGCCAGAGATCTGGGGGCTTTTCGACGCGCACCGGGCCGTGCTCAACACGCCCGGCGAAGGCGCTTTTTTGGCGGAGCATTACCCCACGACGCCCAATATTTCCATCGACTACGCCATCATGGAGAAGGCCTCCAATGTCCATACGCTGCCGGCCGATATCGGCTGGTCGGATCTGGGCACTTGGGCCTCTCTGTACGAGATCTCTGAGAAAGACGCCGACCGGAACGCCGTTTTCGCCGAAAAGGCGCTCCTGCGCGGCGTCAGCGACTGCATCGTGCGGGCCCCGGCCGACAAGTTGGTGGTGGTCAAGGACCTCCACAACTTCATCCTCATCGATGAGCCCGATGTGCTGTTGCTGGTGCCCAAAGACCAAGAGCAGGAGATCAAAAAACTCACCGCAGAGGTGAAGCAGGCCCACGGCGACCGCTATTTGTAGCCGCGTCGATCGGTCGATCGAAAGGCTCCGACGGATTTTTTGTCCGTATGTTTGCCCCTCGATCATGTCCTTCGGAATTTTTCGTCTGTACCGCGAGTCGTTCAGCGGTCTGTCCAGGCAGATCTGGCTGTTGGCTCTCATCACGCTCATCAACCGGAGCGGCACGATGGTGCTGCCTTTTTTGACGGTTTATCTGACCAAGGAACTGCGCTGGGACTACGCCCACACGGGTTTGGCGATGAGCTGTATCGGCGCCGGGTCTTTGGTGGGTTCTTTTCTCGGCGGCTGGTTGACCGATCGCATCGGGTATTTTCGGGTGATCCTGGGTTCGCTGCTGTTGGGCGGTCTGTTGTTTTTCGTGCTGATGCAGGTAGAGACCTTGCCGTTGTTTTGCCTGACGGGTTTTGTGCTGAGCACGGCGGCCGATGCGTTCCGCCCGGCAAACTTCGTGGCGGTTTCCACGTACAGCACGCCCGAAAACCGCACCCGTTCCATGTCGTTGATCCGCATGGCGGTCAATCTGGGGTTCGGGGTCGGTCCGGCCGTGGGAGGTTTGGTGGCATTCCATTGGGGCTACGATTGGCTTTTTGTGTTGGACGGGGCCACCTGTATCGGGGCCGCGCTGGCATTTGGGGTACTGCTGCCTGACCCGAGGGCGCCCCAAACACCGACGGATCCGCTGTACGCGCCGATGCCGGAAAACGCAGAAAAACCTTCGCCAGCGCCTTCGCCGTACCGGGACGGCCCCTACATGTTTTTTCTGCTGCTGATGGTCCTGAACGCGGTTTCTTTCATGCAACTGTTCCATTCCCTGCCGGTGTATTTCAAGGAAAAACTGTTGCTCGGCGAAGACCGCATCGGGTGGTTGATGGCCTTGAACGGCCTGCTGATCGTGGTCTTGGAGATGCCTTTGGTGTATGCTCTGGAAAATCGTTTCCGGGCCTATCGGCTCGTAGGGCTGGGGATGGTGCTGATGGGCCTTTCGTATGTGGTGTATCCGTTGTTCGGGGCCTATTTTCCGGTGGCGCTGCTGTCGGTGCTGCTGATTACCTTCGGGGAAATGGCCGCGTTTCCTTTCAGCAACGGTTTTGTGATGTCGCGGGCCTCGGAGGGCAACCGCGGGCGGTACATGGGGGCTTATTCAATGTCGTTCGCCACGGCCAATATCGTGGCGCCAACCTTGGGCCTGAATGTGGCCGGTGCCTGGGGGTTCGACGCCCTATGGCTGATCGTTGCCGCGATGAGCGTGGCGGCGGGGTTGGCGGTCTGGGCTTTCGGCGGGAAACGTTGAGGGAGCGTACGGCCTAAGTAGCGGTCAATTTCCCCACGATCTCGAGGCGTTCGAAGACGGCCGCGGTGTGGGGGGCATCGGCGAGTTCGGCGGTGAGGTCTTGCCCGGCCCAGTGTTCGTAGTGCTTGCCGTTGCGCCACAGGCGGCTGTGTGTCACGTCGTAGATGTTTCCCTCGAAGGCCACCCAGATCTCCTCGCGATCCTGTCCGTTGCGGAGAGCCAATTGGCTGCGGGTGTACATGGGCAGCGGCATGGGCTCAATGGGTGCGGGTCATGGATTCCGGCACACAGACCACGAAATCGGCGCGGTCGCGGTATTCGGGGTCGAATTTTTCGATATCGGCCTGTTGGGCGGTCGTCACCACGGCGATCTTGAGATTGGGATCGGCTTGGCGCAGATACCAGGCGATGCCTTCCCGGCGATCGGAGTGGAAAGCGCCGTTCAGGTGCAGGAAGCACTCGCCCGGCTCGCGGTTTTGGAGGATAAAATAGGCCATCGCGGCATCTTTGAGCGCCTGAGCCTGGGGGAAAAGTTCGTTTCCGTTGCCCATTTCCAGCATTTCCCGGTAGCCCTGCTGGTTGAGGTCCACGGTGATGGGCAGCGGCGGCAAAAAGGCCAGCGAGGCTTCGGGCAAACCGTCGAGGGCTGCGAGGCCCTGCTGGCTGACCAGCGAGGCATAGCGGCGCGGCACGTTGGTGGCCACGAACTTGAGGCCTTTTTCCTTGGCCAGGTCGAGCAAGGGCTTGTAGTCGGTCCGGTAGTTGGGCCACAGGCGACAGTCCTTTTCGAAATTTTTCTCCGAGATCAGTCCGAGAAAATACTCGTTGATCAACAACTGGTTGTCGGACTCGAACATTTCCATGCCGATGGCCAGTTTGTCTTGTTTGATCTCGAACAGGGCCTTGGCGGTTTCGAGCTGCAGCCAATGCACGATGGGGTTG
>JBEIJQ010000036.1:0-21847 GCA_040380145.1 Lewinellaceae bacterium | reverse complement strand
TTTCGGGACCATCCGGACCGCCGCCCCAACAAGCCGTCAGGAGCAGGATCGGGAGCAGCAGGGCAGACAAAACGCACGGGTGGACAAACGGATTGTTTTTTCTCATTTTTTAGAAAAAATTTTTCCGGAAACTTATCCGGAAGCGGACTTTGAGTGGAAAACGAACGATGGAAAACGTGAGCAAAGATACAAAATTGCAAGTTGAAAAACGGGGGCGGGGACGCCTCCACGGCCCTCAACCGCCTTCAACCGCGAACGAACACCTTTCCATCCAAAACTTTTCGGATTCTCCTTTTTTCCCAAAAACCAAAATCGCCGCCGGGACAACTCCCGGCGGCGATTTTTCCCGAAACAGAAGCCCTTTTTACAGCACCACGAGTTTGCCCGTAAAGGTCTTTCCGTTGGTTTGGACGGTGACCCAGTAAGTTCCTGGGCCCCAGCCTGCGACCGAGATCGACTCGTCGGTACCGGTCACATAGTCCCGTTGGAGCACCAAGCGGCCGGTCAGGTCGAAGACCCGCAGAAGGGCTTCGCCGGAGGAGGCCGGCAGGCGCACGAACACCTGTTCGGAGGTGGGCACGGGGAACACTTCCAAGCGGGTTTCTTCTTGGGCGGTTTCTTCGATGCCCGTGGGCAGGCGCGTCACGAAACGGAAATCCGTTTGGCGGCCGAAATCCGCGGGGAAATTGTGTAGCACCACATTGTTGCCGAGGCGATAGATCCTTGCCCAACCGCCGCCGTCGTTGTTGGCGAAAAAGGCCAGCCCGTCGTCGTCGCTGTCCAAGATGGACAAGGTGTAGCAACCGGGGGGCACGAGCAGGGTATCGCGGTGGATCTGGTTGTTGTTGACATATTGCCGTTGGTCAACCACGTTGCCGTTTTCGTCCTTGAGCACAAAGGAACTCTCGCTGGCGAAGCCGTTGGTGTAGAACAGCAGCAGCAGGCGGTCGGATTCGATCACCTGGGTGTTCGTGAAAGAACTGCTGGCCGAGTTGTTGGGCGCATATTCGTCGGGCTGACCGGATGGAGCGCTGATGGTGGCGTAAAAGCGTTGTCCCGCCGCATCTGGCCAAGCCTGTCCGCCGGCGAAGGGCGGCAACTGGATGTCGGTGGCCTGGTTGAAGGGCAGGTTGCCCGTCCACGTGTAGTTTCCGGAGGGGCCGCCCGTAATGCCGTAATCCACCGTGAGGCTGGTCATCGTCTGCGCGCCCATGTTGCGCACGCGGATGATCGGCCCGCCGCAAGTGGGGTTTTGGCGGCCGTAGATCTTCATGTTGTTGGGGGCGATGATCTGCTCCAAGCGGGCGTCGTGGTTGAACTGGTTGGGTCCGTAGGTGAACGCCTGCGATTCGATCACATAAGTGGGATAACTTCCCTGACCGTCCCATTGGTAGTTGGCCTGCATATCGTAATCAACGGTCATCGGCGAACCCGGCGTGATGTACGGGGTCAGTTCGTACTCATCGGTGTGCACATCTTTGCCCGGGCACCAGTTGGCGCGGCTGTAAATCCATGTGCCACCTTGTGGGAACAAGGGGTTGAGCGAACAATCGTTGTCCCACAGGTATTGGTTGAACCGCGGCGTGCCGTTGATTTTGACAACGTTGTTGCGCGGGCAGAATTCGGCGCAGTTGAGGGTACCGCCGAATCCGTGGCCGGTGGTACGCACTTTCAGCAGGGCCGAGGAGGTGCCGGCGGGGATGTTCACGGTGCGGGGCGTCAGTTGGTTTTCGATGCTGCCCGGGTTGCCGGGGATGCTGTTGCCGTAGCCATAATCGCCGATATAGACGTTCTGAACGGAAAGCGGCTGCCGGGCGGGCGTGCCCTCGATGAACAGGAACTTCAGGTCGAGCAGTTCCTGCCAGTTGCCGGCGGTGAGGCGTTTGGAGCCGCGCAGGACGGGCAGGTAATCGGTGACATCGTAGATCCAAGTCCAGCCGTCGGGGCCCATGTCGAGGTTGATGCCGTAGGGTGTGATGTAGCGGCCCAGTTCGATCCGGTCCACGATTTCAAAGGGCGGGCCGTAGTAGTTGCGGACCGTTTTGTAGATCGTGGAATCGGCGCCGGCCCAGGAGGAGTCCACTTTGGCGCCGTTCAGATCGTAAACGTACTGCCAGCCCGGCGCCCAAACGTGCAGGGTGTCGGTGGGCAGGGCGGGCGAGGTGGGATGGTCGAACAATTCGAGGGTAAATCCGTCGCGGTACACGGTGTCCCAGTATTGGATCGTGTCGGTGTGGCTGAGGTAATCGCCCTGGTGAAAGCGCACCTTGGGCCGCAGCTCGGTCGCCCGGAAGTTTTTGAACTTTTCCGCAGCGGGCGTCCATACCCGGCGGGGCAGGCCCATCAGATGGGCATCGCCGTTGTGTCCGGAGGCGTCGGCGGCGCGATCGGGCGTGTGTTCGTCGAAACGATAGTACAGGAGCAGGTTGGCATAGTTGGGGTGCGTGGCATCCACCTCGCGGAGCCGCCATGCGTTGATGGTGGCGGCATCGAGGTTGGTGTTCCATAGCTGGAACTCGTCCATAAAGCCGTCGTAGAAGGAGAAATTGCCCCCGCCGAGGCCTCCTTTGCACAGGATGAAGGTCTCGATATCGTCCATCAAGCGGGTCTTGCCCGTGCCGTTGTGCCAGAGCGCGCCGTTGAGGAAGATCTGCATCGTGCCCGCCGTGGCGTCCTTCACGAAGGCCCAGTGGTTCCAGCGGCCTTCGTAATCGTTGGTCTGGGCCTGTTTGTCGATCCGGTCGTAGGCGCCGCCATCGTTGCCGGCATCCCAATAGACGCGGCCGTTGTCCCAGGGCAGGTGGGCGTTGATCACGCGAAAGCCCTGTGCGTCGCGGCCTTCGAACGCGTACTCCGGCTCGGGCTGTTCGGGCGCTCCGTACAACCAGAACGAGACCGTGATCTTGTCGGACAGTTGGTCAAAAAGCGTGTTGTCGATCGTTTGCGCGTAATCGTAGCCGTCGAAATCGAGGTAGGCGTCGTCGCTGTCGTTCAGCAATCCGGAAGCGAAGCCGGTGGAATCGGACTCGACCAAGTTGGTCGGCGCTTGTGCGGAGGCGTTGTCGTACAGGATTTCCACCAGCAGATTGGAGGTGCCGTTCCAAGCGAAAGGCGTTTGGAAATCGAGGGTCAGCGGACCGCTGGCGGGCAGATCGGTATTGGCTCGATAAACGGTGGTGAAACCGGTCAGATCCGGAGCGTTGGGGTCGAGGGCAGCGGCGTTGGTGGCCTTTATGCGGACGGTCAGTCCATGCAGCGAGCCCGCGCCGTTGGCCAAAAAGAGGGTCAGACGGTCCAAGTCCCCGGCCAAAAGGCCGGCGGCAGAGAGTTCGTTGGCCAGCCAGAGGTACTGCGACCTGTTGCGGGGGTGGGCCGCATCGAAAGGCGCGGAAGAGCCGGAAAGGCCGGAGCCGATTTCGGCGGTCGTTTCCGAAAGGGTGTTGTCCACCACCGTGCGGATCTGCTGGCGGGCATATAGGTCGTAGGTGGGCGACCAGGCGAACGAGACAGAGTCGGGCGAGGTCGGGCCGACCATGAAGTTGGCCTGTGACAGTTGCGTGGAATCGAAATTGCCCGTCGGTTGGTACAGGTAAGTGTAGGTGAGATAATCCCACTCGCCGCAGGGAAATTGCAGTCCGCCCGCGCCGCCCGGCACGCATTTCAGGGTGTAGTACATCAGCACCCGCTCGAAAGATTGGTTGCCGTTGGGGAAGGCGATGACCGCATCCTGCGGACCGCCGAAGGTGAAGGCTTGTACCATCAGGGTATCGCCGGGGCCAGCCCAAAGGCCCAAGGGCAACAGCAGGCTCAAAACAAAAGTGCGCAAGGCCATGAACAATTTTTTTGGTGTTTGAAAATGGTCGGAAAGGTAAAAAAAAAACTCCCCTCGGGCACTTGCCGAGGGGAGTTTTTGACTGAAAAGGATCCGGGCGATCACATCCCGATCCCGCCGCCTTTGCCCATTTCCTGGGCTTTTTTCATGAACTCTTCCAAGGTGATCTCTTCGTAGCCATCGGGTTTTTGGAAATCGGCGGCGCCCACCCCGCCTTTTTTGACCTCTTTGGCGGCGAAGTTCAGTTTCATGCCCATGAAATTCAGCTCGAGCTCGAGCGGGAACCCTTTCAATTTGTCGAACCCTTGGGGCATGGAAGCCGGGCGCAATTTGTCGGTGTAGTAGATCGTGGCGGTTTGGCCCATCAAGGACATTTCCGCCTTTTTGCACTTGTAGCCGGCGATTTTTTTGCGGCCTTTGACATATTTGATATCGGCACCGTTGAACAGCCCTCCCGCATTGACCTCCGGGGCCGGAGCTTGGCCTTCGGCTTGGGGCACCGAATCCAGACGGACCACTGCGCGGTCGTTGATCATGGGCACATCGTACATCATGAAGGATTTTTGTCCTTCGCCCGGCGAAACGATCTGTAACTTGCCGAGGGCGCCGCCCATCAATCCGATGTCGAGCTTGCTTTTGTCGCCTTTGAACGACATGCTCATATTGACCATACCGGCGAGCATGCCCATTTGGGCTTCGCCCCCTTCCATGTTGAGGCCGAAAACGATCGTGCCTTCTTCAAAATTGGGCTTTTTTTGGGCAAAAAGTGCGTCCGATCCCAACAGCAGGGGCAGAAAAAACAGCAGGAAAAGAATTTTTTTCATAAAAATTTTTAGAAGAAAAATGATGGAAATGAACAGTTGTGAAACCCCATTCAAACGCTTTGCCCGCCTCCCCAGTTCAACGTTTCCTTGTTGAGGAAGGCCGCTATCCCGCGTTGGCAATCGGCTGTCATGCGGGCTTGGGCGTTTTGTTCGGCGGCAAAGCGGAACGCCTCCTCGGTGCCCATTTCGGGCAACCGGGCCAGCAACCGCTTGGTGAGGCGCAGCGATTCGCCGGAGGTGCCGGACACCAGTTCGTCGGCCAGAGCGTAGGCCTCCGTTTCCAGTTGCTCCCGTTCCAGCACGCGGTTAATCAGTCCGAGATCCTTGGCGATCTGGGCCGAGACGAGCTTGCCGGTGAGCAGCATTTCTCGGGCCTTGGCCTCTCCGACCTTGCGGACCAGGAACACCGACACGATGGCGGGGATGAAACCGATCTTGACCTCGGTATAGCCGAAAACGGCCTTGGGAACGGCAAAACAAAAATCGCACACGGTGGCCAACCCGCAACCGCCCGCAATGGCGTGGCCCTGAACGAGGGCGATGAACACCTTGGGGTGGGCATAGATCCGATGGTACAGATCGGCCAGCACCGTCGAATCGGCGAGATTTTCTTCGTAGGAAAAAGATTGGAGCGATTGCAGGTAACCCAGATCGGCCCCGGCGCTGAACACATCTCCGTTGGCGCGCAGCATCACGACCCGCACGGTGGGATCGTCGGCGGCCCGGTCCACGGTTTCGCGCAGGCGAGACACGAACTCGGCATTGAAAGCGTTGCGCTTTTCGGGCCGGTCGAGCGTGATCGTGGCGATGTGGCCGTCAACGGAATAAGAGATCATGTTCGTTTTTTTTGGTTTTTTTCACTGAAAATCAACACTATTATTTGAAGCCGAAGTTTTTGTTCGAGGTAGAAAACTCGTCCGGAGCGAAGTATGGGTTGATTTCGACGTTGTACATTTCGTATTGCTCGAACAGGCCGTTCTCGTCGTACACCACTTGGATATGGGGGAGAAAAGTGTTTTTGTCGAGGAAAAGTTCGACTTTTTTGGCGAACGTATTGGGGATTTTGATGGTCGTGCCGGCTTTCAATTTGCCGTGGCCGATGTTGTTCTTGGCTTCGATCAGAGCATCGTTGAGATTCAGTCGCTGGGCGATGTCCCTGGGGGTCTCGTCCTTGGTGAGGGTATAGTTTTCGTAGGCGAACTCGTCGTTCACCAAGCTCAATTTGTAGTAAGAAACCCCTCCCCACGAACTTTCGCCGAGGTATTGGAAGTGGCGGTTGTAGTCGCGTTTTTCGGTTTCGATTCGCTTGATCAGGGCCCGCATCGTCCGACCGAGGTACCAAAAGCCCGCCTCGAAGATCGTGTGGTGCTGATCTTGGCGCACCCGATCGGCCAAAGGACTGAAACTGACATTGGTCCACGGGAAGCCGTTGGGGTTGATGTAGCACTTGTTGCTGTTCCAGCCGTCGATGTACAGCACTTCCACCCCATTGCTTTGGTCTTTCAGATAGACTTGGAAAGGGGACTGGTAGATTTTCATGAAATTGTGATGGTCGAGGTACTGTTGGCCGAACCGTTCCTTGGACTTGATCATGAACTTAACGAACTTGACCTGGTCGATGGCGTTGAGCATTTTGTCGATGTAGGTTTTGGCGGCCGGAGCCTGCTGGGCGTTGAGGGGATACACGACGCCGAGGGAGCAGCTGACGAGCAGGGAAAAAAACAAACGGTTCATTTTGTGGAGATAAACTGGATAAGAGAATTGTCAATAAACTTGGCGGAGATGCACCGTTTGCACGTGTTCGAGTGACGAGAAAGCGAGGGCCGTCGGGTGCGGGTCGTCGGGCATGCCGGGAAAATGGAGCACGATACCATAGGTGCCGTCGTCGAAAACATACGATTTGCCTATGAGCATCCGGTTGGAAGCGACCAATTTGTCGAAATCGCCCGGGCCGGCGGCATTTTTTTTGCCTTCGGCGAGAGCGACGGCCCAAGGCGCCCGGGCCGAAACGATCAGCAACAAGGTCATTTCCCCGGTGGGCGCTTGGATGGGCCTCGGCGTGGCCACCAGTCGGCCTTTTTCGAAAATGCCAGCAGTGAACAAGCCGTTCTGGAGAGCAGCCAAAGTGGTTTTTTCGGCCACCGGACCGTTGGTCGCGGGCGACACGGGCGTTCGGGGGGCGCAGGCCGCCATCGCCACGACGAAAAAAGAAGAGAAAAGAAGGCGCATAAAATGCAATCGGCTATTGCGAAAAGGCGAACTGGACGATATTGGCCCCCATGCGAAGGGCAGCCAAGTGTTTTTCGACGGGATCGTTGTGCACCTCCGAGTCTTCCCAACCGTTGCCGAGATCGCATTCGTAGGAGTAGAAGCACACCAGCCGCCCTTCAAAAACAAGGCCAAAGCCCTGGGCGGGCTTTCCGTCGTGCTCGTGGATCTTGGGCAGGCCGCGGTCGAAGGCGAATCGCTGGCGGTAAATCGGATGGTCCCACGGCAGTTCCACGAAATCCAGTTCGGGAAAAACCTTCTTCATGGCCACCCGTACGAATTTGTCCATCCCGTAATTGTCGTCGATGTGCAGAAAGCCGCCTCCCAAGAGGTACTGGCGGAGGTTGAGGGCATCGGCGTCGCTGAAGACCACGTTGCCGTGACCAGTCATGTGGACGAACGCGTAGTTGAAAAGCTCCGGGCTGCCGACTTCCACTTCCGCCCTCGGCATTTCGAAGTTGGTGCCCAACTGTTCGTTGCAGAATTTGGCCAAGTTAGGGAGCGAAGTGGGATTGGAGTACCAGTCTCCGCCGCCCGAATATTTCAGGAGGGCCATTTTCAAAGTCGGCTTGGGGGGCCCGCCCGCCTCATGGGCAGATACCGCCACCGCAGAGGCCGTCAAGAGAAAACTCAAAATGATACCGCGCATATTTTTTTCTGGAAAAAAAGGAAAAAACGTCTTTTGGCAAAAATAATGGACTTTTTCGAGCCGTGGCGGCTTTGGCGGATCAAACTTTGGGCCCGCGAGGGATTTTTCCCGAAAAACGGTCGAGCAGCCAACGGAGATCCTCGACTACATGTCCTTTTCGATACAAAATGCGGAGCGCGTACACGAACAACAGGGCCGTCCAAAAAGACATCAGCGCGTACAAAAGCACGGGTTTGGCCAAATCGGGCATCTGCAACAAGTTGATCGTGATCAGAAAAGCCAAGGTCGTGTTGTGCACCCCGGATTCGATGGCCGTGGTGATGCGCACGGGATAAGGCAGACCGAACAGGCCGGGAAAAACGAATCCTTCCACCATGCAGGCCACATTGAGCAGCAGGCACCACGGAAGCATGTCTTTTGCCTCGGCCCAAGTAAGAGAGGGCAATCCCGGTTGGCCTTTGCCGAAGAGCATCAGCGAAAACACGCCGGCCAGCAGGGCCAGCAGCAGGGGCTTGGCGACATCGGCGATTTTGGCCGCCAGCATGGGGATCTTTGCACGGGTCAACACGCCCAAGCCCGCGGGAACCAGGGTGACCAGCACGATCTCCCGCACCGTTTGCCAAAACGGAAGACGGATCGGATCTGCGATTTGCTCCATGTAGAGCCACAGGGCCCCGTTCACGATCAAAGGGATGGTGAAAAGTGTCAACAGCGCGTTCACGCTGGTCAAGGTGATGGACAAGGCCGTGTTTCCCCTGGAAATGAACGTCAAAAAACCAGCCGTGGAGCCTCCCGGACTCGCCGCCAGCACCACCAGTCCAACCTTGACGTGCGGCGGCATCTCGAACACCGAGGCGATGGCAAAGGCCAACAGCGGCAGGGCCAACATCTGGGAGGCCAAGGCCACTACAAATGCCTTGGGTCTCACATAGATCTCTTGGATCTGTGCAAGCGTGATGGAGACCCCGATCCCGAAGGTGATCAGAGCCAAACAGAGCGGTACCAGAACGCCGACAAGCTGTTGGAACACGGGGGTGTGGAGATTTGAGGCCGAATGCAAAACGCGGCACTTTCAATTAAATGCTATTTGCCCCGCCCTGGTTGCGGGCAAGGCTAGAATAAAATTAAAAAAAAAGATGTTTTCAAAGATGCTCGCCCAACAAAAACCGCCGCGCCGCCCATTCGATCGGACCGTGCCGGAATCGCAGGGACCAAACAGCGGCAAAAGCCGAGCAAGCGGCCAAAAAAACCAATGCGTAGGCCACCATACCCTGTATCGGCAGCGTTTGGGGAAGGCCGAACAAGCGCGGCAGGAAAAGCCCGGCCAAAATGTGCAGGACATAAATCGTCAGCGGCATGCGGCCAAAAGCCAGCACCGGTCTCATCCAAGGCGTTTGGCCGTAACGGCCGGCCACCGAGATGCAGACCATCAGGATCAAAACCGCTGTTCCCGCGGCGACGACCACGAAAAACGGCGAGGGAGGAAACGGTCGGGTGTAAAAAAGGCTTTGGACGGGCACTGCCCCGAGCGTCATCGAAGCATCGGGAAAAAAACGCAGGAAAAACTGCGAAAGCACGCCGCCGACCACCGATGCCGCGCCCGCCGAAACGATCACCCGGTTGCGCACCAGCTCCTCGGTCACTTGCAAACGCCCCAACCAAACCCCGATCAACACAAAGGCCGCCCAGGGGAAGAACGGGTAATATCCTTTGAAAAACAAATACTTGGGGATTCCCTGCCAAGTGAAGATTTCTTCATAGGACAACTCCCGATCCTCCAACGAAAGGGGGTAATCGATGCCGCCCAAAAAAATGGCCGTGAATGCAAAGGCCACTCCGATGGCCACTGCCCACAGCACGCTCTTCGATTGCGGTACCAACAGCACCGCCAACGGCAGTGCTACCGCTAAGGGGTGCACCACTTCGTCGGGCCACAGCGGGGCCAGCATCAGACCGACCACGAACAGGGCCGCCGACAAGAGATACAGTTTTTTCTGCTTGCTTTTCAAGGGTTTCAAGTCGGCGATGTAGCGCTCCTCTTCTGTGTACAGCGTGATGCCCACGCCGGCCAGGACGGCGAGGCAGGCAGAAGCGCGCCCGTCGGCCACCGATTGCAGCCAAAGCAGCGCATCGTTGCCCCAGGCCGAGGAAAACAGCGTCTTGAAATTGTTGACGATCAAGCCGAACAAGGCCACTGCCGTGGCCAGGTAATAGCCGTTCTTGCGGTGGAGAAATGCGTTCGTGTTCACAGAGCAGAATTGGGATATGGGGTATCGGTCGCCGGACTTGGCCGGCCCAAGGCCTGTTGCAAAAAGGGCGCGGCGGCAAAATGATGGGCGACGATGCCCGCGCACACCGCAACATTGAGGGAATGTTTGGTACCGTATTGGGGGATCTCCAGGCAAAAGTCGAGCTCGGACATCAGGTCATCGCCCAAGCCATCCACTTCGTTGCCCACGAACAACAGATACGGCACATCGGATTCCGGCTCGAACCGGTGCAGGTCGCAGCTGCCCTCCGCCTGTTCGGCCCCGCCGATCCGGTACCCCAGAGCCCTGTAATGGGCCACGGCGGACAGGGAATCGGGGAAGTGCCTCCAAGCGACGCTCTCCGTGGAACCGAGCGCGGTTTTGTGCACCTCGCGGTGGGGCGGTACGGCCGTAATGCCGCACAGGGCAAGTCCTTCCAACGCAAAAGCATCCGCGGTGCGGAACATGGAACCGACATTGAGTGCCGAGCGCACGTTGTCGAGCCCCAACACCAAAGGGACTTTCCGCGTGGCGCGAAAAGCCTCTTGGTCGAGCCGTTCCATTTCGGCGATCGTTCGTTTGCGCATGAACTTGGCGAAAAAAAACGCGGCAAATGCCGACGGCACTTGCTCGCAATTGACAAAAACGGGGACAAATTTACAAAAAATCCCCGCTTAACGCCCGCTTAACAAGAGATGGCGCAAAAGCCGCGGCTACGGCAGGCGCTCCAGCGTACGGGCCACGCCCGCTTCGAGGGAGGTAAAGGGGGCCGTGTAACCGGCCGCCCGCAATTTATCGAGCGATGCCTTGGTGTAGTATTGGTAGGAGTCCCGAATGTCGGCGGGAATGTCCACGAACTCGATGCGGGGCGGAAGTCTCATGCCCTCGAAAACCGCTCCGGCCAAGTCCAAAAAAGTCCGGGCCTCGCCGGTGCCGAGGTTGTACAGGCCGTTTTCGGGGCGGTTGCGCCAGGCCCAGAGCAGCACATCCACCACATCGCCCACATAAACGAAGTCCCTTTGTTGGCCGCCGTCGGGAAAATCGGGTCGGTGGCTCCGGAAGAGCTGCATTTGACCGGTTTCGCGCACCTGTCGGTAGGTGTGCCAGACCACAGAGGCCATGCGCCCCTTGTGGGCTTCGCCGGGGCCGTACACATTGAAGAACTTGAAGCCGGCCCAAACGGGGGGCGCTTCTTTTTGGGCCAACGCCCATGCATCGAAATCGTTTTTGGAGCGGCCGTACGCGTTCAGGGGGCGCAATTTTTCCGGGGCCGTGCTATCGTCGTATCCCTGCTCGCCGGCTCCGTAAGTGGCCGCACTGGAAGCATAGAAAAACGGCTTACCGTGTCGGGCGCAGGCTTTCCACAAGGCCTGGGAATACCGGAAGTTGAGGGCGTCGAACACGAGCGGATCGGTTTCCGCCGTGTCGGTCCGGGCGCCCAGATGGAAGACGACCTCCAACAAATCGCCGTTCTCTTCGATCCAAGTCGGGAAATAATCGCGGTACACCTGGAACTTGCACCGCAAATGCTCCCAGTTGGGAGCCTTTGCGGGGTCCTTGAAATTGTCCGCTAGGAGCAGGTCCCTGTAGGTCGTTTCGTTGATTTTTTCAGCCAAACGGGAACCTATGAAGCCGGCCGCTCCGGTGATCGCGATCATGTCAGTCTTCGATTTCCTGTTGGGGATCCAGTTCGACATCGTGTGCGCGATCGTGGAGCGTGTCCACCCCGTGGTTTTCGCCCGCGGCCTTTTCGCCGGCCGTATCGGGCACCTCGTCAAAGGGGCGGAGTCCGATCAGCCTTTCCACATCGCTTTTGCTGAGCACCTCTTTGTTGAGCAGCTCGTTGGCCAACAGTTCCAGCTCGCGGCTTTTCTCGCGCAGGAGCTGCCGCGCGCGGACATATTGCAGCTCGATGAGCTTGCGGGCCTCTTCGTCGATCAGTCGCGCGGTCTCGTCGGAGTAGGGGCGCTGCATCTGGCGCTCCATCATGTCGTAAAACGAAACATTTCCCACTTTTTCGTTCATCCCGTAATGGGCGATCATGGCGTAGGAGATCTTGGTCACATAGTCGAGATCGCTCTGGGCGCCCGTGGAAATGGCGCCGAAGGTATTGGCCTCGGCGGCGCGGCCGCCCAAGGTCATGCACACCTGATCGAGCATCTGCTGCTGGGTGGTGATGAACTGTTCTTTGGGCAGGTATTGGGCATAACCCAGCGTTCCCACGCCACGGGGCACGATCGTGACCTTTACCAACGGAGAGGCGTATTCGAGATACCAGCCGCAGATCGCGTGGCCGGCCTCGTGGTAAGCGATGACCCGTTTTTCTTCGGGAGAAATGATCTTGTTCTTTTTCTCCAGGCCGCCGATCACCCGATCGATGGCGGCGTTGAAATCGTCCATGCCTATGCTCTCTTTGCTCTTGCGGGCGGCGATCAGGGCCGCTTCGTTGCAGACATTGGCGATGTCGGCGCCGGCAAAGCCGGGCGTTTGCATCGAAAGGACCTTCGCGTCCACGGTATTGTCGGTCTTGAGGGGCTTGAGGTGCACATTGAAGATCTGTTCGCGCCCGACGAGGTCGGGTTTGTCGATCGAAATGGTCCGGTCGAACCGTCCCGGGCGCAACAGCGCGGAGTCGAGGATGTCGGGGCGGTTGGTGGCCGCCATCATAATCACCCCTTTGTCGGTGCTGAAGCCGTCCATTTCCACGAGGAGCTGGTTGAGGGTGTTCTCGCGCTCGTCGTTTCCATAGAGCGCGTTGCGGCCACGGGCGCGGCCGATGGCGTCGATCTCATCGATGAACACGATGCAGGGGGCTTTTTCGCGGGCTTGGCGGAACAGGTCGCGAACGCGGGAGGCGCCCACGCCGACGAACATTTCCACGAAATCCGAGCCGGAGATGGTGAAGAAGGGCACGCCCGCTTCGCCGGCAACGGCTTTGGCCAAGAGCGTTTTGCCCGTGCCGGGCGAACCCACGAGCAACACGCCCTTGGGGATTTTGCCGCCGAGGGCCGTGTATTTTTTGGGGTTTTTCAGAAAATCGACCACTTCCATCACTTCTTCCTTGGCCCCGTCCAGACCGGCCACATCTTGGAAAGTGACGTTCACGCGGCCGTCCTTGTCAAACAGCGTGGCCTTGGACTTGCCGATGTTGAAGATCTGTGAACCGCTGCCGCCGCCGCCGCCCACGCGGCGCATGACAAACATCCACAGGCCGATGAGCACCAAAAAGGGCAGCAGCCAGCCGATGAGCGTGGGCAACAGGTTGGAGGCCTCGTCGAATTCGACGGGCACGCGCTTGTCCATGCTCATCGTAGCGTTCATCGCCTCGAGATCCTCTTCGAATTTCTGCGCGGAGGCGTACTTGATGTAGAAGTGCGGGCCTTTGTTCTTGGTCCTGAACATCGTTTGGGAGATCTTCTTGAACTCCTCTTGGGCGAGCGCCTCTTCGTTGAGATAGACTTGTGCCTGTGGACGGTTGGTCAGCACGACCACTTTGGAAAGGTGGCCGTTGTGCACCAAACTTTCGAGTTTCTCGCGGGAAATCTCCTCCGACCGTCCGCTGGAAACGACGAAATTGATGCCCAGAAAAAACAGGGCGGCCAACCCGTACAACCAATAAATCGGAGTCTTGGAGCCGCCGCCGTTGGAACGGTTGTCGTTGGATGAATTGTCTTTGCTCATTATGAATATTATGCGTTTTCGTACTTTAAAACAATGCCGTCGCTCCAAAGTTCTTCCAAGCGGTAAAACTCCCGGGCCTCCCGATGGAAAACATGCAGGACGGTATCGATATAGTCCACCAACACCCACTTGGCGTTGCGCGTCCCCTCCACATGGGCCGGCCATTGTCCGGTGGCCGCCCCTACTTTTTTGATCACATTGTCGGCTATGGAAGCGACCTGAATACCAGAATTGCCCTCGCAAACGACAAGGAAGTCGGCGGTGGCGTCCGAAAGGCCGCGCAGGTCTATCGTCACGATGTCCTGCCCCTTGATATCTTGTATGGCGTCCACGATCAGGAAATTGAACGCAGAGGGATCGGGGTGTTGTAGTGCCTTGGTTTGCTGCAATCGAAAATGCTGTTGTAGTGAGCTGGTGGGGTGATGTGCCAACGGTTTCCTTTTCTTGGGTCAGATCGGTAAACGGTCACAATTCCTTTAACGGTTTGGCACAAAAATCGTTCTGTACAAAGAAACAAAATTTTTCGGCGCGGGGAAAATCTCGGTGGAGCGGCAGCGGCCGTTCTCGGGCAGAAGCGGTTCTGCCGCTCGTCCAGAAACCTCGGCCCAGCACTCGAGACCAAGGAATGTCGGCCAAGGTCAGCACCGGATTTCAACGGACCGTTTTTTTTATTTATTTTTTATAAAAAATTGATTGTAAAAAATATAGAAAAAAAACATCGTCATCGTGCTCGAACACACCAAATGACCCGTACCGGGCGCCTTCCCTGCAGACACCGATTCAAGAGCCCTCGAAATGAAATTGGGCCGCTTTCAATCGATTTTGGATCGCACGCCAGAAAATTCTCCCCCCGTTTCTTTCTTTTTTAAAAAAATAAAAAAACGGATTTTTCAAAACAAAAGCCGACCATGGAAAATGTTTTCAAATGGATTGCCTGTCGAGGGCGCCCATTTCAAAATACAAGTTTGAATTTTTGCCCAAAAACACCGAAAAAAGCAGTCCTCCATCCAAGAGAAACCCTGGAAACTTTCAAACCATTTTGCGTTTCCTTCGTTTTTGCGTCGTACTTTTGTGCCGCCCAAGTTATGGAAGAACGAGCCCAAATACTGGAAAAATCGCAGGAGCTGTTCATGCGCTATGGCGTGAAGAGCATCTCCATGGACGACATTTGTCGGGAGCTGGGCATTTCCAAAAAGACCCTGTACCGGACGGTGCCCGACAAGGCCGAACTGGTGCGTTTGGTGATCGAGCAGCACGTGCTCGAAAATACGATGGCCGTGGCGCAGCTCGGCCGAGAGGCGGTGAACGCGATAGACGAGATGCTGTACGTCAACCGGCATGTGAAGCAGCAGATGCGCGGGCTGAACCCCTCGCTGATGTTTGACCTGCAGAAGTACTATCGCCCCACGTGGGAAATGCTGCGCGGCCACCACTTGGACTTTGTGACCCGAACCATCCGCGCCAACATTGACCGGGGCCGCTGGGAAGGCCTTTATCGATCGGACTTTGACGCCGACGTGATCGTGCGCCTGTATTTGGCCAAGGTCCGGATCTTCATCGAGGATCCGGCATTTCTGTTGATCAAGGACCAGGGCCTGCCGGAGGTTTTCGGGGCCGTCGTGGACTACCACCTGCGGGCGATCGCCTCCCCGAAGGGCCTGGACTATTACCTGCGCTATCTGGCCGATCAGTGGGAGCGGGGCGAGGCGCGCACCTTGGACACTTGAATTTTCGACGAATATTTTCATCAACCACCTTTCGAACACCAAGCCTTTTTTCGGGAAAACCCTTTTTTATGAAAAAACATCTTCACCTATTGCTGGCCCTCTTGGCCTCGGCCGCCCTGACGGCCCAAGCACCGGATGGCCAAGCCCAGACTTATGATCTGCCAAGCGCCATCGAGTACGCCCTGGCCAACCACAACAGCATGAAGTACGCCGCCATGGACGTGGCCGCCGCCGAGGCGCAGTCCCGCGAGTACACGGCCATCGGGATCCCCAAGCTCGAGGCCAACATCGACTACCAATACTACCCCAACATCCCCGTGTCGGTGCTTCCCGACTTCATCGGTCCGGTGGTGGACGGCCGTCTGCTGCAGCTCGGCCTGATAGATCCTTCGCAGGTGAACACGGACGTACGCTTTTTTCCGGCCAAGTTCGGCACGAACAACCGCTTGAGCGGCAGTTTGGATTTCAGCGCGCTCGTCTTCGACGGTTCTTATTTCGTGGGCCTGCGCGCCATCAAAAGCCTCAAAGATCTCAATGTCAGCAAGGTCGGTGCGGCCCGGCAGGACATCCGTTTGAACGTGACCAAGGCCTTTTACACCGTTTTGGCCACCAACATTGGCTTGGAAACCCTCGACAAGAACATCGGCAACCTCGACAAATTGCTGGGCGAGACCAAGGCGTTCCAAAAGGCCGGTTTCGTGGAGCAACTGGACGTGGACCGCTTGGAACTTTCGCTGCGCAACCTCCGCTCGGAGCGAGACATCCTGGCCCGCCAGCAGGCAACTGCCCTCAACCTCTTGAAATTCCAGATGGGGTACCCCATGGACCAACCCATCCGGATCGGCGGAGCGGTGAACGACTACCTCGGCGAGCCCACCGAAGAAGACCTCACCGGTACCGTTGCCTACAGCAACCGCATCGAGTACGAACTACTCAACAAACAATTAAAGCTCAATGAACTGAATATCGAACGCTATCAGGTTTCCTACTACCCCTCGGTATTCGCTTTTGCCTCGTATTCGCAGGTGTTGTTGCGCAACAACCTGTTCAATTCCAATGAGGTCGGATTCAATCCTTCCTCGGTGATCGGTCTTTCGCTGAAGGCGCCGATCTTCGATGGTTTCGACCGCAAGGCCAAGATTGACCGTGCGAAAATCGACCGCGACCGCGTGGGCCTGCAGATCGGCGATTTCGAGCGCGCGATGATGCTACAGGTGATGAACGCCCGCACGACATACGTCAACGCACGTGCCCGTTTGGACGATCGCCGTGCCACTGTGGAACTGGCCCAGCGGATCTACGGCACCACCCAGATCAAGGTGCGCGAGGGCGTCGGATCGAGCCTCGAACTCAACGCTGCCGAGCGCGAGCTGTACACCGCCCAAGCCAATTTCCTCAACGCCGTGTACGATTGTCTCGTGGCCAAGGCCGACCTGGAGTACGCCCTCGGCAACATGGACAACTGATGCTCCCCGCCTAGCCGTCCCCTTTTATTTCGACTCTTTTTCATTTTCCATAGCCATTTCAATCCCCTATTTTTTTTCTCATGAAAAAAATCTTCTTCCTTGCCCTGTTGCCCCTGATGTTCGCCGCTTGCGGCGGCTCCCAAGGCGGTGAAAACGCTTCTTTGGAAGGCAAAAAAGCCCAATTGGCCCAATACAAGTCCGAAATGGATGCGTTGCGCGGCAAAATCCAGGCCCTCGAAGCCGAGATCGCCGAAATGGAGGTCGCTTCCGGACAGGCCGCGCCGGCCCGCGTGGTCACCGTAGCGGACGTGCGCACCGAGGTTTTTTCCCACTTCATCGACCTGCAGGGTACGATCGAGGCCGAAAACAGCATGATGGTGACGGCCGGGATGCCCGGACTGATCAAAAAAGTGTATGTCAAGGAAGGCCAGAACGTGACGGCTGGCCAACTGCTCGCCGAAGTCGAATCCGGCGCCTTGGACGAATCCATCAAGCAGTTGGAAATCAACCTCGAACTGGCCAAAACCGCCTACGAGCGCCAAAAATCCCTTTTCGACCAAAAGATCGGCACGGAAATCCAGTACCTGCAGGCCAAGACCGCCTTTGAATCGCTGCAGCAGCAGCTGGTGGTCTTGCGGGAGCAGCAGAAGCTCACCAAGATCACCGCGCCGGTGGGCGGCACACTCGATGAGCTGTACGCCAAGGTCGGCTCTGCCGCAGCGCCCGGCGTTCCGATAGCCACGTTGGTCAATACCGGCGACCTGCGCGCCAAGGCCCGCGTTCCGGACGCCTATGCCGGCAATGTGCGCCGCGACGCCCCCGTCAAAGTCATTCTCCCCGACCTCGGCGACACCATCCAATCCCGCGTGGGCTTCATCGGCAACGCCGTCAACGCCTACACCCGCACCTTCACCGTGGAGTGCAGCGTGCCCCAGCGCCCCAACGTCAAGGCCAACATGTTCGCCCGTATTTCCATCAACGATCAAAACATCCCCAACGCCGTGGTGCTGCCCGAAAATCTTGTGCAGAGCGATTACGACGGACGTCGCTTCGTGCTGGTGGCCGTCGAGGAAGGGGGCAAAAAAGTGGCCCGCAAGCGCTTCGTGGAACTGGGCGCCAGTTACAACGGCCGCGTCCACATCACCAAGGGCCTCGGCACGGGCGACCGCTTCATCAGCTTCGGTTTCCAGACCGTGGCCGACGGACAGGAAATCTCCTTTTGATCCCACTTCTCCAACCACCACCCCTTTCAACGGATTTCCATGAGTTTCCTCGACCATATCAAGGATTTTCGGCCCACCACATGGGCCATCAACAACCGCACCAGCGTCTATATCTTCACGGTGCTGCTTTCTTTGGCCGGGCTGTTCGTTTTTTTGAACATCTCCAAAGAGCAGTTCCCCGACATCGTGGTGCCCACCGTGGTGGTGTCCACGATCTATCCGGCAGGTTCCAATCCGCAGGACATCGAAAACCTGATCACCAAGCCGATCGAAAACCAGCTCAAATCCTCGAGCGGACTGCGCAAAGTGACCAGCAAATCGCTGCCCAACGTTTCGCTCATCATCGCCGAGTACAACCCCGACGTGCCCACCGAAGTGGCCAAGCAGCGTGTACAGGATGCTGCCGACAAGGCCAAAAACGACTTGCCCAGCGACTTGGACAACGATCCGCAGGTGCAGGAGATCAACTTTTCCGAATTTCCGATCATGCAGGTGAACGTGGCCGGCGACATCCCCCTCGACCAGCTCAACAGCTACGCTGAAGAGCTGGAGGAACGCATTGAAGCCTTGAAGGAAATCACGCGTGTGGACATCGTCGGAGGCCCCAAAAGCGAAATTCAGGTCAACGTTGACTTGTTCAAAATGCAATCCGCCGGCATTTCGCTGGTGGACATCGAGCGGGCCATCGCCGCCCAGAACGTGAACATATCCGGTGGCGACTTGGCCGTGGGCGACCTGCGCCGCACGATCCGCGTGTCTGGCCAGTTCGAAAACATGCAGCAGATCCGCAACCTGCTCATCCGTTCGACCCGCGGCATCCAGATGTACTTGTACGACATCGCCACGGTAGACAGTACGTTCGAGGAAAAGCAGGACTATGCACGGCTCGACGGCAAGACCGTGATTTCGCTCAACGTGATCAAGCGTGCCGGACAAAACCTGCTGGATGCTTCGGAGTCCATCCACAAAATCTGCCAAGAATTCGAGGCCAATCGTTTGCCGCCCGGAGTGAACATCATCATCACGGGCGACACGGCCGAGCAGACCAGTATCCAGCTCAACGACCTGATAAACACGGTCATCATCGGCTTCGTGCTGGTACTGTTCGTGCTGCTGTTCTTCATGGGCCTCCGCAGCGCGTTTTTCGTGGCCTTGGCGGTGCCTTTGTCGGCCCTGTTGGCGTTTTTGTTCATGCCCTCCCTCGGGTTCACGCTGAACACCATCGTGTTGTTTTCGCTGCTGTTGGCCTTGGGCATCATCGTAGACGACGCGATCGTGGTGATCGAGAACACGCACCGCATTTACCACGAGCATCCTCAATTGGACATCAAGACGGCAGCGCGGGCCGCGGCCGGGGAAGTGTTTGTGCCCGTGTTGGCCGGTACGATGACCACCATTGCGCCGTTTTTCCCGCTGTTGTTTTGGCCGGGGATCGTGGGCGAGTTCATGCGCTATTTGCCGATCACCCTCATCTTGACACTGTTCGCCTCTCTTTTCGTAGCCTTTATCATGAACCCGGTCTTCGCCGTGGACACAATGGTGCGCAACGAGCGAAAGGGCAATTGGAAGGGCGGACTGCTCGTTCCGGCGGTGGTGATGCTGGTGTTGTCGCTGCTGTCGCACCTTTCGGGCAGCCGTGTGGTGGGCAACCTGTTTGTATTCCTGCTGGTGATGACGCCAGTGAACTATTTTGTGCTCACGCCGGTGGCACGGGCCTTCCAAGACAAGTTTTGGCCAACGCTCATCCGTGGCTACCAGCGCGTGCTCCTGTTCGTGACCAAGGGCTGGATGCCTGTGGTCACGATTTTGGCGACCGTGCTGCTGCTGTTCGCCTCGATCGCGATTTTCAGTGCCAGCAGTCCGCGGGTGGACTTTTTCCCTCAGGGCGAGCCCAATTTCGCCTATGTATATGTGAAATTCCCCGTGGGCACCGATGCGCGGGTGACCGACAAGATGACGAAGGAGGTCGAAAACCGCATCTACGAGGTCATCGGCCGCGACAACCCCAACGTCAAATCGGTGATCACCAACATCGGCATCGGGGCGGGCGATCCCCGCGACCCCGACCGCGTGGTGACGCCCTACAAAGCCAAGATCACGGTGGCCTTCAAGAATTTCGAGGAAAGAAAAGGCTACAAAACGGGCGAGGTACTCAACCAGATCCGCGAGCGCCTGCGCGATGTGCCCGCCGCCGAAATTTCCGTCGAAAAAGAGCCCAACGGCCCTCCCACCGGGAAGCCCATCAACATCGAAATCTCCGGCGATGAGTTCGATGTGATGGCCGGCATCCAGGACACGCTCATACAACTCATCCAAAAGGCCAACATCCAGGGCATCGAAGACCTGCGCTCCGATTTGGTGCGCAACAAACCCGAAATCAGCATCGACATCGACGCGGCCAAGGCACAGGCGGAAGGCCTGAGCAAAGCCCAGATCGCGCTGGAGCTGCGCACAGCTCTGTTTGGCAAGGAAGTATCCAAGTTCCGCGGCGCAGAGGACGACGCGCCCATCATGCTGCGCTTGGCGCCCGAATACCGCAACCAGCTCGAGTACCTGCTGAACATGGAAATGGGCTACCTCGACATGTCCACCGGGATGTTCCGCCAAGTACCGATCTCCACTTTTGCGCGGGTCAACTACACCAGTACGTTCACGGGCATCAACCGCAAGAACTTCCGTCGCGTAGTCACCCTTTCGTCGAACGTGGTCGAGGGCTATGTGGCCAACGACATCGTCAAGGAAATCAACGGCATCATCGCCAACTTGGAGCTCCCCGACGGTTATCAGGTGAAAATGACGGGCGAGCAGGAAGACCAGCAGGAAACGTCCTCTTTCTTGGGCCTTGCCTTTTTGGCCTCGTTGCTGCTGATGTACCTGATCATGAGCACGCAGTTCAACAGTTTCGCCAAGCCCTTCATCATCTTCAGCACCGTGCTGTTCAGTTTGATCGGGGTATTTTTGGGCTATGCGCTGTCCGGACAGAATTTCTCGATCGTGATGACCGGCGTGGGGATCTTCTCGCTGGCCGGCATCGTGATCCGCAACGGCATCCTGTTGTTGGAGTTCACCGATGAACTGCAGCACCGCGGCGTTCCGCTCAAAGAAGCGGTGGTGCGCGCGGGAGCCACTCGGGCCACACCCGTGTTCCTGACGGCCATCTGCGCCATCTTGGGCCTCTATCCGCTGGCGGTGGGATTGAATCTCAACTTCACCACCCTGCTCGAACACGGCGACCCGCACTTCTTCCTCGGCGGCGATAACGTGGTGTTTTGGGGGCCCTTGGCCTGGACGATGATCTATGGCTTGGTGGTGGCCACTTTCCTCACCTTGTTGGTGGTGCCCTGCTTGCTGTTGGTTTACCTCGGCCTGCGCACGCGCTTGTTCAACCTATTGGGCATCAAGCGCGAAAAAGACGCCGTGGAGCCTGCTCCGGCGGCTGAGCCCGGCCACGGCAGCGGGCACGGAGCCTGATCCCCACCGGTCGCGGAAAACGAACAACGGGTCGGAAGAGCAGTCGTGCAGACTGCTTTTCCGACCCATTGTTTTGGGGCGATCATTTTGGATCATCGCGCGATGCCGTTCGCCACGAGAAGCCGCTGTTGCTGTTTTCTGTTTTTTTTCGAAAAAAATTCTGAACGCGCATTTTTTTTGAGAAAAAATTGCCCCCGGCCGCGATGGGATTAAACCCTTCTTTTTTCTACCTGTCCAAACCCAAAATTTTTTCGTGAAAAAAATTCTGGCCCTTCTCTCTGCTTCTGCCCTCGCCTTTGGCCTGTCGGCCCAACCGCTGTACTTCCCGCCCCTCGTGGGCAACGCTTGGGACACCATCTCGCCCGCCTCGCTGAATTGGTGCCCCGATCGGATAGACAGTCTGTACAACTTCTTGGAAACCAGCAACACCAAGGCGTTCATGCTGCTCAAAGACGGC
>JBEIJQ010000035.1:0-21963 GCA_040380145.1 Lewinellaceae bacterium | reverse complement strand
TCTTTATAGACTGTATTTCAATTTCTTACAACCGAGAATCTTTAATGGCCGCCATTAGAAATTTGTCCCAATGACAATTTTGGGTAGAAAAATCTCCTGGAATTCATTCCGGCCCCAAAAGCCGCACAAACCGGCAAACCCTTCTGTCCCGAAAATTCCGATCCGGTCAAAAAGAGGAAGCGAAAAATTTTTGTATAGAAAAATATAATATTGAGATCGGTTTTTTGTTTGAAATATTTAAAGATAGAGTTTTTACTAAATAAAATAAAAATCCGAGTAAAATGAAAAATTCAATGGTGTTTTTCGTATTGACCTTGGTGTCTCCGTCCCTTTGGGCTTTTTCCGAACCCAGCCTTGCGGCCAAGTCCGATGAGGCCGAACCGGACGTGGAGGTATTTCTCGGGAGAATGCACGGGCTGATCCTGGAATCCCAGGTCGACCGGGATATTCCCACGGCCGTCGTGCTGGCGCAACTGTGCTTGGAAACTAAATTCGGGACGACTGATCTGGCCACCAAGGCCAACAACTATTTTGGAATCAAATGCGGCGACAACTGGAACGGGGAAGTCTATCGCCACTATGATGACTGCGGTGATTCGACCTGCCATTTCCGGAAATATGCGGACCCGACAGAATCGATCCGCGACTATGGGCTGTTTTTGAGAAAACCGCGCTATGCGTTTCTTTTCGGGCTGAGCTACCACGACTATCCGGGATGGGCCAAAGGCTTGAAAATAGCCGGATATGCGACCGACTGCCGATACGCTGAAAAATTGATCCGCCTCATCGAAAGGCTCCAATTGACTCGCTTCAACCGCTACAAGATCTCGGGTATGGCACTCGGCCAGCAGATCCCCCAAGGGATCCCGCTTTTCGTGTCGGCCCGGCCCGGAGAAAAAATATTAGACCTCGGCCAACGCCACGGGATCGATGCCCGTGAGCTGGCCGAATGGAACGAACTGCCGGTTTCGTTTGTCTGCAATGGGGCCTGTACGATCTGGCTCTGCCCCAAAAGCGACCACTATCGTGATTGCGACATTTTTTTTGTGGTAACGGCGCCGACCACCCTGTACGAAATATCCCAGTATTACGGCGTACAATCCCGGGTGTTGCTGGGCATGAACCCCGACATCGCACATCGCGACGAGGTGCTGCCGGAAGGTTATCGGGTCGTGCTACGGGAGTAAACGCGCCGGTCGGTTGTTTTTCGCGACCTCCGTATCGGCCGGGGCCGGGGCGGAGGTCGCGCATTTTCTCGTGAACCCATCTGGCACCGCCGGTTGTTCGGCCCCGCACGGCAAGGGTTTTCGTCGTACCTTTGGCGCGTTGCGATTTTCCCGCAGCCTGTCGAACATGAACTACGAACTTCCCGCAAAAAAATCGCCGGTTGTGTGGGCCCTGTTGTCGGTCCTGCTCTGGAGTGCCTGCGCCTACGAGGAAAAACTCGCTTCCGGCTCTATGGCCATGGAATTCAAGCAATACGCGGTGGCCGCCGACCTTTTCAAAAAAGAATGGGCCCAGGAAAAGGATCCCCGCGAGCAAGGCCGCATCGCTTTCCAGATCGGGCAGTGCCACCAGCGGATGAACCGTCCCGACCTGGCCCTCGATTGGTTCCAAAAGGCTTTTGTGGGCGGCTATCCGGGAGCATCTCTGGAATATGCGAACTGCCTGAAACAAAACGAGCGGTACGACGACGCCTCCGCCGTGTTCACGCGCGCAGGGCGCGACCGCGGCAATCCCAACGAGTACCAGGCCCAGATGCAGGCCTGTGTTTCGGCCAAACAATGGCTGGAAAAAGCCCCTGATAATGTTTTCAAGGTCGCCGCTCTGCCACTCAACGGCGCGTATGCCGATTTCGCGCCCACTTTGGGGCCGGGCAATTCGCTGGTGTTCTCTTCCGACCGCCCCGTTTCCGAAAAAGACGCCAAGTACGGATGGACCGGCAACTCCTTTTCAGATGTGTACTCGGCGGCCCCGCCCTTTGCCGCGCCCCAAAATTTCGGTCCGCCCGTCAACTCGCCCTACAACGACGGCACGACCAGTTTCACGGGCGATTTTTCGGAACTGTTCTTTGCCCGCTGCGGCAGCGACGGGGACGAGATGGTGCAGTACTGCCGGATTTTTTCCGCGAAAAAAAACGGCGACGGAACCTGGGGCAAGCCCGAACCCCTGACACTGGGACCGCCCGAGGCCAATTACGGGCATCCCTGCATCAGTCCCGACGGCCGCGCGCTGCTCTTTTCCTCCGACTGGACCGACGGATACGGCGGCTTCGATCTGTACATCGCTTTCCGCTTGGACGCGGGCGGCTGGTCCGAACCCCGTAACCTCGGCAACGGCATCAACACGCCGGGCCACGAAAAATTCCCGTTTCTCGACGCCGACACGCTCTACTTCGCCTCCGACGGCCTGGTGGGCATGGGCGGGCTGGACATTTTCCGGGCCGTCAAGACCAATGGCCGTTTCGGACAGGCCACCAACCTTCAGGCGCCGATCAACTCCGGCGCGGACGATTTCGGGCTGGTCGTGGACCGGCGCGGCGCGCTGCCCGACAGCGTGGTGCAGGTCGGCTTTTTCGCCTCGGCCCGCAAGGGCGGCAAGGGCAACGACGATCTGTACCGCTTCGAACGCCGCTTGCCGCCGCCCAAACCCGTTTTGCCCGAGAAAATCCCGGAAAAACCGATCGTTTACACCATCTTCTGCGACGGATTGGCCCGCGAAATGGTCAGAAAAAATCCCGACGATCCGGGTTCCAATGTGGTGGACCACCGCCCGCTGCCGGGCGTCGCCGTCCGGGTCGAAACCGAGGACACCTCGTTCGTGCTGAAAACGCCCGCCGACGGCGCTTTTTCTTTTGCCCTGAAAGCAGAAAGGGACTACCGCTTCTCGGCCACCCGCGACGGATACCTGTCGGGCAAGGCCACGCTGACCACCCGCGGACTGGAAAAAAATCCCGATCGGCCCGAAACCCGGCTCTCGGTGCTTTTGGACTTGGACAAGATCGTCAAAAACCGCGAGATCGTGCTGGAAAACATCTACTACGATTTCGACAAGTGGGCGATCCGCGAAGACGCCAAACCCACGCTCAACGCGCTGTCCACGCTGTTGAAGGAGAACCCGACCATCCGGATCGAACTGGGTTCGCACACCGACTGCCGCGGCGACGATGCGTACAACCTCACCTTGTCGCAGCGCCGGGCCGAATCGGCGGTGGCCTACCTCGTGGCGCAGGGCATCGCGGCCGATCGGCTAACGGCCAAGGGCTACGGCGAAACGGCTCCGGTGGAAACCTGCGCGTGCCGTCAGTGCACGAATGAGCAGCACCAGAAAAATCGCCGCACGACTTTCAAGATCGTGGAATGATCTACTCCCGATCGAGGTAGTTTTCGGGCGGCCCGACGAGGTGCGGGTAATGCGCGCTCAAGGTGCGCACGAACTCCTCGTAGGGCATGTCGTCGAACACCCCGTGGTCGTGGAGGTACTCCATGAAAAGGCCCTGTTGCGCATCGTATTCTTGGAAAACCGAGTGGTTTTCGCCGTCGAATTCCAAGGAAGCCACCCCCAGCCGATCGCAGAGGTCGCGGTTGAACGCGGGCGTTGCCTGCACCCAGCGCCCATCGATGTACAGTTCGGCGTAGCCGTGGAAGGCCAACACATCGGAGCGCAGGTGCTGCAGCAGTTTTTCGGTGGCGATGTGGTTGCGCACATCCACGAAACCCAAACGGGCGGGAATGCCCACGGCACGGGCCGCGGCGGCCAACAAAACGGCTTTTTCGATGCAGTAGCCGTGGGATTTGGTCAACAAAAAACTGGCCTTCAAGGCACTGCGCCGTAGCACAATGTCGTAGGGGTAGTAGCGGAATCCGTCCCGCACGGCATAGTACAGCGCCACGGCCTTTTCCTTGGGCGTGCTATCCGCCCGAACGGACCGGTGGGCGAATTCCTCCACCGCGGGATGGTCGGAGTCGAGATAATAAGTGGGCGACAGGTATTTTTCCACAAAAAGAAAATTGAAATGGATCGGAGGGATTTAGAGAAATTTTTTTAATAAACTGAATAAGAAAAAATTATAATTTTTTTTAAAAAAAAGGGGGGCGAAAAAATCCGATTCTCAAAAGCAATTAAACGGCACCGAACCGCCATTGTCTCAAAGGACGCACCCTAAAAAAACAATTCGGGGGATATTTGTTGCGCTGGCACAGAGGTCCCGATCCAAGACAGTCGGCGATCTACAAACGCGCCGATAATGCCCGTAATACCGACCGCCGCATGTCCCCTGATTTCCTGACGCTCTACCACGCCCACAAAGATCGGGTCTTTTCCCTGTGCCTGCACTGTCTGCGGGAGCGGGAACTGGCCGAGGAGGCTGCGCAGGACATTTTTTTGAAAGTGTACCGGAGTTTGGACGATTTTCGCGGCGAGTCGGATCCCAAGACTTGGATCTACCGTATTGCCGTCCGCCACTGCCTCGATGTGCAAAAGGCCCAGCGGCGCAAAAAACGCTTGGCACTGGTTTTTTCTTTTTTGGGCGGAAAAAACGAAAACCGGCCTTCAGAGCCGGCCCATTATGAGCACCCCGGTCTGGAACTCGAGCAAAGGGAGGCGCTCGCCCGCCTGCTGGATCTGATCGATGCTTTGCCCGAACGGCAGCGGACGGCCCTGGTGCTGTCCAAAATCGAAGGGCTGGCGCAAAAAGAAATCGCCGCGGTGATGCAGATCGGTGAAGGGGCCGTGGAGGCCCTGCTCCACAGGGCCAAAGATAACCTGCGAAAAAAATTGGACGAAAATGAGCGGTGAGCGTAGGAACGCGCGGGCAGGAGGCGTCTAACATTTCGATCGCTTTCAAATATCTTTTCCCATGCGACCATTGGACGAACAATTGGACCAATTGCAGCGGCTTACCCGCACAAAAGCCCCGGCGGATTTGCTCGGGCGGATACAGGAGCGCCTGCAAGAGCGACCGGTCGCGGTTGCGCCGGCCATTGTGTGGAGCGCTGCCGCGGCATTCCTGTTGGTGCTGGCCCTGAATGTGGGCCTGCTCGTCCGTTCGGCCGAGGAAAAAACCGCCGAGCCCGCCGCGTTCGGCCTGGATGCCGGAGAAATTCTTCCCCAAAACCAACTGTATTGAAAATGGCCCCCAACAGATTGCTCACCATCGCCGTCATCGGCCTGCTGTTGCTGAATTTCGGCACGCTGGCTTTTTTGTTCCTGCGAAAAGGGCACCGCCCCCCGCACGGCCGCGGACCGGAGCCCAAAACGGAAATCGCCCGCCGTTTGGACCTCGACGAAAAACAGCGGGAAGCGTACGAACAATTGATCCGTGTTCACCGGGACACGATTTCGGCGTTGGAGGAAGACATCCACCGCACAAAAAAACAACTGTACGCGCAGCTCTCGGGCCAAGCGGCTGGAAACGCCGCCGACAGTTTGACCGGCCGTTTGGGGGCCGTACAAGTGCGCATCGAGCGCATCCATTTCGAGCATTTCCGAGCGCTTCGGGGCGTTTGCAGGCCCGAACAACTGCCTGCTTTCGATTCCCTCGCCAATGATCTGGAGCGGATTTTTCAACCGCCCCACCGCCGTCCCGAGCACCGATGAAACGGTTCCTGCTCTTTTGTTGGACGGCACTGTCGGTCGCCGGCGGAACGAACGCGAGGGGTCAAACCCCCTCGGATGGTTTCGCGCTCGCGTTTCGACCGACCGTGGGCGGGCAACCCTTGCGGTTGGAAAACGCATCGTACTGCAACGAATTGGAGCAAACCTATTCCTTGGAAACCTTTCGCTGGTATGTTTCGAACATCCGGTTTTTGAAAAAAGGGGCCGTCATTTGGGCCGAACCGGCCGGCCATCACCTGTTGGACGCCGCCGATGAGCGCTCTTTGACGATCCGCCTCGTTCCTCCACGGGGCCTTGTTTGCGATTCCCTCGCCTTCGATGTGGGCATCGACAGCCTGACCAATGTTTCGGGCGCTTTGGGCGGAGACTTGGACCCCACTTTGGGGATGTATTGGACTTGGCAGAGCGGTTACATCAACGCAAAGATCGAAGGCTTCGCCACGGTCGGATCGTCCCCGGAAAAGGAATTTCAATACCATTTGGGCGGCTATTCGTGGCCCAACGCTTCCTGTCGGAGGCTGCGGTTCGCTTGTCCGAAAAAGTCCAATTCCCTGACCGTGGAAGTCGATTTGGGCGGATTTTTGGGTAAAATGGATTTTTCCCGAAACACTTCGGTGATGTCGCCGGGACCGGCGGCCCGCGCCTTGTCAGATCTGCTGGCCCGACAATTTTATGTGCGATGAGCCTGCAGAAACGCATCGCGGCACTGCTGTTGGCCCTGGCGCTTTTCGGTGCTTTCCGGGGAGGCGGGCCCCGCCCCGTGGAGTTGGCCGTGCCCGCGGGCTGGCCCGCGCCCACCTATGATTTTGGGCGCAATCCGCTGACGAGGGAAGGAATCGCGCTGGGCAGAAAATTGTTTTACGATCCCATTCTCTCGCGCGACAGCACGGTCACCTGCGCCAGCTGCCACCTTTCCTATACCGCGTTCACCCATGTGGACCATGCCCGCAGCCACGGCATCGGCGACCGGGTCGGGCTGCGCAACAGTCCCGTGCTGGCCAACTTGGCCTGGGGAAAACTGCTGATGTGGGACGGGGCGGTCAACCACCTCGATGTGCAGGCCCTGGCACCGATCGCCCACCCCGACGAAATGGGGGAGCAGTTGCCGAACGTGATCCGCAAGATCAACGAGCAGCCTCGCTATCGAGTCCTTTTTGCCCAAGCATTCGGCGATTCCACGGCCACGGGTGAGCGTTTGCTGAAATCCATCGCCCAGTTCATGCTGACCTTTGTGAGCGCCGGCTCCAAGTACGACCGCGTGATGCGCGGCGAGGCGGGCGCCCAGTTCACGGAGCAGGAGCGGCGCGGCTTGGATCTGTTTAGGCGACATTGTGCGAGCTGCCACGCGGAGCCGTTGTTCACCGACCACGGGTTTGCCCACAACGGCCTGCCGCTGGATACCGCCCTGAACGATTTCGGGCGAATGCGGATCACGGGTCGCCGGGAAGATTCGCTGCTGTTCAAGGTGCCGACGCTGCGGAACATCGAGTTTTCCCATCCCTACATGCACGACGGACGGTTCAAGAAACTGTCGCAAGTGCTCAACCACTACGCCCGCGAAGTGCGCGAAGGGCCGACCTTGGCCGCTCAACTGCGCGGCGGAATTCCGCTTTCCCCCGAAGACAAGGTCGATCTGACCGCTTTTTTGCTCACCCTTTCCGACCGGGATTTTCTGTTCGACCCAGAACTGGCCTTTCTCCGCGAATGACACATTTTTTTGCCCATTTTTTGAACCAACTTTTTTTATAAGCATGAAAAAAAACTTTCTCCTTGCCTTGTTGTCCGCCGGCCTCTTTTCGGAGGCGATGGCCCAGACCAACCCAGCCATCACTTCGTGGCTGGTCAACACCACCGACATCCGGGGACGCCACTACGTGGCGGGCAATCCCACGCCGATCCAAGACACGGCGCACGCCAATGTGCAGGGGGTCCGCTACTCCGCCAACAATACCTATATCAACTCCAGCGGTATTCCGTCCTACATCATCGGGCCTTACCAGGACGGCAACCCTTCTCAGGGCAGCAACCGCAATTACCTGTTCAAGATCCCGCTCAACCCCGTGCAGAACAATGGCACGCTGACCAATGTGGGTATGGGCCACATCGGCGTGTTCATTAACGGCGTACCGATGTTCAACTATGCAGACGGGCGTTCGTGGAACAACCAGGGCATCTGGAACCGCGACGCGATTTATTGGGAACGCCTCGGTTTTGACTGTGCCAAGGGCCACCCCGCGCCCGTGATGGGCGCCGGTCAATCGGGCGGCAGTTATCACCACCACCAGAATCCATCGGCTTTCGATCTGGATCTGGTGCCCGTTTCGACCGTTTGCGACCTGTACCCGGCCGACGGACTGTACGTCCTTGACTCCACCGTGCATTCCCCTTTGATCGGATTTGCGTTCGACGGCTTTCCCGTGTACGGCGCCTATGCATTTGCCAACCCCAACGGCACGGGCGGCATCAAGCGGATGCAGTCCAGTTATGCCAAGCGCAACATCACCGACCGGACGACCCTGCCCGACGGAACAGTGCTGACAGCGGCCCAATACGGACCTTCCCTGGCCCAGTATCCTTTGGGCGCATACAAGGAAGACTTCGTGTTCGCGGCCGGCTCCGGCGATCTGGACGTGCACAACGGCCGTTTTTGCGTGACCCCTGAATACCCCAACGGAATCTACTGCTACTTCGCCACAGTGGACGAAAACCAAAACTCCTACTACCCCTACATCCTCGGGCCGACGTATTACGGGGTGGTGACCACCGCCAATTTCGGCGGCCCCGGACAGCCCAACCCTACCAACGTGATGGTCAACGAGCCGGTCACGCCGTACAATCCCATGACCTCGGTCCAAGAAGCTCCTTCGGATGATGCCTTCAGCCTTTCGATCTATCCCAATCCGGCCAGTGACTTCGCGGCGGTGCAATTGCGGGAGATGGTGCAGGGGGATGTGTTGGTGGAACTGCTGGACGCAAAAGGCGCCTTGGTGCAATCCACGGTGCTGTACCAGGGTAGCACGCTCTGTTATTTCGATCTGCGCACCCTCTACAACGGCACCTATATCGTGCGCTTGTCGGACAAGACCCGTTCGTTCGCTCGTCCTATCGTGGTGCAGAAGGATTGATTTTCTGTGAAAAAAAAGTCGGGCCGTACGGACCTCGGGGATTGCTTCCGAGCCGTGCGGCCCGATTTTTTTTGTTTTTTTCGGAACAAAATAGGAACAACTTTATTAGAGAAAAAAAAATTTATGCCACTCAACCTTCCAATCCTTCGGTGATGCAGCAGATGACCGGACATCGGGCGGCCGTGTACGCGCTGGCGCCGGGCGAATCGCCGGAAACATTTTTTTCGGCGGGCGGCGACGGATGGGTCGCCCGTTGGGATCTGCGCGCTCCGGATTCCGGCGTGCTGGTTGCCCAGGTGGAGGGAAACCTGTTTTCGCTCTGTGCCGTGCCAGGGTGTACTTGGCTGGTGGCCGGCAACATGTACGGCGGCTTGCACTGGATCGATTGGGCGGAAAAAAAGGATTTCAAGAACGTGCTCGCCCATACAAAAGGGGTTTTCGACCTACAGTGCTTGGGGCCGTATCTGTACGCCCTCGGCGGCGACGGCAAACTGACCCGCTGGCTTTCGGCCGAGGCAAAACTGTTGGAAACCTTGGATCTGAGCAACAAAAGCCTTCGTTCGCTCGCGGCTTCTCCGGACGGAAAAACGCTGGCCGTGGGGAGCAGCGACGGCAACATTTACCTGTTGGATTCGGAAACGCTCGATTTGCGAAAGACCATTTCGGGCGCACATGCCCCCTCGGTGTTCACCGTCGCTTTCAGTCCGGATGGCCGTTGGCTCCTGAGCGGTGGCCGCGACGCCCAACTCCGGGCCTGGGACGCGGCTACCGGCGACAGGGCCGGCGAGATCGCCGCGCACTGGTTCACGGTGAACCATCTGCTGTTCGGTCCCGACGGACGGTTTTTCGCCACGGCCAGCCGCGACAAATCCGTGAAATTGTGGGACGCCGAGAAATTTTCTCTGATCAAAGTTTTCGACCTGAAGTACCACGGGCACCGCAATTCTGTGAACCGCCTCCTGTGGGCGCCCGACGGAAAAACGCTCCTGTCGGCCAGCGACGACCGGACGGTCATCGCTTGGCCGATCGGTTGAGCGCAAACGGAGGTGGGCCTCCGTCGTTTACTTGATGTATTCCTCCCAGGTGCGCACGGGGACGGTGGGCTTGCCCGCAGCGGTTCGTTTGGCGTTCCAATCGTCGAACTGCTTTTTGATCGCTTCGAAAGAACGGAGCACTTCCTGTACATCTTTGCGGATGTCTTGGGTCTGCCGCAACTGTCCGTCGGTCGGTCGGCCGGGGAAACGCGAGACACTGCCGTAGAGCATCGAAAGCCGTTCGCGGAGGTTTTCGCCCTCGTCGATGTAGAAGTCGCCTTCCAACGAAACGATGCTCTCTTTCAGCGATCTGGCTTTTTGTGCGATGCCGATCGCCGTTTTGTCGCCCGTTTCGGCCTCGAGCGGCTTGTGGATGTCTTCCAGCGCGTAATAGCAGTGGCCGAGGCGTTGGCTGAGGTCGTACAGGATCATCAGGGTCTCGTGCTGCTGTTGGCGTTCGGTGGCCGGATAGCGGGTCTCGGGTTCGTGGGCCACGGAAACGGTGGTCGAAAACTCTTCCTTTCCTTTGATCAGTTTCACCGTATAGGTGCCGTCGGGCAGGGTGGGACCGAAAATGCTGCTGCCCAATGCTTGGCGGTTGTTGGTGGGCGCGGATTTGGGCATGGGCAAGCGCAGGGAGATGGGCACGAAGTTCAGTCCGGCGCTTTTTCCAGGGGTGAGCGTGCGCACCATTTTTCCGGCGGCGTCGAACACTTGGACCTCCATTTTGCCGAAGGTGTGCCTTTTTTTCAGATAATAAACCAATTGGACCGCATCGTCGGGATTGGGCCCTATGAAGTTGCCGGCCCCGTCGAAGGGATTGCCGGCGGGGCGGTAGCGGACGATGCCGGGCTTGGAGGGCAACAGATGGATTTCCTTGGCCAGGATTTCCGGGGTGAGCGCCCGCAGCGGCGAAATGTCGTCGAGCACGATCACGCCGCGGCCGTGGGTGGCGCACACCAATGCGTGATCTCGGGGATGGATCGCCATGTCGTGCACCGCGACCTTGGGAAAATCGTTGGCAAAACGGGCCCAGCTCGCGCCGCCGTCCAGACTGATGTACAGTCCGAACTCGGTTCCGGCAAACAACAGTTCCGGTTGCACGGGATCCTGTTTGACGCAGAACACATACCCTTGCAGGTCGGGCGTGACCAGGGAAGTCCAGGTTTTGCCCAGGTCGGCTGTCTTGTAGAGGTAGGGCGTCATGTCGCCGGTGCGGTGCCCGTCGAGCGCCACGAAGCAGGTGTTGGCGTCGTGCGGGCTGGGTTCCACATCGCTCACCCAGGTGAAAGCGGGCGCGCCGATGGCGGGGGACACATTGTTCCATTTTTTGCCCCCATCGGCCGTCATTTGCACATTGCCGTCGTCGGTGCCCACCCAGATCTGCTGGGCGTTTTTGGGCGATTCGGCGATGGTGTAGATGGTGGTGTTGTTTTCCGCCGAACTTTTGTCGGGGCTCAGCCCGCCCGATTCTTTGCGCTGGCGGGCCGGGTCGTTGGTGGTCAGATCGGGCGAGATGGTCTGCCAAGTGTCGCCGCGGTTGGTGGTGACGAAGAGGTACTGCGCGCCGAAGTACATCCGCTCGGGATCGGTCGGACTGAAATGGATCGGCGCGTTCCAGTTGAAACGGTAAGCCGGCTCGTTGGCGGCGGGAAGGGGCTTGATGTCTTTGGTGCAGCCGTCGTCTTTGTAAAAGCGCACGAGGTTGCCGCCCTGCGACTCGGAAAAGACCACATTGTCGTCGGCAGGGTGGGGGAACGACCAGAATCCGTCGCCGTAGCATGACAGTTTCCAATCGGCGTTCTCGATGCCCGAGGGACTGGCGGAGGGCGCGAACCAAGAACCGTTGTCCTGCAGCCCGCCGTAGATGTTGTAGGGTTCCTCCATGTCCAACGCCACATGGTAGAACTGCGAGAGGGGCAGGTTCATGAACATGAAGCAGGTTCTGCCGCCGTCGAGCGACCGGTAAGCGCCGCCGTCGGTGCCGATGAGCACATGGTCCGGATTGCCCGGATCCACCCAAACGGCGTGGATGTCTGAGTGCACGCCGATGCCGACGCCCGTGAAACTGTTGCCGCCGTCGGTGGACATGATGAGGTTGAGACCGCACTTGAACACCCGACGGTGGTCGGTGGGATCCACCACGATGCGCGAAAAATAGAAGGGGCGGACCTTGGTGTTGAACTCGTCGTTGACCTTGGCCCAGGAGCCGCCGCCGTTGTCGGAGCGGTAAAGTCCCTTGCCGTCCTTGCCTTCCACTTCCACGCTGAGGTACAGCGTTTGGGGGCTGTTCGGGGCGATGCCGATGCCGAAACGGCCGTAGGGAGCCGGCGGCAGTCCCTCGTGGACGGTTTTCCAAGTGGCGCCGCCGTCCACGGATTTGTACAGGCCGCTGCCCTTGCCGCCGGAGACGAAGAAATCCGGATAGCGGCGGTGGTCCCACATGGCGGCATACAGCACCTTGGGGTCGGATGGGTCCATGGCGAGGTCGGCGCAGCCCGTGTTGGCGTCCACGAACAGCACGCGGGTCCAAGTGTTGCCGCCGTCGGTGGTCTTGTACACACCGCGCTCTTCGTTGGCGTTCCACAGGTGGCCTTGGCAGGCCACATAGACCGTGTTGGGATCCTTGGGGTCGATCTCGATGTCGGCAATGCGCTCGGATTTTTCCAACCCCTTGAATTCCCAGGTCTTGCCGCCGTTGACGGTGCGGTAGATGCCGGTGCCCACCGAAACGCTGTTGCGCACCCAACTTTCGCCGGTGCCCGCCCAAACGGTGTCGGGACGAGCCTGGTCGATGGTCACTTTGCCGATGGACTGGGTGTGGTCGTCAAAAACGGGAGAAAAATTTCCGCCGCCGTTTTCGGTTTTCCACAGTCCGCCGCCGGCCGAGGCGACATAAAAAATCTTGGGATCGGAGGCCACGGCATCTATGTCGGTCACGCGGCCGCTCATCACGGCGGGGCCGATCTGACGGGCTTTCAGGCCGCCGAACAAAGTGGCAGTCGTTTGGCCGAAAACGGCGTTCGAAAGCAGCAAGAAGGCTGCCGGCAGCAATTGGCGGAGCGGAAGAAAAGGGTTTGTTTTTTTCATGAAAAAAGGGTTCAAAAGGGCGATCGTTCGGAATATCGGCGCGTTGGTCGCCGCGAAAGCGAAAACTTGACAGACAAGGGAAAATTTCTTCCCTCCGACAAAGTTGGGCCTTCCCGCCGATTATTCCTATTTTCGCCGTAAAGTATCCCCCCTTGAATGAAACACGCGTACCGTGCCCTGTCGGGCCTGCTGCTGTCCTGCTCCTTGTTCTTCGCGGCCTGCGGCCCCAAAAAGTCGGCGGTGGCGGAAACGCCGCCCCCTACGCCAGTAGTGGTCGCTCCGACCGTTGACACGGTTCCCCGTCCGCCGGTTCCGGTCAAATCCCTTCGCCCGGAAAAGGATCTGTTCGTGGAGATCGCCCGGGGCGGTTGCCGCGGGCGTTGCCCCATCTACAAACTGCAGATTTTCCGGGACGGGCGCGTGCTGTACCACGCCTTGGAATTTCTGCCCCAAAAAGGCTGGTTTTCCGGAAAAATTGACGGTGAAAAAATAGAGGCGATCCGCGACAAGGCCCGCGCGATCGGTTACCTCGGCCTGGCCGACCAGTATCCCGAATCCGGCCCCGTCATCGCGGATTTTCCGATCTGCGTGACCTTCATCCGGCTCGACGGACGGGAAAAAGAGATCCGCAACCGCCATCACGCGCCCACGGCGCTCACCGAGTTCGAACAGTTCCTCGACGATATGTTCTTGGATTTCGATTGGACGCCGGCCAAAGGCCCCAACGAAGAGTGATTTTTCTTTTTTTCTCCAAAAAATAAAAAAACTGCCGTTTACATGACCGAATTGACGAACATCCTGTTTCTCGACATCGAAACCGTGCGCGGCTACGATGCTTACACCGATCTTCCCGAGGCGCTGCGCCTGTGCTGGGACCACAAGGCCGGCCAATTGGCCAAGCGGGAGGAAGGGGAGAGCACGCCCGAAGAACTTTTCCACGACAAGGCCGGCATTTACTGTGAATTCGGCAAGATCGTCTGCATTTCGGTGGGTTATTTCCGCCGCGAAAAGGACGGCAGTCTCCAATTGCGGATCAAATCCTTTTTCGGGGACGACGAGGCCGAACTGCTCAAAGAATTTTCCGATTTGTTGGGGCAGTATTTCAACGATGCCAACAAGCATTTTCTTTGTGGGCACAATATCAAGGAGTTCGACGCGCCCTACATTTGTCGGCGCATGGTCATCCACGAGCTGCCCTTGCCGCGGCTGCTCGACCTGTCGGGCAAAAAACCTTGGGAAACCCGCATCCTCGACACGATGGATTTGTGGAGTTTTGGCGATAAAAAGGCTTTTACCTCGTTGAAACTGCTCTGTGCGGTGTTCGGCATTCCCACGCCCAAAGACGACATCGACGGTTCCGATGTGGGGCGGGTCTATTGGGAAGAAAGGGACCTCGACCGCATCGAGCGCTACTGCCGCAAAGATGTGGCGGCCACGGCCCAGGTGTTTCTGCGCATGCGCCTGTTGCCCGCGCTCACGCCCGAACAGATCCATGGGCTGACCTGATTTCTCCCGTCGGCACCATTCCGTGCCACGGCCGCTCGTCGGCGATCAGAAATCCATCCTTTCGCCGCCGCCGGGCTGTTCTTCCTGTTTGCGGCGGTTGCGCTTTTGGTCGTTTTTGCCGAAACGGTATTGGAAGGTGATATAGCCGATCTGGCTTTCGCGCTTGCGGTTCATGTCGCGGGAAAACAGCGGGTCGCGCACCTCGATGTTGAACTCCCGCGTGTCGAACACATCGGCCATGCGCAAGGTCAGGGAGCCTTTGCCCTGCCAGAAGCGCCAGGTGACGGCCACATCCAGGAAATACATCGGCAGCATCTGCCCCTGTGGCCGCACCATGGGCGAACGGTAGCTGCCCGACAGTTGCAGCTCTACGATGCGCTTGTAGTTGAAAGAGGTGTTGAGCTTCGTGGACCAGGTATAACGGGCTGAGGAAAGTCCCGCCGACACATTGGCGGCATCGATTGTCTCGTAGAAATTGCTGGCGCTCCAGGTGAACGACCACCACGGGAACGGATTGCCGGTGATGGCCACATCCATCCCCACGGTGCGGCTCCGGTTGAGGTTCAGGAAGGTGACCGTGTTCACCCGCGTCGCCGTGTCGATGGTCACAAAGCGCGTGAGCATATCTTCCGTCACCCGGAAATACACGGAGGGCTGGAATGAAAACTTCTTCCAGTTGCTCGACCAGGAAAGATCCAGCGAATTGATGTATTCGGGCAGGGCAAAGGGATTGCCCCTCGACAGGTTGAGCGTGTCCGAATAATCGGTGAAGGGATTGAGCTGTTCGATGCCGGGGCGGTTGATGCGCCGGGAGTAGCCCAATTGCAGGGTATGGTCTTCGGCGGCCTGATACTTCAAGAAAACCGACGGGAAATAGCTGAAGTAGTTGTTGACGAAACGCTGTCCCGTGGTGATCAGGTTGGATTCGGTGAGCGCTTGTTCGAGCCTCAGACCTACCTGCATACCGAATTTTCCGAAAGAGCGGCCGTAATTGGCGTAGCCGGACAGGATGGCTTCGTCGTAAACGAAGCGGTTGTTGAGGCGCACATCTGGCAAAAAGACGCTGGCCGGCGCGTTGAAACTTTCCGAAAAGAAATCCTGGTCGATCTTGCGGATGATGGCTTTCAGGCCCGTTTCCAAGTTGGCGACTTGCCCGAACGGCTTGGCGTAATCGCCCTGTACGGTCGTCAGGTTGAACGATTGCTTGTCGATGGTGTGCTGCCAGTTGAAAATCCCCGTCGGGAGCAGATCGCCGCCGAAACCGTTTTGGCTGTAAAAGCGGTCGTTGTTGCTCGGGCTGTACGCATGCGTCGCTTCGAAAGTGAGGTAATGCATGGAGTTGTCGAACTCGCGTCGGAAGTAGCCGTTGGCCTCGTAGTTTTGGTTGAGCGAGCCTGACAGGCCGTCGCGGGTGCTGAAATTCACGGGCCTTCCGCCGTTGTCGAGCAGTAGGGTCTGCAACAGTTCGTCGCCGTCGCGGGTGGTGCGGCCGGCCGTCCCGTTGAGCGCGAAGGTGGTCTTTTTATTGGGGGAAAATTCCACGCCGGCCTTGAAGAGGTTGGACCAGTGCAGGCTTTTGTTGTTGCCGTCTTGGTCGAAGATGTTCAGGAGGCCGCCGTCGAGCCGGAAATTTTCCCGATAGGAACCGTTTCGACTGAAAAAGTTTTCCCAGCGGGTATTGGCGTTCACAAAGAAATTCCAGGCGCCTTCCCGGTAGCCCAGTTGCACGGAGCCGTTGTACTTGTCGCGGGTTCCGGCCCCGGCGCTGACCGAGCCGTTGAGACCTTGCTGGCGGTTTTTCTTGAGCACGATGTTGATGATGCCCGAAACGCCGTCGGGATCGTATTTGGCGGAGGGGTTGGTGATGACCTCGATGCGCTCCACGCTGCTGGCGGGGATTTGTTCGAGGATGGCCTGTCGGTTGCCGCCCGTGATGGAGGCCGGTTTGCCGTCGATCAGGATGGTCACATTGCCGGTGCCGCGCAAGGTGACATTGCCGTCGATGTCCACATCCACCGAAGGGACCGCCGAAAGCAGGTCCACGGTGGTGCCGCCGGTAGCCACTGCCAATTTTTCCGCCAGGAAAATCTTGCGGTCTATGTTGTTGATCATCACTTTTTCATCGGCTTGCACCACCACATCCTGGAGCATCTCGGCGGAGGTCTGCAAGAGGATGCGCCCGAAATCGCGGTCCATCCCGTCTTTGGGGGTGAGCCGAAAAGGGCCGAAGGTCCAATCGCGGTAGCCGATGAACTGCACTTTCACCACAAATCCGCCCGGACGGGGGATCTCGATGGAAAAGCGCCCCTTTTCATCGGTCATGGCCCCGGCCACCACACTGGAGTCGCGGGCGGAAATCACGGCGATGGTGGCGAAAGGTATCTCTTCCGAGGAGAGGGAGTCCAACACGATGCCTTTGACGGTTCCCGTGGGCGGGGGGCCTTGGGGCGCACCGCCGCCTTGTCCGGGCTGTGGCGGTCGTTGGGCCCAAACGGTTTGGGAGAAAAAAAGCAAAACAAAGGCGATCCAAGAACGGCCTGATACGAAAACTGTCTGCATAGCTGAGGTCATGGGCGAAAAGCGGTTGGTGGTTTGCATGCACGCACAAAACATCCGATGTTCGGCGGTTGTTCAGGTGCGGACGCGGGACTGATCGGACGCGGAGCTCAAAGTTCGTCCAAGGCGCTCTGTGCTTCTTCCCAACGGGCCATTTCCGCGTCGAGGTCTTTTTTCCGCTGCTCGTATTCCGCCAGGTTTTTTTGGTAGGCGGGCGAACCGAAATGCGTCGTATCGGCGATGAGTCCCTCGAGATCGTGGATCTGCTTCTCCAGTTCCTCGATGCGTTTTTCGCTTTGTTGGACGATCCGTTGTCGGCGCTTGAATTCCTTCTGTTCCTCGGCGTCCAGCACACGGGGGGCGGATTTCTGCGCGCCGTTTCCGGACGGCTGCTGCTGCGTAGCGGCCGCTGCTGCGGTGGCTTTGTTGTTTTGCGTGCCGAGGCTGACGGCGCGAAGGTCGTCGTAGTTGCGTTTTTCCAAGAAGTACTGGATGTCGCCGAGGTAGTTGTGCAACTTGCGGTTGCGGAACTCGACGGTTCGGCCGCACAGATCCGTTAGGAAGTCGCGGTCGTGCGAAACCACGATCAATGCCCCGTCGTATTGCAGGATCGCTTCCTTGAGCACCTCCTTGGAAATCATGTCGAGGTGGTTGGTCGGTTCGTCCAACACCAAGAGGTTGATGGGTTTCAGGAGCAGACAGGCCAGGGCCAACCGGGCCCGTTCGCCGCCGGAAAGGACCGATACTTTTTTGTCCGCGTCTTCGCCGCTGAAAAGGAAGGAACCCAGGATATTGCGCAGGCGGGGGCGCATTTCGGGCGGCGCGCCCTGTTCGATCGTCTGCAGCACGGTGAGCGAGCCGTGCAGCGCGTCTGACTGGTTTTGGGCGTAGTAGCCGATGCTCACATTGTGGCCCAACTTGAGGGATCCTTGGGCTGCTTCGAGGCCGAGGATGATCTTGGCGAGAGTGGTTTTTCCCTCTCCGTTTTTGCCCACAAAAGCCACGCGTTCTCCGCGGTCGAGTTGGAAATCGATGTGGTCGAGTACTTGGAGGTCGCCGTAACTCTTGCTCAGTCCTTCGATCTGCACGGCGATGTCGCCGCAGCGCGGGGCGGGCGGAAACCGCAGGCGCATCGAGGAGGTATCTTCTTCTTGCAGCTCCAGCCGGTCCATCCGGTCGAGCTGTTTGATCAGCGACTGGGCCATTTTGGCCTTGGTGGCCTTGGCGCGGAATTTTTCGATCAGCCGCTCGGTCTGGGCGATTTTTTGCTGTTGGTTGGCGTAGGCCGATTCCATTTTTTCGCGCCGGTCGGCCCGCAGTTCGAGGTACAGGCTGTAGGGGGCCTTGTAATCCGAGAGGCGGCCGAGCTCGATTTCCAGTGTGCGCTTGGTCACATTGTCGAGGAAAGTGCGGTCGTGCGAGATGACCACCACGGCTCCTTCGTAATCTTTGAGGAACCCTTCGAGCCAGATGATGGACTCGATGTCGAGGTGGTTGGTGGGTTCGTCGAGCAGCAGGTATTCGGGTTTTTGGAGCAGCATTTTGGCCAGTTCCACGCGCATCTGCCAACCGCCGCTGAACTCGTCGGTGAGCCGCCCGAAGTCTTTGACCTTGAAACCGAGGCCGCTGAGGATTCGCTCGGCGTCGGCGTGCATGGTGGCGCCGCCGAGGTGACGGAAACGCTCTTCGGCATCCGAAAAGTCGTTGAGCAGGTCCATGTACCCCTTGCTCTCGTAATCGTCGCGCCGTTCGAGTTCGCGCTGGATCGAAGCGAGGCGGTTTTCCAGTTCGAGCACTTCTTCGAAGGCCGTCATGGTCTCTTCGATGACGCTTTTTCCCTTGGGTATGTTCATGTCCTGGTGCAGAAAACCGATCCGGGCGGCGGTGGGCAGGGAAAGTCCGCCCTCGAAAGTGCGGATATGCCCGGCGATCACCTTCATCAGGGTAGATTTCCCGGCGCCGTTGCGGCCGACGAGCCCGATGCGGTCGCGCGGACCGATCGTGGTGCTCACATTGTCGAGGACCACGCGGCCCCCATATTGTATGCGTATGTTGGAAAGGGCGATCAAAACGCTTTTGGATTGTGTTTTTTAAAAAAAATAAAAAAGTGGACTTTTTTTAAAAAACTATATTTTAGAAATGTATTGATTTTTTCTGAAAAAAACGAGGCAACGGTCGGGTAGGCGGGGCGAAAAGCGCTCAACCCATCGTTTCGGCCCGTGCGGCCGTGAGTTGAGCCACCAATCGTTCGGCGAGGTTGGCCGTGGTGGATGAGGACAGCCGTGCGCGGCGGAGGGGACCGTCCCAAGTGTCGGCGGCGGCGGCAAAGGCGTGGTAATGTCCCATCTGGTCGCGTTCGCAATAGACCCCCACGGGCATTTGGCAGCCTCCGCCCAGCAATTGGAGCGCTTTGCGTTCCACATTGGTGAGGCGGGAGACCTCCGGATGGTGGATCTTTTTCAGAAAAGCCCGCAAGGGCAGGTCTTCCCGTCGCACCTGCCATGCCAAGACGCCTTGGGCGGGAGCGGGCACGAATTCTTTGGGGTGGAGGGCGATTTTTTCGTACGCCGACAGGTCGAGACCCAGACGCGTGAGGCCTGCCCCGGCCAGCAGGACGGCGTCCACCTCGCGGGAGTCGAGCTTGCCCACCCGGGTTGGCACGTTCCCGCGGATGTCGATAAACCGCACATCGGGCCGGAAAGCGCGGAAAAGCGCTTTGCGCCGTGCACTGGAAGTGCCCACGACGGCGCCTTCCCGGAGCCGCCAGATTTGGCCGGCATCCACGGCGTCCGGTCGCACGAGCAGCCAGTCGGAGGGGGTTTCGCGGGCCGAGACACCCGCCAGCATCAGGCCTTCCGGTTGTGCCGTCGGCATGTCCTTCATCGAATGGACGGCCAGATCGATCTCGCCGGCCAGCAGCGCGTCTTCCAATTCTTTGGTGAAAAATCCCTTGCCCTCGATCTTGTCGAAGCTCAGGTGCTGGATCTGGTCGCCTTTGGTCTTGATGATGCGCAGCTCCACTTCGGCGCCCGCCTTTTCCAATTCGCCTTTGGTGAATTCCGCCTGCCAAAGGGCCAGTTGGCTGCCCCGGGTGCCCAAAATTATTTTCATGGTTGGAAGTGTCTTTTTTCGAAAAAAATCAGTTGCTGGGCCAATAGATCAGTGCCGAAGCGAGGACCGTAATCGTGAGAATCAGGGCGCCGGCACATTTCAGCGAGAACAGGATGTTGTCGCGGAAAGTCTCGATGTCCTGCCGGAATTCCGGATACCTGCTCATCACCTCGTTTTCCATCCGTTGTCGGTCGAAAAAATGTGCGGTCTCGAAATAGACCCGGTTGCGGAACAGGGTGCGGTAGCTGCGCAAGACTTTTGTCCGGAAATAAATGTTGAGCGCGAGGATGGCGACGAACGCCGCGATACACCCGACTATCAGCGCGATCTGCATTTTTGAACGGTTTTGGGCGCAAAGATAAGCCGTCTTTTTCCTAATTTTGCCCCGCAATAAAGACTCTGGCACCTTTCTATCAGTTCACCCTTAAATTTTGCATCATGGCTGCAACAGGCATTCCAACCGTAGATCTTTCGCAGTTCACCCATGGAGACGCCGAAACGCGTCGGGAATTTGTCCGCCAACTGGGCAAGGCCTTCCACGAGGTCGGTTTCGTGGGCGTGGTGGGGCACGGCATCCCCCGTCAATTGATCGATGATTTCTACACGGCCGCCAACCGTTTTTTTCACCACGATACCGCCACCAAAAAGCGTTACGAGCTCAAAAGCATGGCCGGCCAGCGGGGCTATACTTCTTTCGGCACCGAGCACGCCAAGCAGAGCAATGTCGGCGACCTGAAGGAGTTTTTCCAGATCGGACAGGAAGTGCCCGCCGGTCACCCCAACAAGGCCGAGTACCCCGACAATGTGCGCGTGGACGAAGTGCCCGAATTCCACGATCTGGGCAGCCGCCTCTACAAGGCTTTTGAGGCCAGCGGCGGACAACTTCTCCGCGCCATCGCCATTCACCTCGAACTGCCCGAGGATTACTTCGAGAACAAGATCGAGGATGGCAACAGCATCCTGCGGGCCATCCATTACCCGCCCATCACCGAGGAACCGAAATCGGCCATCCGCGCCGAGCAGCACGAAGACATCAACCTCATCACTCTCCTCGTGGGCGCATCGGCGGACGGTCTGCAACTGCTGACCAAAGAAGACAAGTGGCAGGACATCCGCGCCACCGGCGATGCCATCGTGGTGAATGTGGGCGATATGCTCCAGCGCCTGACCAACAACTACCTCAAATCCACCACCCACCGCGTGGTGAACCCGCCCCGCGAACTGTGGCATGTCGCGCGACTGTCGATTCCTTTTTTCCTGCACCCGATTTCGGCCATGGACCTGACCTGTCTGCCCAAGTGCGTGACGGCGGAGTATCCCTTGGCGTACGAACCGACCACGGCCGGCGATTACCTCGACGAGCGCCTGCGGGAGATCGGTCTGAAAAAATAACGCACCCGTCCCGCCCGATCCGCGCATGACCTTTTTGCTGATCTGCACCGTGGCGTCTGTCGCTGCTCTGCTGACCTTGTTTTCGGGTTTCGGACTGGGCACTTTGCTCACGCCGGTGTTCGCCGTTTTTTTCGAGGCCGAAGTGGCCGTGGCGCTCACCGGCGTGGTGCATTTGGCCAACAATCTGTTCAAACTTTCGCTGCTGGGCAGGAACGCACGACGAGATCTGGTATTGCGCTTTGGCATACCTTCCGTTTTGGGCGCTTTGGTCGGCGCGTTTGTCTTGGCATGGTTGGCGATTGGCGAAGTTTGGACCTATGAACTTTTCGGCCTCACCGGCAAGACCACGCCGCTCAAGGTCGTGATGGCCGTACTGATCCTTTTCTTTGTGGCATTCGACGTGGTCCCGAGATTGAAAAACCTGACTTTTCCTCCGGCGCTTTTGGTGCCCGGCGGTATGCTGAGCGGCTTTTTCGGTGGTTTGTCGGGCCACCAAGGGGCTTTGCGCAGCGCTTTTCTGATCCGATTGGATC
>JBEIJQ010000034.1:0-22182 GCA_040380145.1 Lewinellaceae bacterium | reverse complement strand
GTTTGTTTCGGTTTCGTCTATGTTAAGAAGCGCTGTAAAAAATCCGGGCTGCGCAAAGAGCGACGGTAGATCGGGCCTCCATTGGGGAGATCCTGGTAAAAACAATGGTTTAGGAGGGATCTGGTCAAAGCGTCCAAAGGGGGCCGGCCTTGCAGGTGTCCTAAGACGCACCAGTAACCGAAGGAGTGCCGTTTTTAGTTCCCGATGGGGGAAATTTTTTTAAAAAAAAGCAAAAAAAGGCTCGGAAGAGCCGATCCAAGGGACTATCGGGTCTTGACGAATTTTTCGCAGCGGCGGAAATTGCCCGCGGCGATGCGCAGGAAATACACCCCGGCGGGTAGCCCGGCCGTTTCCACCGAGGTTTCGGTATGGCCGGCTCCGGATACTTCCTGTCGGTGCACGATGCGCCCGCCGATGTCGAAAACCGTCAATTCGGCGGCCGGGCCGCCCGGGTGTGCAAACGAGCAGAACAACCTGTCACTCACCGGCTGCGGCCAGATCCGCAGGGCATTGTCACCGGCGTTCACGGACGCGGGCCGGCCGGTGAGGAGCGACAGATCGGGGAAGATGGCTTCGAGCGGATAGGTCTGGATCGAACGCGCGTGGGTGCCGGCCACCAAACGCAGGGTGGCGGGATTGAACCCGAGGTCGAAGGTGGCCACCAACGGCATGTTGCTGCCCAAGCGCTCCCAAGTGCTACCGGCATCGGTGCTGCCATAAACGCCGGCGTCCAGGGCCACGAACAGGGCCGAATCACCGTAATGCGGCAGGACGAACAGGTCGTTGGCGCTCAACTGGGGCAGGCCCGCGCCGATGTCGGTCCAAGTGCCGCCGTAATCCAGCGAACGGAACAGATGGGGCTGGTAGTCGTTTTCGCGGTATCCCGTGAAGGTGGCGAACACCGTTCCGTCGGTGTTCGGCGACGCGTGCACGCTGCTCACATAGCGATCGGGCAGCCCGTTCTGGTGGAGGCTGTCCCAAGTGGCCCCGCCGTCCAAGGTGCGCCACAGGTTGCCGTCGGAGGTGCCGGCGTACAGCACTGCGGGGTTGCGCGGCGACTGCGACAGGGCGGTGATCACGTGCCCGCCCCGGCGGAAGCGCACGCTGTCGGTCAAAGTGGGACTGATCGGTTCCCAAAAAGGGAAGGGGCCGGCTGTGCTGCGGTAAACGGCTTGTCCGCCGGCGAACAGCACATCCGGATCGTGCACGGAAACGAAGTAGGGCATGTCCCAGCCTTTTCTTTCCTGTGACCAAAATCCGTCCACGGCGGGGTAAAAAACCTGTCCGCCGTCGGGCGAGGCGGCGATGTTGCCGTTTTGGGTCTCGGCGTACCAGATGTCGGGATTGTCGGGCCGGAAAGCCATTTGGAAGCCGTCGCCGCCGTAGATCCGTGACCATCCGTTGGGATCTGATGCGTTGCCGCCGGTGGAACCGTTGTCCTGCGCCCCGCCGAAGTAATCCTGCGGGCGGTGAGGGTTGTGTGCCACGCGGTAAAACTGGGTAGTGGGGATGTTCTCGGCATCGGTCCATGTCTGGCCGTTGTCGGTCGAGCGGTAAAGCCCGCCGTCGGTGGCCAGCAGCATGGCGCCGGACGGCGTCCACACTAGGTCGTGCTTGTCGGAGTGCACATCGTAGGTCCACCAGGGCGGGGTGGTCATGGCCCAGGAGTTGCCGCCGTCGTAGGTGCTGTGCAGGTCCACGCCGAGCAGGTGGAGTTCGTCGTCGCTGTTGGGCCCGATGCGCAATTTGCCGAAATACCACCCGAAACCGCCCAGTGCGTCGGGCGGCAGGCCGTTGGTCTCGGTGGGCACGACCGTCCACGAGTTGCCGCCATCGGTGGTTTTGAAGATGTCGTACAGTTGGTCGTCGGTGTCGAGGTACATAGCGTACAGGAGGCCGGGCGTCCGTTCCGAAACGGCCAGGCCGATGCGGCCCAGATCGGCGATCGGCAACCCGCCCTGCAACATGTTCCAGGTCTGCCCGCCGTCGGTGGTCTTCCAGATGCGCGCGTCGTCGCCGTCCACATAACTTTCGTAGGTGGTCCGGAAGCGGTTCCAAGAAGCGGCGTACAGGGTCTGCGGATCGAACGGGTCCATCACGAGGTCGATGATGCCCGCGTCGATGTCCACGAACAGGCTTTGGGTCCAGGTCTGACCGCCGTCCGTGCTGCAGTAAACGCCCCGTTGCTGGTCGCGGGCGGAGGGGTTGCCCATGGCGCCGACATACAAGCGGTCGGGGTCGGAGGGGTCGATCACGATTTTGGACAAAATGCGCTGGTCGGCGAGGCCGAGGTGGGTCCAAGTGGCCCCGCCGTCGGTAGAGCGGTAGAGGCCGTCGCCGATGTAGTAATAACCGCCGATGTTGGGGTCGCCGGTGGCCACATAAACGGTGTTGGGGTCGTTGGGCGCGAGGGCGATGTGTGCGATGGTGCCGAACAACTGTCCGTCGAAAACGGGCTCCCACTGCTGCCCGCCGTCGGTGGTTTTCCAGACCCCTCCGCGGGAAAAGCCTACGTACTGGATGTTTTCATCGGTGGGGTGCACGGCGATGGCATTGATGCGGGCCCCGATATTGCCCGGTCCTTCCACGGTCCAAGGCTCGTTGAATCCCGCCTGTCCGCCGCGCAGATAAACCGATTGCCGCGCCTGTTGCAGCCCTCGGCGATAGGCCGCCAAGGGCACGGCCGCGTCGGGATACTGGCGGTTGAGCATGAATTCCTCCTCGGGTCTCAGTCTGTCCTGTTTTTTTTCTCTGAAAAAAAGAAAAGAGGGGCCGGACAGGAAAAGGAAGCCCGCAAACAGGCAAAAGCAGGCGAAAAGTGGAAAGGGAGCCTTGGACATAAGAGAAGGATTTTAAAAAAACGGAAAACGGCATCCGATGCCGAACCGCCGACCGCGAAATTACCCTTTTCCAAGGTCTGTTTGTCTGCGCCCGGGCCCGTTAGCGGAATTTTCGCTATCTTGGCCCGATGTAAGTATCAGCAAGAAGAACCGACCAACCTTTCCTTTGCACCATGGACTCTGCACTGATTCTGAACATTATCTATCTGTTTTCTTCGGTCACCTTCATTTTGGGACTGAAAATGCTCGGGCACCCCGAAACGGCTCGTAGGGGAAACCTGATCGCGGCCGTGGGCATGGGCCTCGCGATCGTGGGCACGCTGCTGCTGTACGACTCCGGTGTGCCCGGGCGCACGAGCCGCGAGCCGGCCAAACTGGCGCTCATCGTGGGGGCCATCGGCTTTGGATCGATCGTGGGATGGTTGGTGGCACGCCGCGTCAAAATGACGGCCATGCCCCAGATGGTATCGTTGTTCAACGGCCTCGGCGGTGCCTGCGCCATGTTGCTGGCCGCCATCGAGCTGCAGGTGGTCTGCGCGGACGCGCACGGCGGACACGGCGCTTTTGCGCTGTCGGTCATCCTCTTCACCTTGTTTTTTGGCGCCGTCGCCTTTTCGGGCAGCCTGTTGGCCTATGCCAAATTGGAAGAACTGGTAAAGGACAGCACGCTGACGCTGCCTTTTCACCAGATGTTCAACCTCGTGCTGCTGACCGGGCTGGTCGGTCTGATGGGCTACGCGGCCTTTTTCGGGGGCGAGCGCACCTATCTGCTGGGCATGGTGCTGATGGTCGCGGCCTTGTTCTACGGGGTTTCCTTCGTGGCGCCCATCGGTGGGGCCGACATGCCGGTGGTGATCTCGCTGCTGAACTCTTTCACGGGCATGACCGCCGCGGCGGCTGGTCTGATCTACGACAACAAAGCCATGCTCGTCGGCGGCATTTTGGTCGGCGCCTCGGGCACCATTCTCACGCTGCTGATGTGCAAGGCGATGAACCGTTCCCTGCTCAATGTGCTCATCGGCAGTTTCGGCGGCGGCGGCGAGGCCAAAAAAGCGTCCGGCGACCAGGTGGTCAAGGAGGTTTCCGTCACCGACGCCTCGGTGATGCTCAACTATTCCAACTCGGTGGTCATCGTGCCTGGCTATGGGTTGGCCGTGGCACAGGCCCAAAAGATCTGCCGCGAGCTCGACGATCTGCTGGAGGCCAACGGTGTGGACGTGAAGTACGCCATCCACCCCGTGGCGGGACGGATGCCCGGCCACATGAACGTCCTGCTGGCCGAAGCCAACGTGCCCTACCCCAAGTTGATAGACCTGGACGAGGCCAACGAAATGCTCGCCCAATGCGATGTGGCCGTGGTGGTCGGCGCCAACGATGTGGTCAATCCCGCTGCCCTCGACGACCCTTCCAGCCCCATCTACGGAATGCCCATCCTGCGCGTCCACGACGCCAAAAACGTGATCGTGCTCAAAAGATCCATGCGGTCGGGTTACGCGGGCATCGAAAACGAACTGTTTTTCCACCCCAAGACCAAAATGCTGTTCGGCGATGCCAAGGCCTCTCTACAAGCTCTGGTGAACGAGGTGAAATCGCTGTGATTTTTTCGAAAAAAAATTTTTCTTCTGTTTTTTCGAAAAAAAGACCCCCCGAAAAGGAATTTTTTTTTAGCCCGAACAAATGGGGAAAGCCGCCGATCGATAACAATCCGAAGTTTCTGAGGGGCATCGTCCGCGTTCCCGACCGGTGGAGCGGGCCGATCGGAGGGGGTCGTCCGTTTTCTTTTTCCGCCCAAAAATGCTGTTTTTTGCAGCCCCCGCCATTGTACACATGCGTTTTGCCCTGCCATTCCGCTCTTTGGTCTGGTGGCCGCACATCGCGGCCCCGTTGATCGGCACCGCGATTTTCGCGTCGGCGATCGGCCCCGCGCCGGTCTGGCCCGAACTGTTGTGGCGCACCGCGGCTTTTTTGGCCAGTCTCGTGGGCACCGCCGCTTTTGGGTATTGGCTCAACGACTGTACCGACATCGCGACGGACCGCCGTGCCGGCAAAAAGAATCTCGCCGCAAATGCCTCGCCGATCGGGCGGGCCGTGGTGCTGCTCGCGCTGTTGCTGCTGGGCGCCGCGCCGTGGCGGTGGCTGGCCCCGGCGGCCCCGACCGCTTTTGCTTTGTGGCTGTTGCTGACGGGCTGCCTCGCGGCCTATTCCGTCCCGCCGTTGCGCTTGAAAACGCGGCCGCTGCTCGGCGTGCTGTGCGACATGGCCTACGGCCACCTGTTGCCCGGATGGCTCACGCTGGCACTGTTTTGGCCCGAAACGGTAGCGGTTTCCACCGTGGGAACCGTGGCTTTTTTGGTGCTCTGGTCGTGTTGGTCGATGGCCAAGGGAGTGCGCAACATCCTGTTGCACCAAATTTCGGATCGGGCCGGCGACAAGCGTGCCGGCGAGCGGACTTTTGTGGTGAAATACGGCGGGGCGATCGTTGCCCTGATGATCAACCGGGTGCTGTTGCCGCTGGAATGGCTGCTTTTTTTCGCCCTGCTGGTCGCCCTTGCCCCTTGGTCAAGCCTGCCGCTCTGGGGTTTCGTGGCGTTTATGGGCCTGCAATGGCTGTCCATCGGCCTCTGGTGGGACCTCGGAACGCGCTGGCAGCGGCTGTACGACAAGTTCTGGTTCTTGCCCAACGATTTTTACGAAGGCTGGCTTCCCCATTTGGCGGCCGGGGTTTTCGTCGGACTGCACCGATTGCCCGTTTGGTGGCTGCTGGCCGTATTGGCCGTCGTTCCCATGGCACTGAAACTCCTTCGACGCGGCCTCGTCATGATCGGCCGCAACCTGCACGACTTGAGGGTCCACTTGCGGGCATACAGAAAGGGACGGTTCGGGTGGATGGACAAGCGCTGAAGCGGTCGAGGCGCGATTCGAAACTTTTGCGGCCCGCACCCCGAGCGGCTCACATTTTCATGTAATTGATCAGCAGATCGTATCGATCTTTCAGCGTGTCCAAATAATCGGATTCGTAAAAAGAATACACGATCGAATAACCGAACCGTTCGAGGGTCGCGGCGATGTGTTTCAGATCTTGCTTGCTGATCTTCAGCGTTATTTCCATTTTTTCCGCGCCGTAAGGCGAGGACACGAAACAGCCCAGTACATGGGCGTTTTCCGATTCGATCAAGCGGGCCAGTTCGGACAGCGAGTAGTTGCGCGGCTCGAGCGACAGCACGAGGATGCCGCCGGGCTGGGTGACGGCCGCCATTTGGGCGAAGCCGCGCAGGAGGCTGTCGAGCGTGATCAGGCCGATGTAGCGTCCTTCGGCGTTGAGCACGGGCAGCGTGGTCAGGTGGTATTCGCCGAACAGGCGCAGGGCTTCGAACAGGTGTTGGCCTTCGTGGACGGCGACCAATCGCTCGGAAAACCCGGCCTGCTGGAGCGTTTGCTCTTGGGTTTCCGCGTCCCAGCACTGTTCTTCGGTAACGATGCCGAGCAAAATGCCCGTATCCACCACGGGCAAATGGCGGACATGGTAGTCGAGCATCCAGTCCTTTGCCATCTCCACGGAATCGTAGGGCGTCAGGGGCGGGATATCGGCGATCAGTGTGCGGGCGGTCATACGGAGGGCAGTCGCTGGTGTATGGGTCGAAGATACGAATCGAAAAGGAAAACAAACAAAAGCGGCTGCGGTTGACGGACCCGTCCGGCTCAGACCGTTTGCCGCAATTCCTCCGCCGGTTCGGGCCGCGGCGTTTCGTCCGTTTCCGGAGGCATGATCGAGTAGCGCTCGGGGCCTTTTGTTCTGAACCAACGGCCCAGGGCGTTCAACAGATCCACCCGCAGGTTGTCGTATCGGGCGTACAACGGATGGCTTTCGAGTTTGGCCACATCGAAGCGCCAAAAAGCGAACACATGCTGGGCGAAGTAATCCTTGGGGAACGCGTAGGGGAGGCCGAACAGCGTGGCTTTCAGATGGGGGTTGTAGGCCGTTCCGAAGAGATAGTCCCAAACGGCCAACTTGGTGCCGTAGTTGGCGTAGTACACATCCTTGTGTTCGGCGTGGTGCCACTGGTGCATTTCCGGACCGTTGATGATGTATCCCAGTTTGCCGAGGCGCACGTCCACATTGGAGTGGATGAACATTCCCCAGACCGCGTCTATGGCCCCTTTGACGGGGATCATGATGGCCGCCGTCTTGGTATCGAGCAGCAGCACGATGGGCGCGAACTCGATCGTCTGGTTGATGATGATCTCCAAGATATGGGAGCGCGAACCGGCCAGCCAATCGCAGGTCTGGACGCTGTGGTGCGCCTCGTGGGTGCGCCACAGGATCTTGTTGTGGTGCTGGGCGCGGTGGAACCAGTAGATGTAAAAATCGTGGGTGAAAAAGAAAAACAACACCAGCGCCCACATCGGCCAGTGGGAAATGAGACCCTGTTCGGCCAGCCCCAGCGCGTGTTCCGCCGGGGCGATGATGTACTCAAAGATCAGGATCCCCAGAAAATAGCTCTGTATCAGCGTGTACCAAACGAAATCCAGCCAAAATCCTTCCCGGAAAAGTTTTTTGCCGGGCGTGTAGGGCCGGAACCTTTCCCAAATGGAAAAAGTGACGGCGCTGAGGACGATGATTCCGGTGGTAGTGGCGACGAGATAGGCGTTCATGGGCAGATCGGATGGCGGTACAAATGTCGGGGTTTATTGCACGCGGCGCAATTTTTTGCGGGGACCCATTTCGCTCGGGTACAATTTTTTGATGCCGTCTCCGAGCGCGATCTCGACATCGCGGATGTCGCGCACGAGCTTGCCCATGCCGCCGGGCTCAACGGAAGCCGCTTGGTCGGAGCCCCACATGGCGCGGTCGAGCGTGAAGTGGCGCTCCACGAAAGTGGCGCCTACGGCCACGGCGGCGAGGGTCGTCGCGAGGCCCGTTTCGTGTCCGGAGTAGCCGATGGGCACCTCGGGGAAACGGCTCATCAGGGTGCGGATCACCTGGAGATTCAGTTCGGTGGGCTCACAGGGGTACGCCGAAGTGGCGTGGGCCAGCATCAGGTCTTGGGTACCCGTGACAGCCACCGCTTCTTCGATTTCCTCCCAGGTGGACATGCCCGTGGACATCATCAGGGGGATTCCCGTGGCGCGGATGCGCTCGAGCAGCGGATAGTCGGTCAAAGAGGCCGAGGCGGTCTTGTACATGGGCACTTTGAATTTCTGCAGGAAATCCACGGCGCCCTCGTCCCAAGGGGAGGCGAACCAGAAAATGCCTTTTTTGCGGCAATGTTCGTCGATCTCGGCGTATTCCTTTTCTTCGAACTCCACCTTGTAGCGGTATTCCATGTAGGTTATGCGGCCCCAGGGCGTGTCGCGCTCTATGTCGCGCTGGTCGAGGGGTACGCAGAGCTCGGGCGTGCGCTTTTGGAACTTGACGGCATCGCAACCGCATTCGACGGCTTTGTCGATGAGGCTTTTGGCGATATCCAAGGAGCCGTTGTGGTTGATGCCGATCTCGGCGATGATGAAAACCGGTTGGCCGGGACCGATCATACGGCCGTTGGACAGTTGGATCATGGAAAAATTATTTGGAAAAAATGGTTTCGGGATAATCGATCATTTTGCCGGCGAGGATGAGTTCCGCGAATTCGCGGAAAGCCCCGTGTCCGCCGGACAGGTGGCAGGTGTAGTCCACGACGCGGCGTACTTCGATCATGGCGTCTGAGGGGCAGGCGCTGAGGCCCACTTGGCGGATGATGCCCAAGTCGTTGACATCGTCTCCGATATAGGCGATCTCGTCGTGGTGGAGGTGGGTGGCCTCGATGATCTCGCGCAGCTTGGAGGCTTTGTCCTTGATGCCGAGGTAAAGGTGCGACAAGCGGAGTTTTTCGGCGCGTTTGGCCACCGATCCGGAGGTTTCGCCGGTCATGATGCCCGTTTCCACCTGGCAGATTTCGCGCAGGCGTTCCACGCCCATCCCGTCGCGGATCGAAAAGCGTTTGAGCTGTTCGCCCTCAGCGGAATAATACACCCCCGCGTCGGTCAGCACCCCGTCACAGTCCGTGAGGAGCAGCTTGATGCGACGGGCTTTTTGTACAAGGTGTGGATGGATGAAGATCATGGTCTGAAAAAAAAAAGAAAAACAAACGCTCGACGGGTGCCGGGATGGGCCCGGCCGGTGCTCAAATGTGGAGGGCTCGGTTGGCGGTGGCGGCCAATGCCGCTTCCTTGACGGCCTCAGTGTAGGTGGGGTGTGCGTGGCTGATGCGGGCAAGGTCTTCGGCGGAGGCGCGGAATTCCATCGCCACCACGGCCTCGGCGATGACATCGGCCACGCGGGGGCCCACCATGTGGACGCCCAGCACTTCGTCGGTGTCGCGGTGGGAGAGGATCTTGACCATTCCGTCGGTGTCCATGCTGGCGCGGGCGCGTCCCAGGGCCTTGAAGGGGAATTTGCCTTCTTTGTAGGGAACGCCGGCGGCCTTGAGTTCTTCCTCGGTCTTGCCCACAGCGGCCACTTCCGGCCAAGTATAGACCACTCCGGGGATCAGATTGTAATCGATGTGGGGCTTTTGTCCGGCCAGCACTTCGGCCACGAAAACGCCCTCTTCTTCGGCCTTGTGGGCCAGCATCGCGCCGCGGACCACATCGCCGATGGCGTAGATGCCGGGCACATTGGTCTGCAGGTGGCCGTCCACCGCTATGCGGCCGCGGTCGTCTTTCTGCACCCCGGCGTTTTCGAGGCCGAGATTGTCGGTGTAGGGACGGCGGCCAATGGCCACGAGGCAATAATCGGCGTCGATGACGAGCTGCTTGCCGCCCTCGCGCGCCTCGGCGACGAGGCGGATGCTCTTGCCGTCGGAGGTGACCGACTGGACGGCGTGCTTGAAGTGGAACTTGAAACCGAGTTTTTGCAGGGAACGGGCCAGTTCTTTGCCGCAATCGCCGTCCATCGAGGCGATGGCGCGGTCGGCGAACTCCACCACTTCGATCTCGGTGCCGAGGCGGCCGTACACCGAACCCAGCTCAAGGCCGATGACCCCGGCCCCGATGATGACCATCCGCTTGGGCACCTCGGTCAGGTTGAGGGCTTCGGTGGAAGTGATAACCCGCTGCTTGTCGTAGTTGAAAGCCTCCGGCACGATGGGCTTGGAACCGGTGGCGATGATGGCGTTCTTGGTGGAAAGCACCGCCTCGCCGCCGTCGTTGAGGGCCACTTTGACGGTGTTTTTGTCGGCAAAAGACCCGTGGCCGTAGAAAACTTCCACTTTGTTTTTCTTCATCAAAAAAGCCACGCCCTTGTTGGTCTGCGAAACGACATCGTTTTTGCGGGCGATCATCTGGGACATGTTGACCTTGATAGGGCCCTGCACGTCGATCCCGTGCTCGGAGAAACGCTCCTTGGCCGCGTGGTAATGCTCCGAGGAGTCGAGCAGGGCCTTGGAGGGGATGCAGCCCACATTGAGACAGGTACCGCCGAGGCTGGGGTAGCGCTCCACAATGGCCGTTTTGAGACCGAGCTGGGCACAGCGGATGGCGGCCACATAACCGCCGGGGCCGGAGCCGATGATGACGACGTCGTATTGCATGAGGTATCGTGTTGCAAATGGTTGAAAAGATGGGCACCCCTTCCGGGGCCGCAAATTTAGCGATATTTGCACAAGGATTGACACGGAGCGGGGAGGCTTCCCCTATCCCGGGGTGGTTTTTAACGGCTGTTTTCCTTTTTTTCCAGAAAAAAAGGAAAACAGCCGCCCGAAAAAAACATTTCCCCTTGAGGGCATTGCCCCGAACGGGCAGGCCCAAGCCCCCCAAACCTCTCCGAAAAGTCCTTACTTTTGGAGCCACAGAGAGCGACCTCGAACTATTTTTATGCGCTTATTCCCATTTCTTGCGGCACTCCTGATACCCTGTTTGCTGGGCGCCACCCACAACCGGGCCGGGGAGATCACCTACGAGCAGATCGGCCCCCTCACCATCCGGGCAACGATCACCACATACACCAAAGCCAGCAGCATCGCCGCCGACCGCGACAGCCTGACCTTTTTCTGGGGCGACGGCACCAGCACCACCGCCGCGCGTTCCGTGGAGATCATCCTGCAGAACGACACCAAGTTCAACCAATACGTGGCCGTGCACACCTATCCCGGCAACGGCGTGTACTATGTTTCGATGGTGGACCCCAACCGCAACGGCGGTATCCTGAACGTCAATTTCCCTTTTTCCGACCAAGTGCAGTTTTTTCTGCAGACCGAAGTACGCTTCCTCAACTTGCAGTTCCAAGGGCCCAACAGTTCGCCGGTCCTGCTCCAGCCGCCGGTGGACATCGGCTGCGTGGGCAAGATCTTCCAGCATACGCCCAACGCCTTTGATCCCGACGGCGACAGCATCGCCTACGAATTGGCTTCGCCGCTGCAATCCATCAACAGCCCAGTGCCCAACTATGTGTTCGTCGATCAGGTCGCTCCTGGGGCCAACAACACCTACACTTTCGACCCCATCACCGGCCTGTTCACTTGGAACGCCCCGCAACGCGCCGGCGAATACAACATCGGGATCCTCGTGAAATCTTACCGCAACGGGGCGTTGGTGGGCACGATCCTGCGCGACATGCAGGTCTTGATCCTGAGCTGCAACGACAATCCGCCGACCATCCAAGCGCCGCCCGACCGTTGCGTGGTGGCCGGCGATCTGGTGGAGTTCACCGTCAACGCTTCCGATGCGGACGCCGGGGACGTGGTGGAGATCTCCGCGACGGGCGGCCCGTTCGAGGTCAACGGCAGTCCGGCCGTGCTGCTCGATTTCACCAATCCAGGCAACCCGGCCCAGGTGCTGTTCCGCTGGCAGACCGTTTGCGACCACATCCAAGATCAGTATTACCAAGTGGCGTTCAAGGCCCAGGACGATTTTCAGGACACCACGGGGCTGCCCCGATTCGATATCACGCGCATCAAGGTGCTGGGGCCGCCGCCACAGGGCTTAACGGCCACTCCCGCCAGCGGACAGGTCGAACTGTGCTGGGACGCGCCCTATGTGTGCGAGGGCAGCGGCCTTTTCCGGGGCTTCACCGTTTGGCGAAAAGATTTTTGTGCGCCCCTCCCGCCCGACCAATGCAATCCCAGCCTGTTTGCGCTGGGCTATACCCGGATCTCTGTCAACAATGTCACGCAGGTTTCGCCGAACGGCCGTTATTGCTTTGTGGACAATACCATCCAGCGCGGATCTTTGTACACCTACGCCGTACAGGGCGAGTTTGCGCCCTTGAGCGCGGGCGGTTTCCCGTACAACCCTGTGAGCGGGCTGCCCTCCGAGCAATTGTGCGTCCAGACCGCCCGGGACGTGCCCTTGCTCACGAATGTGGATGTAACGGCCACCGATCCGGCCGCCGGAACGGTTTTCGTGCAGTGGTCCAAGCCCCGTGCCGCCGATCTGGACACCTTGCTGAATCCCGGCCCTTACCGCTATGTCCTTTCGCGGGCGGTCGGATTTGCGGGAGCGAACACCCCGGTGGCCCAGTTTTCTTCCCCGTATTTTCTCACGGCCAACGACACTTCGTTCAACGATGCGGGGCTGAACACTTTTGCGCAACCGCACAACTATCGTTTGGCCTTCTATGTCCAAGACACGGTGCTGCTGGGCGAAACCTTCACTGCGTCGTCCGTTTTCCTGACCGTGGCGCCGACCGACAATGCCAACCGCCTGTCGTGGCGTTACCAGGTGCCCTGGGGGAATTACCGCTATGAAATTTTCCGACGCGACCCTGGCGCCGGTTCGTTTTCGCTGCTGGCCACCACCGCCGACACCATTTACCTCGACGAGGGCCTGACCAACGGCGAAACCTACTGCTACTATGTGCGGACCGAAGGTTCGTACAACATTTCGGGCATCCTGTCGCCGCTGTTCAACCGCTCCCAAGAAGCCTGTGGCATCCCGCGCGACAATGTGCCGCCCTGTCCGCCCGATTTCTGGGTGCAGGGCTGCGACAGTACCGACACCTCCACGCCGGAGGATGCTTTGCGCAACCTCGTGGCCTGGTCGGAGCCGGAGGCTTGCGGAGCGGATATTGCCCGCTACAACGTGTATTACGCTCCGCCGCAAGATTCTGTTTTCCAACCCATCGGTTTCGTGCTGCGCGGCGAGGAATATATCCTGCAGCACCTGCCGTCCATCGGCAACTTGGCGGGGTGCTACTATGTGACCGCCGTCGACTCGGTGGATCTGGCACAGGGGCCCGTGCCGTCGGGCGGCAACGAAAGCCTGCCGGTCGACACGGTTTGCGTGGACAACTGTCCGCTGTACCGTCTGCCCAATGTGTTCACGCCCAACGGCGACGGTGCCAACGAGCGTTTCGTGCCTTTCCGGCCGCTGCGTTTCATTGCCGAGGTGGATTTCAAGGTGTTCAACCGTTGGGGCGAGCTCGTGTGGGAGACCTCCGATCCCGCGCTCGGCTGGGACGGCACCGACCAAAACACGGGCAAAGCCCTGGCCGAGGGAGTGTACTACTACACTTGTCGGGTGCGCGAACAACGCCTCGTAGGCCCGGTGGCCCTGCCCGAACTGCTGAGCGGCTACATCCACCTGATGCGGGGGACGGACTGAGGGCGCGTCGGTCGGAGGTCAGGAGTTGGCGTCTTGTTCCAACTGGTGTTTGACCTCGGCGATTTTGGCTTCGAGATCGTTGATGCTTTGGTCCACTTCTTCCGCTTTGAGCGGGATGAGGGAAATGTCCACTTCCACGGCGGCGATTTTTTCCCGGATCCGGGTTATTTCGCGGTTGATCTCGGCGATTTTGGATTCTTTTTCCAGGATCCAATCGGCCAGGCGGGCCCGATAGATGGGCGAATCAGCTGTGGACATTTTCTGCAGCAGTTCCTCCCGTTGGGCGCTGATCCGTTCGAGAAACTCCATTTGGTTTTCGATGCGCATTTCGAGCTTGCCGATGTATTCGCGGTGCTGGGGCTCGCGCAGCAGGACTTTTTCCTTGAAAACTTTTTGTCCGAACAGTTTTTCTTCCAGTATGCGCAGGAAATCGAGCTGTTTGCGGCGCCATTCGCCCTGTTTTTTCTGGTGGGAATGTTCGCGTTGGTGGGCGTAAAAAGCGTCTTCGTCGGCGCGGAGCCGGTCGCGCAGGAGGCGGAACTCCGTCCAGGCCGCTTCCCGTTCTTCTTTGCCGGGCCAAAGGGGCTGGCGGAAAAAAGCGTCCGTTTCGGAAAAAGCCTCCCGGACGGCCCGGAAGCCCTCTGCGGAATCCGGTTTCGCTTCGAGCAGTTTTTCGAGTAGGTCGAGGCGGTCGTCGGCATCGCGGGCGAACTGCCGATAGCCTTCTTGGAGTTTGTCCTGTTTGGCGCGGAGCGCTTCGAGGTGTGTTTGGAAAACCTGCCAGGCCGCGTCCTTTTCCTCTTTGGTGGGAAAACGGATGGTTTTGAAACCCGAGTAGATCTCGTTTTTCAGCACCGTGAGCTCGCGGTTTTCCTCTGGTCCGAAAGCGGGAGAGAGGAGTTTTTCGGCGAAGAGGCCGATCTGGGCGGTGAGGGATTCGGGGGAATAAGACATAGTGGAAAAATGGCTCGATCAGAAAATGCCGCCCTTCCTTTTTATGGGCAGGCCCGTGTCGGCTTCTATTTGGGGAAGTGAGGTGCCGTGGCGGGCATATTCGCGGTTTATGGCCCCGAGCACTTCCGGTTCATCGGCAAAAACCTGTGTCCAGATACTGTAAAATCCACCCAGGGCCGTTATGCCGATCTGGGCGGCCATTTCGGGTTCCGGCCGTTGCTTCCAATTGTCGAGCGAACGCAGGGCCAATGCATAAGCCTCCCGGCGCAGCAGATAACGGAAATCACGGCCGGCCGAGGGAGGGAAATTTTTCAGCCGGAGCCGATCTATGCGCATGTGGTTGTTTTTACAAAAATAATGCAAGCGGCGAAACCGCCCAATATGCTAGGGACGAACATTGGTGGTCCACAGGTTCATCCAAAATCGATTTCCGTGTTGTCGCCGATGTTGAGCGATTGGCTGAGGCCTTTCACCACGGCGTCGCTGCCGATGACGGATTTGTGCAGCACCACTTCCTCGAGCGAGGAGTAGCTGCCGATGATGGAGTTTTTCACGATCGAGGAAACGATGGTGGCGTTGTCGCCCACTGTCACATTGGGGCCGATGATGGCGTTGCGGATATCGCAGTTTTTCCCCAAAAAAACCGGTGGGATGAAGATCGTGTTGCCCGTCGTCGGCAACGGTTCCCCGGTGGCGGAGCGCTTGAGCAGCATCGCGTTGGTTTCCAAGAGGATTTCTTTTCGGCCGCAGTCGAACCAGTTGTTGACCGGGAACGATTTGATGCGCACGCCCTGTTCGACCATCCGCATCAGGGCATCGGTGAGCTGGAACTCGTCCACGGTGCGGATGTTGTGCCGGATGTTGTATTTGATCGCCTCCATAAGGGCTCCCACCTCTTTGATCTTGTAGAGGCCCACGATGGCGAGGTTGGATTTGGGGATCTTGGGTTTTTCGACCAGCGAACGCACGAAACCGGCCTCGTCGAGCTCGGCCACGCCGAATTTGCGGGGGTCGTCCACTTTTTTCAGCCCGATGCAGGACTCCGGCATTTCGAGCATCGCCTTCAGATCGGTGTCGAAAATCGTGTCGCCCAAGACGATGAACACTTCGTCGGAACCTTTGATCGCCTCTTCCGACAACAACACCGCGTGGCCGAGCCCCATCCGTTCGTGCTGGTGCACGAAGGTGGCCTTGACATGCGGATAGTTCTGCTCCACATACTCTTCGATTTTTTCGCCCAGATAACCGATTACGAACACGAATTCGTTGATTCCCACCGCCAGCAACTGGTCGAGGATGAACGCGATGATCGGCTTGCCGGCCACCGGGATCAGCGGTTTGGGCTGGGTGAAAGTGTGCGGTCTGAGTCTGGTGCCGGCACCGGCCACCGGGATAAGTGCTTTCATGGAAAACGGAATTGCAGCGGGGGGACAATCCCCCCAGGGCGGTTCAGGGCAAATATAACGCGGTGTTTTGCGGAATTTCGCTTTGGTGAATGTCCTTTTTTGTTTTTTGGGAAAAAAATCGACGGACCGAAGGGCCGGTTCCGCTCCGCTCAACGCCCGAAGCGGGAACGGATGCCGAGCATTCCGGCCAAAAAATAGGAAGGGCGGCCCCCTCCGGGGAAAAGATGGCGGTAACTGAATCCCGCGTTGACCTCGAGGCACAGCTGCAGGTTTTTGCCCAATCGGAATCGCACTCCCGCGGGCAGGTACAGCCGGAGGTAAACGGGTTGCGCGGTGCGGATGCCCTGATAGGTTTCGTCCACGGCGTAAATGTAGCGGTAGGGCTGCCTTTCCGTGACGAGCGCCGTTCCGTTCTGGATCACCTCGTCCACGCGCGTGACCACCGGCACGCCGAGCCGAAAACCGCCGCCGCCGTAGGCCACGATTTTTCGACGGGGGTCGGTCAAAAACAACCAGCTGCTCTCGAAAGACGGCTCGAACTGCACCAAGCGGTAACTGACCGAGGCAAAGGCCAAGGTGTCGCCCGTTCCCGGTGTTTCGTGCTGGAACCCCAGTACCTGTGAGCGGAACTGTACGCCGCCGCCGATACGCCACTCGCTGCGGTCGCTGTAGCCTTTTCCGTCGGGCAACAACGGATGGCGGCCCACTACGAAGCCGACATAAATCGCCGGGGCATCGAACAGATAGCAATAGGGCGAACAGCCGGCCCGGAAATCGTTCAGCGCGGGGGCCACCAACAGGGAGGTGTCGCGCAGAAAATCGTAGTAGTCGCCCAATTTGGTAGGTGCCTCGCCGAAACTCGTGCCCGCCCAAATCGAAAGATCGGCGAGTTTCCACTTTTTCGGCTTCTCCTGGGCCGACAGTCCCGTGGCCCAAAACAACAGAAAACCGAAAAGGAGCGGTCGGGCGGCGCGGATGGTCAACGGGGGCATGGGAACGGCATTGGTGGAGCAACAAAATTAGGCTTTTGCCCATACAAAGCCTAATTTTGCCCGAGAGCCTTTTCCCGAACCAAACCCCTTTTGTCCCATGAAATTCGTTTGCGTAGGCCGCAATTACGCCGATCACGCCCGAGAGCTCGGCAACGAGATCCCCGAGGCGCCGATGCTGTTCCTAAAGCCCTCCACGGCGCTGCACACCGGCACGGCCGGCACCTTCGCGCTGCCCGCCTTCTCGCAAAATGTGCACTACGAGGCCGAACTGGTGCTGTTCATCGAACGACCGCTGTGCAACGCCACGGCCGAAGAGGCCGACCGCGCTTGGCAACGGGTCACCGTGGGCCTCGACCTCACGGCCCGCGACCTCCAAGACCGGCTCAAATCCAAGGGCCACCCCTGGGAAATCGCCAAGGGTTTCGACGGCTCCGCCGTGCTGGGGCAATTCCACGACCGTCGCGAGGTGGCCGATGCCGAGGGGCATTTCCGCTTCGAACTGCGCAAAAACGGCGTTCCCGTGCAGTTGGGCGACACGCGGCAAATGATCCACGCCTGCAACGATCTGCTGGCCTACGCCTCCGGATTTTTCACCTTGGAGCCGGGCGACATGGTGTTCACGGGCACGCCCGCCGGCGTGGGCCAACTGGCCGCCGGGGATGCCCTGGAGGCTTTTCTGGGCGGGCTGTCGGTGCTGCGCAGCAGCGTTGCGAACGGATAGATTTCCTTTTTCCGGCAAATAAATTTCCGAGGGCCTCTATGAACCTCTGAGCATCGGTCGCGCTCACTTCTTCTTTCCGCCCTTTCCGTTGGTCGTGCCGGTTTTGCCGGTAGTGGTAGTGGCCCCGCCCTGTTCGGCGATGGCTCTTTTCACTTCGGCGAGACTGATGTTGGCGGCCTCTTCGGCGGTCATGCGTTTGCCGTCGAAGCCCGGCGGGAGGCGGAACATTTGTTTGCCCACCCGGATGAAGGGGCCCCAGCGGCCGATTTCCACCGAGATGTTTTCCTCTTCCCAGCGTAGGAGGAACTTGTTGCTTTCCTTTTCGCGCTTGGATCGGATGAGTTCGATGGCGCCTTCTTCGGTGATCGTTTGGATCGTGAAACCGGAGCCTTTGGGGATGTTGACATACAGATCGTCCCACTTCACGAAAGGTCCGAACCGGCCGGAGCCTTTGGTGATGGGCTTGCCCTCGAAATGGCCGATGGGTGCGTCGGCCCGGCGCTTGTCCTCGACGATGGCGAGTGCGCGTTCCAGGGTCACTTCGTGCGGGTCTTCGCCCTTGGGCAGGGAGATGAAGGAGGAGCCGAACTTGACATAGGGGCCGAACTTGCCGGCGCCGACCACGATTTCCTGGCCGTCGTGCTCGCCGAGGGTTTTGGGCAGATCGAAGCAGCTCAGGGCTTCTTCGAGCGAAATGGTCTCGATGTTTTGCCCGGGTTTCAGGTTGCCGTATCGGGGAGTTTCTTTTTCGGCGAGTTCGTCGGGTTTGCCGATCTGGGCGACGGGTTTGCCGAGGCGGCTCATGCGCACCAGCACGGTGCGGCCGGATTTGGGGTCTTTGCCGAGGATGCGCTCCCCGCTGACGCGCTCCGACTCGCGGAGCGTTTTTTCCACATCCTGGTGGAAGGGACCGTAGAAGGTGTCCAAGAACTTGGCCCACTGGACTTTGCCCTCGGCGATGCGGTCGAGTTCGTCCTCTACGCCGGCGGTGAAGCCGTAGTCCATGATTTTCTTGAAATGCTCGTCCAAGAAGTCCACCACGAGGAAGCCCATATCGGTGGCGAAGAGTTTGTTTTTCTCTTGGCCCACGGTCTCTTTGTCGCTGCGTTTGGCGATTTCTCCGCTTTTCAGGGTGAGCACGCGGTAAGGTCGGACGGTTCCGTCGCGGTTTTCCTTGCGCACATAGCCCCGGGTTTCCTCCATGATCTTGGTGATGGTGGGGGCGTAGGTCGAAGGGCGGCCGATGCCCAGTTCTTCGAGTTTTTTCACCAAACTGGGCTCCGAGAAGCGGGCCGGGGGGCGGGTGAACCGCTCCGTGGCGCTCATTTCGCGCAGGTCGAGCACTTGGCCTTTGGTCATGGGGGGCAGCACGGCCTGTTCTTCGTCCTCGTCGTCGTCGGTGGATTCCAGATAGACTTTCAGGAAGCCGTCGAAGCGCAGCACTTCGCCCTCGGCCACCAGTTTGGCGTCGCGGACGGTGGAAATGGCGATGTCCACCACGGTCTTTTCCAGTTCGGCATCGGCCATTTGGCTGGCGATGGTGCGTTTCCAGATCAGTTCGTAGAGGCGCTGTTCGTCGCGGTCGGTACCGGCGGTGAGGTTTTCGATGTAGGTGGGTCGGATGGCTTCGTGGGCCTCTTGGGCACCGGCCTTGTTGGTCTTGAACCGGCGGGTCTGCACATATCGCTGGCCGTAGTTCTGCTCGATGGCCGCGGCGATGGCTGTGAGGGCGGTTTCCGACAGGTTGGTCGAGTCGGTCCGCATATAGCTGATGTGGCCGGCTTCGTAGAGGCGCTGGGCCACGCCCATGGTCCGGTTGACCGAGAAGCCGAGCTTGCGGCCGGCCTCCTGTTGCAGGGTCGAGGTGGTGAAGGGTGCTGCGGGCTTGCGCTTGGTCGGCGACACTCGGATATCGTCCACTGAAAAGGTCGCGCCGTTGCAACGGCGGAGGAAATCCTCGGCGTCGCCCTCTTTGTCGAAGCGCTCGGGGCCGGCCGCACGGAAAGAAACGGTTTTGCCCTGTCCGTTCTTCACTTCGAAAACGGCCGTGATCTTGAAGTATGCCTCGGCCTTGAAGTTTTGGATATCGCGCTCGCGTTCCACCACCAGTTTGACCGCCACCGACTGCACTCGCCCGGCGGAAAGTTGGCCTTTGACCTTTTTCCACAGGAGTTCCGACAGTTCGAAACCCACCAAGCGGTCGAGCACGCGGCGGGCCTGCTGGGCGTTCACGAGGTTGATGTCGATGGTCCGCGGGGTCTGCACGGCCTTGGTGATGGCGGGCTTGGTGATCTCGCGGAAAACGATGCGCTTGGTGCGCGCTATGTCGAGATTGAGCACCTCGGCCAAGTGCCAGCTGATGGCCTCTCCCTCGCGGTCTTCGTCCGTGGCCAACCAAACCTCTTCGGCCTTGGCGGCCAGGTCCTTGAGCTCGCGCACCACTTTTGCCTTGTCGGGCGTGACCACATAATGCGGCCGGAAACCGTTGGCGATGTCGATGGCCATTTTGTTTTTGCCCTCTCTGTCGAGATCGCGCACGTGTCCGTACGAGGATTTCACGGTGAAGTCCTTGCCCAAGATTTTTTCGATGGTCTTGGCCTTGGCGGGCGATTCTACGATGAGGAGGTTTTTGGACATACGGACTGTTCGTTTGATGATTCGAGTGCAAAAAAAACCGTTTTTTCGCGATTTTGGGGGTTTGAGGGCGCGGAGGCCAAAAAAACAAGGTTTTCGGACTTTTGGGCCCTACCCGATCGGGTGCCGTGGGATGCGGCGGGGACGGGATTTTTTTCGGAAAAAATCCCAGTCCGCCCTTTTTTTCGGAAAAAAAACTGCCGACAGACGAAAGAAAGCCGCTGTACCGGCTTTCCCCGCCCAAAAAAAATATGCCCGAAAAGAGCGGCTTTTACAGGCTGTCCTTCTTTTTCAGCGAAGCGAAAATACCGATGAAAAAGAGCAGGTCCAACAATCCGATGACGAGCAGGTTGCGGGAAAAACTGTTGAACAACTGCAAGGTGCACTTGCTGTCGTCGCCGTAGAATTTCAATGCCGGCAGGGCTTCGGTCGGGCGGAACTCGATTTCGTCCTTGGGCTGGTTCTTGAGCTCGATTTCCTTTTTCTTTTTTTCCGTTTCGCCTGTCAAGGGATTTTTCATCTCGATGACCATGGAAGCCGTGGTGTCGTGGCGCGCGGGTGCCTGCATGAAAACGCTGGCGCGTTCCTTTTTTTCTTCTTGGACCTCGTCCGTGCCGAATTTATAGACTTTGTCGTAAATATCTTTGTCGGTGTGTGCGTCCTGCAGGCGGCAGAGCCCTTCCGTGCCCCAGCGGCCGAGGGTCAGGTAACTGAGTCCTTCTTTGATGGGGTTGTCGATGCTGGCCACCACGCCCGCCAGCATGATCTGCGGGATCAGGGCGATGGGCACCACCGTCATCACTTTTTCGGTGTTGCTGAACAGGGCCGACAGTTGCAGGCCGATCATCGTGGCCGATACCGACAGGAAGAACATGAAGCCGACATTGGGCCAAAAAGTCCGGAATTCGATCAGGTATTCGACCCCGTCGTTGACATACGTTCCGGCGTTAAAATGGTAAAAGCTGTACGCGATGCCGACGAAGAGCAGTACCTGGGTGAAGGCTATGATGGCCAAAATCGTGATCTTGGAGAACAGGTAGGTGAAAATGCTCATGTTGAACATCCGTTCGCGCTTGTAGATCGCCTGTTCCTCCACGATTTCCTTGGCGGCGTTGCTCACCCCGAACCAAACGGCCGAAATGGCCATCATGAACAGCACACCCAGCTGCAGCTTGTCGAAAATGAACCCGATCAGGACCGCGATCACGATCGGTTGGGCGAACAGCAGGGCCATATTCCCCTGGTCGTTGAGCTTGATGTTGAGATACCGCCGGCAAAGCCACCAGTATTGGCGCAACATAGATCCTTCCTTGCGGTCGGGCAATTTTTCGGGGCTGATGAACTGCGACGGCTCCTCCGAGTGGTTGGAGCGCCAGCGCTTGTTCCATTCGATCCCGTTTTCTTTTTTCGACAACAAAGAATACACCTCGATGATGTTCTTCTTGTTGAAGTGCGTCAAGAAAGCGTCCTTGTCGCCATAGTAGGTCATATATCCTTTGGTGGAGAGGAAGATGACCTTGTCCACATAATTGAGGTCTTCGGGTTTGTGCGTCACCATGATGACGGTCATCCCGCTGTCCACGAGTTTTCGGATGGAGTTGAGGAATTCCTCGATGGTTTCCGGGTCGAGTGGCGAGGTGGGTTCGTCGAGGAACAGGATGGAGGGTTCGCTGAGCAGTTCGACGGCGATGGAGACCCGTTTGCGCTGCCCGCCCGACAGTTCGCGGACCTTGTTGCCCCGGATCTTGGTATCGTTGATATTGAGTTTGGAGAGGACTTCTTCGATTTTTTTCCAAATGTCCTCTTCGCTCACATCGGCGTCGAGGCGGAGTTTGGCGGCGTAGTAGAGGGTCTTGTCCACGCTCAGGTCGCGGTGCACGATGTCGTCTTGCGGTACGTAGCCGATGTACCGTTTGAGGTAGGAAAAATCCTCGGCGAGGTTGTGCCCGTGGATGAACACTTCGCCCTTGGAGGCTGGATTGTCGCCGTTGAGGCATTTCAGCAGGGTGGATTTTCCGCAGCCGGAGGGTCCCATCAGCGCCACGAATTCCTGTGCG
>JBEIJQ010000033.1:0-22224 GCA_040380145.1 Lewinellaceae bacterium | reverse complement strand
TGCAGCCCGTGCCGCCCGAACGGCTCAACTTCCTTTGCCGGGGCAACCACCAAGGAGTCGTCGCCGTGGTGGCCTCCGTGGCGTACCGATTGCTGGAAGAAGTGCTGCCCGCCATATTCGAACGCGGCGAGACCCCGCTGATCGTGCTGCTGGACGGCGTCACCGATGTGCGCAATGTGGGCGCCATCGCCCGAACCGCCGAAGGCTTCGGTGCGCACGCCCTCGTGGTGCCTCACAGAGGAGCCGCCACCCTAGGCCCCGATGCCATGAAAGCATCCGCCGGCGCACTGAACTGGCTGCCCGTCTGTCGCGCCACCTCCATGCACGTGGCCGTGGAAACCCTGCAGACCCACGGCATTTCCGTTTTCGCCTCCGAAATGGGCAACGGTAAACCGCTCTACGAAACCGATTTTTCCGGCCCCAGCGGACTGCTCTTCGGCGCCGAGGGAGAAGGCATCCAACGCAATCTGCTCCGATTGGCCGACGGCCGCTTTTTCGTGCCCATGCTCGGCAAAATCGAATCCTTCAATGTGTCGGTGGCAGCAGGAATGGCCCTGTACGAAGCCATCCGACAAAGACGGCCGTCCTGAACACATTTTTTGCCCCGCAAACAAAAACGCCGTACGGTCTCCGTACGGCGTTTTTGTTGGGAAAGCAATCCGTCAATGCTGCCAGGAACTCTGCTCCATCGAGAAGATACCCTGATGGATCCTGTCGGATTCGTACAGGATCTCCATGCCGGAGAAACGGTCCTTGATGCGTTCGTCGCGCACATTGCTGTCTTTGGTGATGTAGCTGGAAAACAGCCGCATCTCGAAGATGTCCTCCCACGACATCACATCCACATCGCTGGCCGAATTGAAAGCCCGGTTTCTCGAGAGGAAATCACGCGTTTCGGGGTAGTACATCCAAAAAATCGGCCCTTCGCCCAAAACATTCCCCGTCGAGTAGTCCATCACCTCCATCAGGGGAGCGATTCCCACGATGCGCACGCCCAAACGACCGCTCTCCTTGTCCATGTACCAAACCTCCTCGATGCGGAAACGGTTTACACTCTCGGGATTGAACTCTTCATACAATACCATTATCATCATGTTGCCGTAGCAATCGTACTTGATATCGCCATATTGATCGAATGCCGGTAAAGTATCGGTCCTCCGGATCTTTTTTTGCAGGTCCTCGATGGGCATCACCTCGGTGAAACGATCTTCGCGCAACTCATCGTCGGGCCAATAGATGGGTACATCGCCGTTCAAGGCCGCGTCCACCAGCACCGCTGCGAACGGGCGCGACGGATAGGCAAAAGGATTGTTGATCTGCTCGCGGATGTCGATCACTCGGGTGATGCGCTTTTCCCAGATAATGTCCCTTTCCTCCAGGTGGTCGTAGGCCATGGGCCGGCGCTGCTCCAGATGCTTGCGGACATATATGTCCTTGCGACCGGGATTGGGGGGCTGCGAAAGTTGCGGCTGAGAAGCCTTGAACTCCTCCAGATCGGGACAGGGCGGCTTGGCCTCCTGTGCGAAAAGTTGCCCTTGAAAAATCAACGTCAGGATCAAGACCGAAAAGGCTTTCAAAAAGAGGGTTTTCATGTCAGTTTGAAATTGGTGAAAAAAATACGACCGGTTGTCGGCGCTTTCAACTTGCATTTCCCCTGTAACGCGAGGGTATTTGAGTTATTGTATTTAATTGGCATAAAATATATTTTTCAGTATTTTTTTCTTAAAAAAATAATAAAATCGGCGATATATTTTCCATAAAACCCCATTCGAAAAATCTTCTCTATGTGCCGATGTGCGCTGGAGCCCGCTCGACCTGCGCGCGATCGAGGCCAAAACAGGGCAACCCGAACGGGTATTGTCCGTTCAGGTCAAAAATTGTTATCGGACAAATGCCCCCCTCAGTCTTGGGCGATGCCGTACACCACAAACCAAGGATTCAGCAGACTGGCCTTGTTGTATTGCAGGGGGCGATTGGTCTCGTAGTGCAGGACCGCCCCGCCGGCGGCTTCCACGATGGCTTGGGCGGCTGCCGTGTCCCACTCCGAAGTAGGCCCCATCCGCGGATACACATGGGCCTGTCCGGAGGCCACCAAGAGAAATTTAAGCGAACTGCCGCGGGAAACGGTCTCCGGATCTCGGAAACGGGCGATGTAAGCCTCGGTTTCGCGGGTTTGGTGTGAACTGGAACAGACCACCCGCAGCCCCGGATCGGCCCACGCGAATTCGGCGGCCCGCATGGATCGGGGCGTATCGGCCGGGCCGTCCGACTCCCAAGCGCCTTGTTCGGCGAGGCCCCAAGCGGTGTGTCCGGAAACCGGCGTGTGCACCACCCCGAAGATCGGCCGGCCGTCTTCGACCAAAGCGATGTTGACAGTGAAATCGCCGTTTCTTTTCAAAAACTCCCGGGTGCCGTCCAGCGGGTCCACCAGCCAGCAGCGCCGCCATTGGGCGCGGATTTCGTAAGGCTCGTGCTTGTTTTCTTCCGAAATGATCGGCACCTCTGGGGCCAAAACCGCCAATCCCGCGCAGATGATTTCGTTGGCGGCGCTGTCGGCCGCGGTCAAGGGCGAATCGTCTTCCTTGAAAGCCGTGCCGAAGGCGGTTTCGTCGGCATATACGGCCAAGATGGCCTCCCCGGCGCGGCGGGCGAGTTCAAGTACCTCCGGAAGGAGTTTCGGGTTTTCTTCGAAAATAGGATTCATGGCGCAAAGGTGTCAAAAAAGGTCTTTTTCCCGCTCTTTTTGTTGGATATACCACTCCCATGGAGTGAGCGGCCGAGGCGGCTCGACGGACGGAGCATCCGACGGTTGGGCGGCGGCCAGCTCCCGGAGCAGCCGCTCGCGCTCGGCTTCTTCCAAGCGTTCCCGCTTGGTCTTTTCGAAAACATCGGGCGGCAAAAAGAGACGCGGTTCCGCTGCGGGTCTGACCGTGCGCACCGGCACGGGATCCTCGTAGTTTTCTGCCACTCCCCTGAACAGCCAGGCCGCCCACGCGCCCATCAGCGCACCGAAAAAGTGATACTCCCACGAGATGCCCTCCTCTTGTCGCCAAAGGCTCCAGAACATCCCGCTGTAACTGACCACCACCATCAGGGCCAACGCGGTCGCCCGCAGGTTGCCCTTTCGAAAAACCCCGCTGCCTGCCACGAAGGCCGCCAATCCGTACACCACGCCGCTGGAACCGATGTGCGAGGCATTGCTCTGAAAAGCGAACAGCCACACCAAAAAACCCGAACCGAGCCACACCAAGATAGTGGCTCCAAACGCCACCCGATGGTAGAAGTACAGCGTGATGGCGAAAAGCACCAACAAGGGTCCGCTGTTGGAAAACAAATGCTCCCAGCCGCCGTGGATCAACGGCGCGGTGAGGATGCCCACGAGGCCGGGCACACTGCGCGGAAATAGCCCCCAAGCAAAGTATGGGTCGAGGGCTCCGCTGCCCCAATGCTTGCTGCCCTCGACGATCGTCATCAGGGCGACGAGGGCCACCGGGAAGACCAGGGCGTCGTACAGGCGGCGTTGCATGGGGCGTGGGTTGGCCGACATCGATCGAAGGGGTAATAAGAAAAATTAAACGCCCGGAGCCGCCCGGAGGTTTTCCCTTCAGCGGCTTTGGGCAAAAAATTCCACCACGCGCGGATCCGTGCGGATGTCGCGGTGGGTCAACCGTTGTTTGAGCACGATGCCTTCCAGGGAAGTGCAGCGGCTGAGCGCCACATAGGTCTGTCCGTGCTCGAAGGCCCCGCCCCGCCCCAGGTCGATGACCATCCGCTCGAAGGTCTTGCCCTGGCTTTTGTGGATGGTGACGGCCCAGGCCAAGCGCAGCGGCATTTGTTTGTAAGTGCCCACCGTTTCCGTTTCGATCGCCCCGTTCGCCGCGTTGAGCTTGAAGCGGTGGCTTTCCCAAACGGCGGGCGACACCGTGATGATCTCGACGGTGCCGTCGCTGCGGGGCACGGCCACTTCTACCGATTGCAGGTCCAAACCGCAGACCTTGCCGATCGTGCCGTTGACGAACCGGCGCTCGGTATCGTTTTTCACGAACATCACCTGGGCCCCCACCTTCAGTTTGAGCGCGGGATCGGCCGGACAGCAAGTGGGCGGGAAATCGCCGCTGAGCTGCCCGAGATACATAAACTCCTCGGTCGGCAACTGCGCGAGGCGGCGGGTGTTGAGCTCGTCCGCGGTGGCGTTGCGCGCCGAAAGGGTAATGTAGTTTTCGGTGTCGGGAAAATTCGGATCGTACCGCTCGTTCAACTCTTCCAGTTCGTCGTACTCGGCCTCGTTCAGGCGCACCGCATCTAGCAGGCGCAGAAAACGGCGGTTGGTCTGTCGGTACACCTGCCGCAGCTCGTGCGTGTGCAGACGGGCACCGCTTTTCCAGACATGGGCCGCAAAAAAATAGGGGCTTCCGTATGTCTTTTCGATCATCTCCCGCTCCTCGGGCAGGGAAACCACCGGGGGCAGCTGGAACAAGTCCCCGAACATGGCCACCTGCACCCCGCCAAACGGCTCGTCCAAACGGTTGCGGTTGATCCGCAGGAAACGGTCCATGTTGTCGAGCAGATCTGCCCGCACCATCGAGATCTCGTCTATCACCAGCACATCGAGTTTCTCGTACAGCTTCGTGAAGGGCTGGCGCCGGATATCCTTGGGCAAAAGGGTCTTGGCCGGGAAATTGAAAAAGGAATGGATCGTTTGTCCGCCCACATTCAACGCCGCAACGCCCGTGGGCGCCACCACGGCCACTTTTTTCGCGGTGGTCCGCCGGAAATACTGCAGCAAGGTGGACTTGCCCGTGCCCGCCCGCCCCGTGACGAACAAGCAGTCCCGCGAATTTTCCAACAGATCCAGGCAGGCCTTGAAGTCGGCGTTTATTTCCATTGCAGTGCGCTGGGCCTTTCGGCTATTTTTGGGAAAAAACAATTCAATTTACTTAAATTCAATTTTATTTATATTTTTTTAAAAAAAATTTATTGAAAAAAGCTCGGATGTGCGGCATCTGGTTCGGAAAAGTACGGGTTCCCGAATTTTTTTTTCGAAAAAACTAAAACGGAGGGCCTTGAAAAAAATCGGCCGCGGTCAAGAGCGGAATTCCAGTAGCCAGGTTTTGAGGTAATCGAAAAAAGCCTCGTCGCCGCCGAACAAAAACCGGGGCCGGACGGGCAGCACATAGATCGGCACGCCTTGTTCGGTGAGATATTCCCGATGGGCCTCCAAGCGAACGGCATCTTTTTCGGTGGTGAGGATGCAGGCGGGGCTGTCGGGCAGTTGACGGAAGGAGCGCACGAATTTGGAGACATCTCCTTTTTCGAAAAAATGGTGGTCGGGGTAACTCAACAGGTAAACGCCTGCGCACCGGTTTTTGAGGTATTCCACCGCCGCGTCGGGCGAGGCGATGCCGCACACGAACAGGGCGCGCAACTTGGGGTGCAGCGGCATCGTTTCGGTCGGTGCGAAAAGGCGATAGGGGTCGCCGTATTCCAGGGCGGAGAAAAACACCTGTTGGTGGGGCAAAGGAGCGAGTTCGCGTTTGAACTCCGCCGCCCGATCTTCTGTCAGGTCGGCGGGACACTTGGTGACCACGATCGCATCGGCCCTGGCCGCTCCGGCGGGCGGTTCCCGCAGATTGCCGAGCGGCAGGAGGTGGTCGCGGAAATACGGTTTCCGGAATTCGGTCAGCAGCAGGTTGAGGCCCGGGCGCACGGGCAGGTGTTGGAAGGCGTCGTCGAGCAAGACCACCTGGGTGCCCGGATGGGCCGCCAAGATGCGGGGAACGGCGTACATGCGGTTTTCGGCTACGGCCACCACCGTTTCCGGCAGTGTGCGTTTGAGCTGGAGAGGCTCATCGCCCGTTTCTTCGGCCGGATGGTCGGCCTCCACGAATCTGAATCCCAAGGATTTGCGCCCGTAGCCCCGGCTCAGGATCGCCACTTCGAGGTATCGGTCCAAATAACCGGCGACGAAGGCCACATGTGGGGTCTTGCCCGTGCCGCCCACGGAGAGGTTGCCCACCGATATGACGGGCAGGTTGAAGGTCACGCGCTTGGAGTAGCCTTTTTCGTACAGCCACAGCCAAAGACCTATACCCCATCCATACAACTGCGCAAACGGCCAAAGCAGGATTTTCAATCGGAAGGATTTTTGGGCAAAAAAGCGAAAATTACCGTTTTCCTGCTTTTCTTGGGAATAAATTTATTGTCGCCGATAATCTTGGGCCAACCGTTCGGGCAATATTTTTGGAAAAAAATCGGACAGCGAACATTTTATCAACCAATCGCGCGCCCAAGATGTTTGGTATCGGACCGCAAAACGACTTTTGACGACCGATTCTCCGGAAGACCGGTTATTTTTGGGGACAAAATGTCGAATTTGCGCCAAATTATCCAAACTACCGTCTTTCATCCCAAAAATTCCCTTATGAAATTCAAAATCATTACCCTATTCATGGCGGCTTCGGCCATCTTTCTCGTGTTTTCCTCCAACTCCAACGGCCGGGCCAGCCAAGGCCCCGGCTACGGCAACACCGGCGCCCCCGGCGACGAAACGGCCGGCGGACAGCCGCGCACCTGCCAAGGCTGCCACAGCGGCCCCATCTCGATGACCCAGGCCATTTCGGTGTACGAACTGGGCACCCAGACGCCGGTGACCACCTACGTGCCCGGAACCGTTTACGATGTGGTGGTCCTCAACACCCCCACGGCCGGCTCTCCCACGGGCTACGGCTTCCAGATCGTGTGCCTAAAAAGCGACAACACCGATGTGGCCGCATGGTCGAATCCCGCCGCCAATGCGAAGATACGCACGGCTACTACCACGGGCCGCAGCTATGCCGAACAGAACGGCACATCCAACACCAACTCATTCCGTGTTTCGTGGACGGCGCCCACCGCCGGCACCGGTACCGTGACCTTCTACGCTTCCGGTACGGCCGTCAACCGCAACAACACCAGCAACGGCGACGGCGCCAACCGCACCACCTTGCAGCTGCCCGAAAACACCAATGTGGGCCTCGATCCCGTGTCGGTTTCCGAGCGCCGGTTGGTCTGCTTCCCCAACCCCGCCCAACACGAGCTCACCCTGCGGACGAGCGGTTTCCGCGCCGGCGAATATCCCCTGGCCGTGTATGACCTGATGGGCCGCGTCCAGTTCGTGCAGAACGTCGTGCTGTCCGAAAACGCCCCGACGATCTCCGTTTCGCTCGCCAAACTGCCCGCCGGCGCCTATATGGTGCGTCTCGGTGCGGACGCAGCTTCCGAGACCGCACTGTTCATCAAGCAGTAAAACAGCGGTTCGTCCCAACAAAAAGGTCCGGCAGGTTTTTCCCTGCCGGACCTTTTTGTTGGGTACCGCCCGATTATTTTTGGGGAGCGGCCTGGCCGTTCGGCTGTTGGCGCAATTCGGCCACCCGGCGGCGGAACTCCGCTTCGGAGAGCTGGCCGGATTCGTACAGGGCCACCAGCGTGCGCTTGGCCACGACGGGCGTGGTGGCTTCCGGCACCAGAGCCGTTTCCCGATTGGCGGGCGCAGCGGCGGCCACGGGCTGCGCATAGTGCTTCTTGAGCTTGAGCACTTGCCTGTCGAACTGCTCGTCGCTGAGCTGACCGGCCGCGCGGCGGGTCTCCAAGCGTTGGATTTCGGCGTTGAACGCCGCGGCGTCCGTGTTTTTTTGGGCACTGAGGGCCGTGGAGCCCATGGACAGCACGACGGCAAAAAGAGTGGCGATGCGCTTCATGATCGGGTTTATTGAAAGATGAAGGTCTGGATAAAGACAGTTGTCGCGGGCGACAATTTTCCCCAAAAATAATCCGCCCGCCCCAATCGGCAAAATTTTTTCTCCCTCGGACCATTTTTTTTCGCGGAAGCCTTGCAAATCCCAAAAGTGGAATTACCTTTGCGTCCGCATCCGAGGGGAAAGCCCCCGTCCAAGCAAACAAGCGGGGGATTAGCTCAGTTGGTAGAGCGCTTGCATGGCATGCAAGAGGTCGTCGGTTCGAATCCGATATCCTCCACCCCGCGAAAACCGCGTCCTTTTGGGCGCGGTTTTTTTGTGTCCGTCGCCGTCGTAAGACCTTTTTTTTGAGGAAAATGGAAAAGCCAAAAGTTGGCCCAACTTGACCTGGGTTTCTTGGCCGAAAATGGGTTGATTTGTGGAAAGAATCGCCCAGAAGCACCGGACCAACCTTGGAAAAGCAGAGAAGTGAGCAAAGCAGATCGCCGCGCAGGATTCCCTAATACCGCTCCCATCGTTGGTTCGGCCCAAGAGGCCCCACCGGATATGCCCACCCGAAAGATACAGTTCGACCCATTCGCCACCGATCGCCTCCGCAAGGCGCTGTCGGACAAGATCGGCTATGTGATTACCAACAAGCCCGACTGCGCCAAACTGTCCGATATCCTTGTACAAGAAGGCTTCAGCTACCTGTCGGAATCTACCATCTACCGCATGTTTTTCCAGCCCGACCGGCACAGCCCGTACAAGAACACATTAGATGTGCTGTGCCGGTTCGTGGGTTTCCGCGACAGTCCCGATTTCTTGGAAAGCCTCCAGCCCGAGCGGGAAATGCTGCACCTGAACGGTATCAACACCTTGGGCGGACCGTCGAACAGTTTGTTCTACTACTGCATCGAAACCCGTAGCGCCAAGCCGTTGGCCGATTTTTTCGAGCACTTGCAAGATGCACCGGTGGCCTTCAAGGAAAGCATCGGCATTTCCCTTTTCGACAGTTTGTTGAAAAACACGCGGCCGGAATGGTTTTTCCGTTCCTTTGCCGGGCAACCCTTTGTACGGGAATTTTTTATGGAACTGGGGCACGATCCGAAATTTCGGATCCGCCACTACGACAGGGCCTACGCCCATTACTTGGAAGGCGTGGACGCCGCCAGTGACCTGAAGCAGTTCCGGGACTTCGTTTTCGGGCACTGCGTGTTGTTCCGCCACCATTTTCTGCAAAAACGACCGGAAAAGGCGCTTGCGATCGGATCGGCGCTGTACGGCGGCAGTACGGATGTAGAGGCGCTCCGGGGTGGGGCGTACATTTTCCCCTATATCAGATTCAAGGCCTACTGGCTCTGGTATCTGCAGCTGACCGGGGCCACGGCGAACGAATTGGCCGAATACGCGCTTTTCTTGTTGGACCTGTGCGGCAAACTGCGGCCCGAACTTTCGCGCACCGAACGGAAAATCCTATTCCACACCATGGCGGAGACGCTCTTGCACGCCTCCCTTCCGGATTCTTGGCACGATGCTCTCAAAACCTTGTTCAGGGACGAATACCGGCTTCTCCCCGAGGCCGTTTTTTCCAAGCATCTCCAATACAGCCTGCCGTATTTCGACATGAACGGCCTGCTCAGCCACCGGCCTTGAAGGCGGCTCTGCTGCTGTACAAAGCACCCGCGCGATCTCGCTTCGGGCGGCCCCGAACTTGACCTGAGTTGAACTTTTTTAATCTGGTGCCCTCGGATACATTAGCGGTCGGATTAAGATTCTGTACCGAGGAGCCCAGAAACCTCACAAAAAAACGGGGCGAAACCGAAAAGCCTTACGAGTAGGAAAAAAAACGACGACCCATGTCCGAAATCGCATTCACCGGCAACAAAAAACTGAAATCCATCGCCCGCGAATGGTCCATGAAGTATCCCTATCTGTTCCTGCGCTTTTTCGATGCCGACGGCAAGGTCGTGGGCTGGGACCAGACCCACGCCTCGGTGCGCTCCAAGAAAAGCGCCGGTGAGCTCAGCACCAACGCGGGCATGAACGTGGGCACCTTCGAAAGCCGCTATGAGGCCGCCTTCGGCAGCCGCGTGGAGATCATGTACCAAAAAAACGGCCGCAACTACCAGTCCCTCGCCGACAGCAACAGCATGTCGCTCAACGAGTACAACACCTGGGTGAAAAACAACGGCGGCTCCGAGATCATGAAGGCCGAACCGAGCTGGTTCTGATCCGACCGATCGCCGATCCCGCCCCCACAAACCGACCTCAGTACGCGAACGGACAACCGTCCGATCACAATTTCTTTTCTTATGATCAAGGTTTTGGAAAAATTGACCGCAGAGCAAAAAGCCCTGCTGACTTCCGGTGCCATCCAAGTGTCCGGACGCGCCATGAACCGCACCGCACTCGGCGTCGTGGATGCGGTGCTGCAGTTGTATCCGGACGCCACGCTGGAGGAACTGAAAACCATCCTGCCCGATTCGGTGAACTCGGCCGCGCCCAAAAACTACAAATCCCTCTTCAAGCCCTACACTGCCCGGCCGTACGGGGTCTTCCAGCCCGGTTCCATCCGCGGGGAGTACGAGGCGCAGGGACTTGATCTCAACGCCTCGCACTTCACGGGCGAGGGCGAAACTTTCCGCTTGAAGGACGGCACCGAAATCCTCGTGTCCAAGTCTTGGGAGTCGAGCGACACCGAGACCGGCGAGCACGACCTGCAGAACCTGATCCAGCAAGTGGAGACTTACGGGGTGCGCGTGGTGGAACACGACAAGAGCAAGCCCTTTTCCAAAGGGGGGTATTCGTTGGAGATCGTCCATCCGCAGGTATTGGCGGCCTTGCAGGCTCCGGCCAAGAAATTTCCCGTCTGGCTTTTGGCGATCCCCGTCCTGCTGCTGATCGCCATCGCACTGTACTTCGTGCTCTCCGGAAGCGGAAACTGATCCGGTCAATCCACCCTCGACGCCTTATGCACTTTTCCAGCATCGTAGATATCCCCAAGCGTCCCCACGAGGACGACCTGTTCGGCATCGACAAGTACAAAAAGGGCCTTATCCGTTTTGTGCACCACTCCGACACGCCGATCACCATCGCGATCCAAGGGGAATGGGGCAGCGGCAAGACTTCGCTGATGAACAGCCTCCAGGATTCGCTGTGCGGCAATTATGCGCGGCCGGAGGATTTCAAATCGCACACACACCCTTTTTACAGCATTTGGGTGAACACATGGCAGTACTCCCTGCTGAGAAGCCCCGAGGAAACCCTTGTTTCCATTGTCACCAGCATCAGCACCCAGGTGCTGAAAATCATCGACAGCCGCCACAAATCCGACCTCCAAAAACTCGGCCGCAGCGTGCTGGGCCTCGGCAGCAAACTGCTGCGGGGGGCCGCCGCCAGCGCCACCGAGGTGGTAGCGGGCGGAAAGGCCGTGGACATGGTGGAATCGCTGATGGAACGCGAGCAGTCCCAGCAGACCATCAAGCAACTGCGCGATGACCTGCAACAGGCCATCAACAACTGCCTCGAAAAAGACGCCCAGAACGGTTCTCCCAAAAAAGGCTTCATCGTGTTCGTGGACGACCTCGACCGCATCGATCCGCCAGTGGCCGTACAGATCCTCGAACTGCTGAAAAACATCTTCGACCTCGAAAGCTGCATTTTCATCCTCGCCATCGATTACGATGTGGTGGTCAAGGGCCTCAAGCCCAAGTTCGGCGAACTGACCGACAAGAACGAGCGCGAATTCCGGTCTTTTTTCGACAAGATCATCCAGATGCCCTTTTCGATGCCCGTGGCCTCGTACTCGATCGACCAGTTCCTGCTCTCGAGCCTGATCCGCATCGGATACTTGTCGAAGGACAAAGCGTCCAACGAAACCCTGGCCCAGCACCTGACCAACTTCTGCAACCTCAGCGTGGGGACCAATCCGCGTTCCATGAAGCGGTTGATGAACACGGTCTCGCTCATCACCATCATCGGCCACGAGGACGACTCCGCAGAGTCGCAGCCGGAGGAGGACCACCAGCTGCTGCTCAATTTTGCGCTGATCTGCATCCAGATTGCCTATCCGGTGATGTACAAAACGCTCTGCATCGAAAGCGATTTCCGAAGCTGGAACGAAAACCTCGCCCGGCAGCTGAAACTGCGGGAACTCACCGAGGTTGAGAAACAAAAACTCGCCGAGTCAGAGGAATTCGACGAAGAATGGGAACGCATCATTTTCCGCATCTGCGAACGCGACAGTTACCTTTCCAACCGAGCCGTGCAGATTTCGTTGATGTTCAACCTGATGTACAAACTACTGCCCGAGGGCGAAAACCTGGGACTGACCATCAGCAAGCTCTTGGCGCTTTCGGCGGTGACCGATGTACAGGCCTTCGACCAGCCCAAGCAGGCCAGCGGGAAGACCCGATACGGCGGCTGGACCGCCTTCGAAAAAATGCTGGCCGACAAAAATTACCCCGCCAAACTTGTCGGGGCGCTCAAGGCCGTCAACGATTGGGCAACGGCGCGCTTTGGCCGCAAAGCCGATGTGAATTTCACGCCCAACTTCCTGACGCTTTCGTGCACCAACCCGGCCACGCGCTCCAAAACCTTCTGCTATGTGCGGATGCGCCGGGCCGACATCCGATTCGAGTTTGCGGGCAACGCCGTGGAAATCGCATCGGCCGAACAGTTCGGCGACGACCTGCGGCGCGGCATCGAAACCTATTTCGACCAACTTTCCGCCGACAAGCTGTGATTATAGGGCAGCGAAAGCCGATGAAACGCTTTTTCTGAAAGATTTTTCAGAAAAAATATTTTCCCAAAAAAGTGGAGCCCGCTACCACTGACAAAAAAAACGGCCTGGCCCGATAGGTGAGTTCGGGGGCGGATTCCGAAAAGCCCGCAGAGTAGGAGCGAACCCAATGTTTACCACCATGGCAACCAAAACCAGAAAGATCATTGCCAAAAGAAGAGCCGACGGCAAGTTGGACATGCGCACCAAAAAGGGCAAAGAAGTGGCCGAACGACTGGCCAAGGCCCGCGCCGCAAAAAAGAAAACCGTCAAGAAAAAAAGATTCTTTTTTTGGTAACCCCTGAAATCCCCTTTATCCCATGAAAGAACACCTCAACGAACTGGCCACCGTCATCGCCGTGTCCATCCTGGCCGACGGCGAATTCGACGAAAAGGAAAACCTGCAGTTGCTGTCCGACCTCGAAAGCGATACCGAATTGCCCGGCCTCGCGGCTTCGGTCAAACAGGTCGTTTCGATGGCCCACCTGTTCACCGACGAGCAGCTGACCGACCTGTTGTACAAAAGCGCCGAGAAATTCGGAGCCGAAGACAAGCCCAAGGTTTTCGAGGCCGCCATCACCACCATTTTGGCCGACGGCGTCGTCACCGAAGACGAAATCGCCAACATCCTCACGCTGGCCGAAGCCCTCGACATACCCACCGAAAAGGCCGTGGCTCGTCTGCTGTACCAAGTGCAGGAGCTGGAGGGCGACCTCGTCGTGGATGTGGAAGACGAGCTCCAGGACTTCATCATCGTGGGCGGCAAGACCCGCTACACGGGTTGGAACGCCTTCGAGAAAATGTTGTCCGAAAAAGCCTATCCCGCCCATCTGATCGACATCCTGCGCGCCGTGAACGACTGGGCCGCTGCTCGTTTCGGCTCCAAGGCAGAGGTCAACTACACGCCCAATTTCCTGACTTTGGCGTGTACCAACCCCGCCTCGCGCTCCAAAACATTCTGCTTCGTGCGCATGCGCAAGGCCGATATCCGATTCGAATACACCGGCAATGTGGCCGACCTCACCTCCGCCGACCAGTTCGGCGACGCCCTCCAAAAAGGCATCGAGCAGTACTTCGGCCAGCTGTCCGCGGACAAGCTTTGAAAAGAGAAATTGGTAAAAAAAAACCTGTATTCCCGGAGGGAGTGCAGGTTTTTGCCATTGAAAGAGGTTGGATTCGCCCCCCCTCAAACATCCCCCAATTGTGGCCGCATCACGATTTCCTCCACCACGGTCCTCGGACTCATGTGGTAGGCCGACAGGATGGCCTCGGCCACGTCTAGGGCGGGCATGAAGCGCTCCTCGGGCAGGGGCACGCCTTCCCAAGAGGCGGTGAGCGTGGCGCCGGGCATCACCGCGGTGACCCGGATCCCCTTGTCGAGCAGTTCCTTGCGCAGACTCTTGGTGTAGCCCAGCAGCGCGAATTTCGAGACGCTGTAGGCGCCATAGGGCATGAAACTGGCGATGGAACAGAGGTTGAAGATGTGCCCGGAGCGGCGTTCCAGCATTCCGGGCAGCAGGGCGCGGGTGAGGTAGTGCACGCCGAGCACGTTCAGGTGGAGCATGGCCTCGAAACTGCCGTCGTCGGCGATATCGCTCACGCCGCCGGGCAGGAACACCCCGGCGTTGTTGACGAGCACATCCACGTGGCCGTTCCAGAGGCCCTGCACGTAATCGCCGAAGCGTTCGGCGCCTTCGCGGTTGCCGAGGTCGGCGGCGAACACGTGGACCTTGGTGCGGGGGAAATGATGGGCAAGGTCGTCTGCCAAGTGTTGGAGCTCTTCGGCGTTGCGGGCACAAACGGCCAGTTCGTGACCTTCGCGGGCAAAGGTTTCGGCGAGGGCCCGGCCTATGCCCTTGGTGGCGCCGGTGATGACGGTATGGAACATGGCACAAATTTAAGCCCGCTCGGGGCAAAGGATCTTCAGCAAAAGGAGAAAAAAGGCAGACGTGAAAACAAATACCTGATTTTCAGAACTATATTTTTCGGAAATATCTGTGGACGGTTCGAAATCGAAGTTGAACCCAATTCTGGTCGAACGCCGCGAGGACTGACGCGCTCCTTTGCCTTTCGATTTTTCCTTCCTGAATTTTTTCGCCCAATCGTTTTTTTGGGAAAAAATCACTCCCGACCGTTCGGCTCCTTTGCTTTTTTCTTTTTGCTTTCGTTCCGGCAACGGTCGCTGCAGAATTTGACCTCGTCCCAAACTTTTTCCCATTTTTTTCTCCAAGAAAAGGGTCTGCCGCAAGCGGCGCAGGGCTTGGTGGGCAAAAAGGTCTTTTTCATGGGCCGAGAAAAGTGTCAAGCAGGAATGCGCCTGAACTGCAGCACGAGGTTCAAACCGTTTTGGACGGTGGTGACGACGAGGGTGGATGCCGTGAGTTCCACGATCCGGTAGGAATAGTTCAGGATCCAGTAAGCGGTGACCGTGAGGGTGTCGCCGTGCCTGTTCCAGGTATAGGTCTCGATGCCGGAGCCGTCGAAGATGCGGACATTGCCGTCGGGCAGGTATTCGTTGGTGAGCACGAAACCGGGATCTAGCGCGCGTTTGGACTCTCCGTTGACGAGCACGTCCACGGCTTCCCATTTGCCCAACAGCGCATTGGGCGAAGGAACGGCTGCGGGCGCGGGAGGAAGCACCGGCGCGGATGCGGGAGGAGGTGCGGGCGCGGGTCGTTTTTTTTCTTGGACGAAGCGCATCACCGCGTCGGTGATCTGGATGTAGGGCGTGTTGGGGGAATCCCAGTTTTTGCTCGTCAGCGGCACTTGGTTTTGGGGCAGCACCTGCAGGTTGGCGAACGGTTCGTAGCGCCAGTTGCTTTCGCGGAGGATCACGGGCATCAGTTGGTTGAAACCGTTGCGGTGCAATTCGAGGGCATCCTGCATGAAGGCGACGCATTCGTCGTCGGCGCCGAAATGGTCGCTGTACAGCAGCAGGACCACTTCGGCCGAGCCCATCAGTTCGCGGACGCGGGCCTTCACCTCGGCGCCCGCCTCCACGCTGTGCCGATCGAGGACGGTCGCGCCGAAGTTGCGTTCGAGGATGGCCAAGTGCCGGCGCATTTCGCGCAGGAGGGCGTCGTCGTCGTAATCGTGGAGAATGAACAGGGTGAGCATCGTGCAAAAATAGCAAACCGGGAGCAAAGGGTCGCCAAAAGCGGTTTTTTGCGCTTTGCGGGCTAATTTTGCCGCCCGTCGGGAAAGGTTTCCCGACCTTTGGCACATGCGGTACTTTTTGGAAATGGCCTACAACGGCACCCGTTTCACGGGCTGGCAACGACAGCCCGCGGGCGGCGGTGTGCAGAACCTGGTGGAATCGGCCCTTGCCACCCTCCTGCGGCAGCCCGTGGAGGTGACCGGTTGCGGGCGGACCGACACGGGCGTGCACGCTTCGTACTATGTGCTGCATTTCGACGGTCCGGAGTCGTTGGAGCCGGCGGCGTTGGTGCAAAAACTCAACCGTTTCACGGGGCCGGACGTGGCGTTTTTCCGTTTGTCGGAGGTTGCCCACGAGGCGCACGCCCGCTACGATGCGGTGCTGCGGAGCTATGTCTATCACGTGGACTTGGGGAAGAACCCTTTTCGGCGCGAGACCGCTTTTCATTTTCCTTTTTTCGACCGTTTGGATCTGGAAAAAATGAATGCGGCGGCCGCTCTGCTGCTGGAATACGAGGATTTTGCGCCCTTTTGCAAGACCCATTCCGATGTCAAGACGATGAAATGCCTGCTCCGGCGTTCGGAGTGGGAAGTGAACCGTTCGGAGGGGCGGCTTGTTTACCACATTTCCGCGAACCGTTTCCTGCGCGGGATGGTCCGCCTGATCGTGGGGCAGTGCCTCAACATCGGGCTGGGCAAGAGCAATTTGGAAGAACTGCGCCGTTCGCTGGACCGGCAGTCGCCCCTCGAAAAGGCTTGGACGGTGCCCGCGGAGGGATTGTTTTTGTGCGAGGTCAAATATCCATATGAGTTCTGAACAGACACGCAAGCCTTTTCTGCGCACCCTGCGCCGCGTGGTCGGCTTGGCGCGCCCCTACCGATGGGCCTTCAACGGCGCATGGGCCTTGTCGCTGGTGCTGGCGCCGCTGGCGTCCCTGCGGCCGCTTTTGATGGGGTATGCCGTGGACGAGTTTGTGCTCAAGGGCAATTTGCAGGGGCTGGTGCGCGTCATCGCCCTGTTGATCGGCGTTTTGGTGCTGGAAGCCTCGCTGCAGTTTTTGTTTTCGTACCTGACCAGTTGGCTGGGGCAATCCATCATCCGCGACCTGAGGGTGCGGGTGTTCGACCGGATCAACTCCCTGCGCCTGGCTTATTTCGACCGCACGCCGGTGGGCCGTTCCATCACGCGCACGATCAGCGACATCGAGTCGGTGAACGCCGTTTTTTCGCAGGGCGTGATCACCATTTCCGCAGATATGCTTTCAATGGCCGTGGTGCTGGCCACGATGGTGTACATAAGTCCTTTGCTGACAGGCATCTGTCTGGCGTTTCTGCCTTTGTTGTTGTTGGCCGCCTATTACTTCAAGGAAGGAGTTCGAAAATCATATGAAAAAGTGCGGGTCCAAGTGTCCAACATGAACGCCTTTTTGCAGGAAAGGATCAGCGGGATGCGCATCGTCCAGTTGTTCGGGGCCGAAAAAGACGAGCACGACCGGTTTCAGGAGATCAACGGCCGCCTGTTGAAGGCCAATGAAGACGGCATTTTCCACTATGCCCTGTTTTTTCCCATCGTGGAGATCGTTTCCGCGGCCACTTTGGGGCTGATGGTTTGGTACGGCACCCGCGGCGTGCTGGACGATTCGGTGACCTTGGGCGCGCTGGTGGCTTTTCCGCAACTGATCGACCGCCTGTACCGGCCCATCCGGCTGATCGCCGACAAGTTCAATACCCTGCAGATGGGCCTCGTGGCCTCGGAGCGGGTATTCGAGATCCTCGACAACGAGGAGCGCATCCCCGATAAGGGTACTTTGGCGCCGGACGCGCTGCGCGGCGAGGTGGTGTTCGACGGCGTGTGGTTTTCGTATGCCGGAGAAAAACCCGAGGAAAACTGGGTTTTGCGCGATGTGAATTTCCGGGTCCCGGCGGGCGAGACCCTGGCCATCATAGGCCCCACGGGATCGGGCAAAACCACGATCATCAACCTGCTGGGGCGTTTTTACGACATTCAGCGGGGACAGATTCTGGTGGACGGGCACCCGGCGGAAGAATACCGCTTGGAAGCGCTGCGGCGGCGGATCGCGGTGGTCTTGCAGGATGTTTTCCTGTTTTCGGGCACCGTGCTGGAAAACATCACCCTGCGCAATCCCGGAATATCCCGCGAGCGGGTGGTCGAGGCGGCGCGGACGATCGGCGCGCACGAATTCATCGAGCGACTGCCGGGCGGGTACGATTACGAGGTCAAGGAGCGGGGCGCCGCCCTTTCGATGGGCCAGCGCCAGTTGATCTCTTTTGTGCGCGCCCTGGTTTTCGATCCCGACATCCTGATCCTCGACGAGGCTACTTCCTCGATCGATCCCGAGTCGGAGTCCGTGATCCGCCACGCGATCGAGACCCTGATCCAAAAGCGTACGTCCATCGTGATCGCACACCGCCTGTCCACCGTCCAAAACGCCCACCAGGTGCTGGTGCTGTCGAAAGGCGAGGTACTGGAATGCGGTCCTCCGAAGGAATTGCTCCAGCGGGCGGAGGGACATTACCGTCAGTTGTACGAACTGCAGGGGTAAAGCGCCGGCTCACTCCAGAAAAGCCCCTTCCGACAATCGCACGGCGATGTTTTCCTGCAGGGTGGTGGCGAGGGCCAGTCCGAAATAATCCGGTTGGATGGGAAAGGATTTGTGGTTGCGGTCCACGAGGACGGCCACTTCGATTTTTTTGGCCGGCACATCCATCAAGGGGCGCATGGCGTAGAAAAGCGTGCGGCCGGTGTTGGCCACATCGTCGCAGACGATGAGCGCCTTGCCCGCCAGTTCGCCGACGGGCAGGCCCAAGGAAACGGGGCCGCCCAGCGGATCTGCCGGGGAAATGTGGATGGAACCCGATCGGATCGCGACCGGACTCTGCTCGGCGATGGCCTCGCGGAGCAGTTGCGCGAAAGCGGATCCGTTGGCGTTGATGCCCAGCAGGACAAGTTCGCTTTCGCCGTAATTGCGCTCGAGGATCTCTATGGCCAACCGCCTGATTTTCTGGCGGATCTGGGCGGTGTCGAGAAGTTGCATGGGTCGGGCCGATGATTTTATGTGCGATAATACGAACATTTTGGCGAAAATTTGGATTTTTGCGGAACGCGGCCTTTCAGTGCCGCCGGATCGCCCACATTTTCAGTTGATTCCGATATGATCGCCCAAATCGCCTTTTTGCTGCTGACCCTTTCGGTGGCCGTTTTCGCCGGAAAAAAATTCCTGTCCATCCGACGCAACATCTTCCTCGGCAAGGAAGAGGAATCGGCGGGCCCCTCCTCAGAGCGTTGGCGCAACATGCTTCTGGTGGCCTTTGGCCAGCAAAAGATGTTCGCCCGCCCGGTGGCCGCCGTGCTGCACCTTTTCATTTATGTGGCGTTTCTCGTCACGCAGATCGAACTGTTGGAGATTTTGGTGGACGGCGCGTTCGGGAAGCACCGGTTTTTTGCCCCCTATCTGGGGCATTTTTACACCGTGGCGATCAGCCTGATCGAAATCCTCTCGGTGCTGGCACTGGTGGCGACCATCGCGTTTTTGGCGCGGCGCAACCTGCTCAAGTTGCCGCGCTTCACGATGGACGAACTGAAAGGCTGGCCCACCCGCGACGCCAACCAGATCCTTTTTCTGGAGATCTTGTTGGTGGCTTGCATCTTTTTGATGAACTGCTCAGATGTGGCGCTGGTGCGGTTGGTGGAAGGCCACCAAGAGGTTCCCTATGCCCCCTACGCGAACTTTGCGATCAGCGGCTGGTTGGGGCCACTGCTGTTCGACAGCGTGACCGACGAGCATTTGCTGCACCTGTTGGAGCGCATCGGCTGGTGGGGACACCTCGTGGCGGTGTTCGGATTCATCGTTTATCTGCCTTTTTCCAAGCACCTGCACATTTTCTTGGCCTTCCCCGGCACCTACTTCGCCAAACTGTCGCCCAAGGGCGAGATCGGCAACATGCCCGACATTCAGCGCGAGGTGGCCTCGATGCTCGATCCGAGTATCCCAGCCTCCACGGAAATCCCGAAGTTCGGGGCCAGCGATGTGTTCGACCTGTCGTGGCAGACCGTCATGGCGGCCTATTCCTGCACCGAGTGCGGCCGCTGCTCCTCGGTTTGTCCGGCCAACATGACGGGCAAAAAACTATCGCCCCGCAAGATCGTGATGGATGTCCGCGACCGCGCCGACGAGATCGGCCGCAACCTCGACATCAACGAGACCCGGTTCATCAAAGAATCTGAAAAAGCCAACACTTCCACTCTCACCAAAGACAACTACGACGACGGCCGCAATCTGTTTTCGTACGTCTCCGAAGAGGAGCTCCGCGCCTGTACCACCTGCAACGCCTGCGTGGAGGCCTGCCCGGTGCTGATCCGCCCCTTGGACATCATCGTGGAGCTGCGCCGCAACCTGATCCTCGAAAAGTCCAGCTCGCCGGAGTCTTGGAACGGGATGTTCAACAACCTCGAGAACAACGGCGCGCCCTGGGCTTTCCCCGCCCACGAACGCGATGCTTGGACGCGCAGCCTTTGATCCGCCGTTCCGGGCAGCTTTTTTTTAAAAAAATTTTCGATCCCCCAATTTCCGAGATATGCACATCAAGACCATGGCGGAATTCGCCGCCGAAGGAAAATCCCCCGAAGTGTTGTTCTGGGTGGGCTGCGCGGGCAGCTTCGACCAACGGGCGCAAAAAGTCACCGTTGCCTTTTCGAAGATCTTGCAGGCCTGCGGGATCGAGTTCGCCATCCTCGGACAGGAGGAAACCTGCACGGGCGACCCCGCCCGCCGCGCCGGCAACGAATTCGTGTTCCAGATGCTGGCCCAACAAAACGTGCAGGTGCTCAACATGTACGGGGTGAAAAAAATCGTGGCGGCCTGCCCCCACTGTTTCAACATCCTGCGCAACGAATACCCGGCCCTCGGCGGCCATTACGAGGTGCTGCACCACACGCAATATCTCCAACAACTGCTCGACGACGGCCGCCTGAAGATCGAGGGCGGACCGTTCAAGGGCAAGCGCATCACCTACCACGACTCTTGTTACCTCGGACGCGCCAACGGCGTGTACGAGGCCCCGCGGGCCCTGCTCGAAGCCCTCGACGCCGATCTGGTGGAACTCAAGCGCAGCAAACAGAACGGCCTCTGCTGCGGCGCGGGCGGCGCCCAGATGTTCAAAGAGGACGAGCCGGGCAACAAGCGCATCAACACCGAACGCGCCGAGGAAGCCCTCGAAACGGGCGCGTCGGTGGTGGCCGCCAACTGCCCTTTCTGCATCACGATGCTCTCCGACGGCATCAAAGAAAAGGACAGGCAGGATTCCGTGATGGTTTTCGACCTGACGGAAATGATCGTGCAGGCCAACCAATGGTGATCCCTTCGCGATGATCCGCCGCACGGCGGCGGCCCTGCTCTGGTGCTGCTGCGCGCTCTTTTCCTGTGAAGGCAATCCGCCCACCGATCCGGTGGTGCGTTTCCTCGACCGCCCAGAAGCCGCCGCGGCACTCCTCGCCGACGATTCCGACCGGTTTTTCCAACAGCTCACGCCGTTGGATCTTTGCCTGCAACTGCAAAAGGCGGATTCTTCGGCGGGCCGCGCGGCCTTGATGGCCGAATACCGGGCCTCGTTGGAGGCTTCGGCCCAAACGCTCGGGCCACGGGAACAGCGCCGCCTGAAAGGACTTTACGCAGAGATCTTCGCCCGCTGGAAAACGCTTTTTCCCGAGTTGCCCCTTCCAGAGGTGCAAGTGGCCAAAATCGACGGCCGCCACTACGGCGATCGGGTGTTTTTCACCCGGGGAAACTGCATTTTCGTGCCCGCTTGGCAGCTCGGACACAATACCGACGAACGCCTAAAAAGCGTGCTGGCCCACGAACTGGCGCATGTTTTCGGCGAGGCGAGGCCGGCTTTTCGCGAAGCGGGTTACGCCCTGTTCGGCTTTTTTTCCCTTCCGGAAAAACCTCTCCGCGAACCGCCGCTGCTGCGCGAGCGCGCCCTGACCAACCCCGATGCGGCCCGAAACGGATACGGCATCCGGGTATCCGATGCCGCCGGGCGCTCGTTCACGGCCGTGCCCCGCCTGTTCGCGAGCGTGCCCGCGTACGCGCCGGGCACCAAAACATACTTCGATCAGATCGTTTTCCGGTTGTTCGAATGCGTCGAAACCGCCGATTCCCTGCTGCTGCTGGACACGCCCGTGCCCGGGCACGATCCGAAGACGCTGCATGGTTGGACGGATCAGATCGGCCGCAACACCGATTACACCCTTCACCCCGAAGAAATTTTGGCCGAACACCTCGCCATGCTGCTCCTGGGCCGCTCCGCTGCCGACGAGCAGGGCAGAATGCTCCTCGAGAATCTGGCCGCGCTCTGCCGCCGCCAGCACTGATCCGTACGGGCGGGGCTTGCCCCCGCCCCACGCCACGCGCTGCCCCCGCCCCACGCCACGCGCTGCCCCCGCCTCACGCCACGCGCTGCCCCCGCCCCACGCCACGCGCTGCCCCCGCCTCACGCCACGCGCTGCCCATCTGCAAGGGCGGGGGCGAGCCCCGCCCCACGCCACGCGCTGCC
>JBEIJQ010000032.1:0-22663 GCA_040380145.1 Lewinellaceae bacterium | reverse complement strand
GGGCACATCAACCTGTCGATTCTGGGCGGCATGCAGGTGTCGGAGACCGGCGACCTCGCCAACTGGATGGTGCCCGGCAAAATGGTCAAGGGCATGGGCGGCGCGATGGACCTCGTCGCATCGGCCCGCAACATCATCGTGGCGATGATGCACACCGCACCCAACGGCGATTCCAAACTGCTGCCGAGCTGTACTCTGCCCCTCACGGGCGTGCGCTGCATCACCCGCGTGGTGACCGATCTGGCCGCGCTGGAAATCCGCGACGGGGCCTTCCACCTGTTGGAGCGCGCCCCCGGCGTGTCGGTCGAAGAAATCGTCTCCAAAACCGCTGGAAAACTGGTGGTGCCCGATATCGTGCCCGAAATGCAGCTATGATCCGGTACGCCGATTCTTCGACGAACCGGGCTTTCCGTTTTGGGGACGGCTTTTTCGAAACCATCCGCACCGCCGACGGTACGGCCCCGATGTGGCCCTACCATTGGAAAAGAATCCTCCGCAGCGCCGAGTTGCTCGGTATGGAACTGCCCGATGATGGCCGGCCGGACCCGCTGCTCGAAGAAGTGGTACAATACAAGTTTTCCCGGGTGCGGGTCACCTTCTACCGCGTGGACGACGGCCTATACGAACCCGCCCGGCGCTCGTCCACGGCTCTTTGGTTCGATGTGTCGCCCCTCGGCATCGAGGGTTTTTCACCCGATCCGCACCTGACCCGCATCGCGGTCTGCCCCGACATCCGCCTTGCCTGTGATCCCTGGTCCAACATCAAATCGTGCAGCGCCCTGCGCTATGTGGCCGCCGCGCGATACAAGGCCGCCAACGACTTGGAAGACTGTTTTCTGCTCAACTCCCACGAAAGAGTGGCGGAAGCCTGCAGCAGCAATGTGTTCGTGGTCACAAAAGACGAGACCATCGTCACCCCGCCCCTCACCGAGGGATGCGTGGCCGGCGTGATGCGCCTGTGTGTGCTCCAATTGGCGGAAAACCTTGGTTACAGATTCCGCGAAGAACCGATCTCGCTCGAAGATCTCGGGCGGGCCAAGGAGGTTTTTCTCACCAACGCCGTGCACGGGCTCCGCTCCGTCGAGCGCTTTGGCGAACGCACATACGAAACGTGCATCTGCACCCGTTTGAAATCCCATTCGCCCATCTGATTTTCTGGGCCCACTTTTTATTACCCTTTTCAACAAAAATTTTTTCTGGAAAAAATTATGGAAAAAATAACGATTCTTTGGGCCGACGATGAAATCGAATCCCTGCGCGCACAGCTTGTTTTCCTCCAATCCAAGGGCTACGAGGTCATCACCGTCAGCAACGGCCACGATGCCCTGGACGAAATCAAAACGAACAAGACCATCGACATGGTGTTCCTGGACGAATCCATGCCGGGCATCGGCGGACTGGAGACCTTGTCCCGGATCAAGGAGTTCGCGCCGAACCTGCCCGTGGTGATGATCACCAAAAACGAGGAGGACCATGTCATGGAAGAGGCGATCGGCGCCCAAATCGCCGATTACCTGCTCAAGCCGGTCAATCCGGTGCAGGTGCTCTCCGCCGTGCGCAAGATCGTGGACAAGGAGCGCCTCGTGCGCGACCGGACGGCCACCGATTACCAACAGGATTTCCGCAAAATTTTCACGGCCATCAACAGCGGGATGGACTACAACGAATGGGTGGAGACTTACCGCAAGATCATTTATTGGGAACTGCAGCTCGACCGAACCAATACCGAGGAAATGTCCGAGATCCTCGCCAACCAAAAAGTCGAGGCCAACGCCGAATTTTCCAAGTTCGTGGCCGGCGAGTATGTGGATTGGTTCAAAAAACCCGCCTCGGCGCCCGTTTTTTCGCATCAACTGCTGCAAAAAAAGGTTTTCCCCCAGATGTCCACCGACTCGCCGACCTTTTTCGTGCTCTTGGACAATCTGCGCTTCGACCAGTGGAAAGCCATCGAGCCGATCGTCTCGGAATGCTTCCGGGTAGAGGAAGAAGACTTTTTCTTCAGCATCCTCCCTACCGCCACCCAGTACAGCCGGAACGCCATTTTCGCGGGGATGACGCCCGCCGAGATCGAAAAGCGATTCCCCGACAAGTGGCTCAACGACAATGAAGAAGGAGGCAAAAACCTCCACGAGGCAGCTTTCCTCACCGACCAGATCAAACGCTTGGTGAAACGGCCCCTCAAACACGATTATGTCAAGGTGGTGAACGCCGCCCAAGGACGCCAGTTGGAAGACAATGTGCTGAACTACCTGAACAACGATTTCACGGCCATCGTGTACAACTTCATCGATATGCTCTCCCACGCCCGCACGGAAATGGAAGTGCTCAAAGAACTCGCCGGCGACGAAAAAGCCTACCGCGACCTCACCCGCACCTGGTTTCTCAATTCACCGCTGTGGACCGCCCTGAAAAAGGCCGCGGAGCGCGACATCCAACTGTTCATCGCCACCGACCACGGCACCATCCGGGTCAACACGCCCTCTCGGGTGGTCGGCGACCGCGAAACGACCACCAACCTGCGCTACAAGATGGGCCGCAACCTCCAATACGAAAAGCGCGATGTGCTGGAGATCAAAAATCCGAAGGATGTCGGCCTGCCCAGTCCCAATGTGAGTTCGACCTACATTTTCGCCAAGGAAGACCATTTCTTCCTGTACCCCAACAATTACACGCACTACAACAATTTTTACCGCAACACTTTCCAGCACGGCGGCATCTCGCTCGAGGAAATGATCGTGCCGATCATCCGTTTGCGCAGCAAGTGACGCCGACTATTTCCATTTGATGTTGCACCCGCCGCTGGGATATTGTTTTTCCGGCGCCGGGCGTCCGGCCAAAAGTCCTTCCAGTGCAGCCCGCAGATCGGCCCCGTCGCAGGGCAGATCGTTTTTGGGCCGCGATGCGTCCAATCGGCCGCGATAGTAGAGTTTCGTCGCAGCGTCGAACACATAAAAATCCGGTGTGCAGGCCGCATCATAGGCCTTGGCCACGGCTTGGGACGCATCGTACAGATAAGGGAACGAATAGCCTTGTTCGCGGGCATGAACGGCCATTTTTTCCGGCGAATCCTCCGGGTATTTTTCTATGTCGTTGGAACTGATGCCCACGAAACCGATGCCTTTTTCGCGGTATTCGCGGGCCAGGCGTGCGATCTCGGGGTTGACATGCACCACGTACGGACAGTGGTTGCACAGGAACATCACCACGGTGCCTTTGGGGCCCATTACGTCTGCCCATCGGAGCATTTTTCCGCTCACGGTGTCGGGCAGCGCAAAGTCGGGCGCGGAGTTTCCTAGGGGCAGCATATTGGATTCGGTGAAGGCCATCTTTTTAATTTTTTGGGTAAAAAAAGAAAACCGATCGGCGCAGAGCGCCGACCGGTTTCGTTCAGTTCGGCAGGATCACTGTCCCAAGACGATCTTGCGGACCACCGATTGGCCGTTGCGGGCATCGGTGAGGCGCAGGAAATACATTCCCTCGGGAAGGCCGCGGAGCTGCAAAGTCGCGGTCTGCGCATTGAAGCGCTCCGTCAGGATCCGTTGGCCCGATATGTTCAACAGTTCGCAGGCGAATTCGGTTGCACTGGGCAGACCCACATGGAGCAGCCCGTCGGTCGGGTTGGGGTACAGCGTCACGTCGAACGATTCGGTTGAGCTGAGGCCCGTGATGCAGAAATTGTCTTGGGCGCCGGGGCTCACAAACAATTGCACGGGGCCGTTCACGGTGTTGACGCTGCCGCTGGGCGAGGTGGAGGCGTACCAGTTGGAGGCCTGGGTGTTGTCGCCGCTATAATCGCACAGGACAAGCGAAGGTCCGGTGCCGTCGGGAGAGGTCGGCCACGGGGCCAGATCCGCATAGGTGACGGAGTCGATCAGGTTGCCGTTGGCGTCGCGCAGCACGATGGGCTCGGTGGCGTTGTTGAGGCTGCTCGGCTGCCACTGGTAAATCGGCAGAAAGCCGGTGACCGACTGCAGCAGGCCCGGGAAGCGGGCCACCACGACATATTGTCCCGCGGCGAGCGTGATGTTGTTGAAGGGGAAGGTGAAAGTGATGCCCGCCGAGAAGGTGATGCCGTCGAGGGTAAGGGTCTGGCCGGAATTGTTGTACAGTTCGACGAACTCCAAGCTGTCGGGGCCGGTGGGGTCGTTGTAGTTGATCTCGGTGATCACAAGGCCGCCCACCGGAGCGGCATCGTCGTCGAGGATCGTCAGCGTGAAGGTGCCGATGCCGATGTTGGCGTTGTTGTTGGGGTTCGTCAGGCGCAGGACCACCGTTTCGGGGCCTTCGACCAATGCGTCGTCGATCAGATCGATGGGGAACTGCAGTGTGGTGGCGGTATTGGCCGGGAAGGTCAGTGTGATCGGCGAGGCCACGAAATCGGTGCCGGCCGTGGCCGTGGAGGCCGGGTCGAGCACCACTTCCACGGTGGTGGCGGTATTGGTTGGGTTGGCCAAGGAAATGTCGACCAGGTATTGTCCGCCGGCCAGATTTTCCAACACTCCGGCGGTGGCCACCGAAAAGTTGAGGTTGGGGATGATCGTGGACGAATAGGTACAGTTGGGGTAGGGGGTGGGCGAGGTGGCGTTCGTGGTCTGGTTGTCGAACACATTGATGCCGCTGAAAGTCCAGTTGGCGATCTGGAAGACGCTGTCGGGGCCCGAGCCGCTCAAGCGGTACGCCCAGCCGTCGAGGTATTCCCATGCGGTGCCGGTTCCGTCCACGGTCGGTTCGCCGAAGATATCGAGCGGCGCGCCGTCGAAGTAGAGGATCACGGCGTCGTCGCCGTTGTTGCTGACCGCGTTGCTGGTCGTGACGAAAGTGGGCGCAAAACCGAAGAAGGCCACGAACTGTGCGCTGTCACTGGAAACGAAAATGCACTGACCGGCATTCACCGATACGGCCGGGAAGGTCCATTCCTGCGTGGCGGGAATGCCCGCGCCGTTGGTGGCGGATCCGAGGCCGTAGATGCTGAGGTCGGCGATATAGTCGGTGGCGAACAGTTCGACGCCTTTGGGCAATCCGCCAGCCAAGGGTGCGTCGTAGATGCCGACCAATACGAGGCTGGGCGAAATGTCGTTATCCACGATCGTCAAGGTAAAGGTATCCACATTGGTCGTGGCGTTGTTGGTGGGGTTGGCCAAGCGAAGCACCACGGTCTCCGGCATTTCGGTCACGGCATCGTCGGTGATCGAGATCGAGACTGTTTGCGGTGCGTTGTTGCCGGCGGGGAAGGTCAAGGTCTGGGCTGCGAACACAAAATCCTGTCCCGTGGTCGCGGTACCGCCCGAAAGCACCACATCCACGCTGGTGGCGTTGGCGTTGGGGGCGATCAGGTTGACGGTCACGCTCACGGTACCCGCAGATTCGTTGAAGGAAGCTACGGCTTGGGCAAAGCTCAACAAAGGATTCAACGGCGCCTCGTTGTCCACGATGGTCACGACTGCAGTGTCCACGGCTCCGAAGATGGCGGGTGCAACGGCGTTTTGGAGCACCAGCAGCAGGGTTTCGTCGCCTTCGGTGGCCAGATCGTCGATGATCGGGAAGGTGATCTGGATCGGCGCGTTGCTGTTGGCTGGGAACTGTACGGTTTGCGGAGCACCGAAAGTGAAGTCGGATCCGTCTGTGGCCGTACCGCCCGTGCCCAGGGCAACGGCGCATTGGAGGGCCAGTGGATAGGCGGCATTGAGCTGGACTTCCACCGTTGCCTGCCCTGCGGCTTCGTTGAATGAATAAGTGCCCGCCACGAATTGGATTTCCGGCGATGGGGCACAAGTGAGGTTGTCGGCAGTTCCTGGCGTTGCCTTGATCTCCGAACCGTTGATGAAAACACCTGTTCCCGGCAGGGAGGCGCGCCAGTTGGCTCCGAGGCTGTTGTCGCTGTTCGGATCGCACAAGGTGAGGGAAACACCCGTGTTGGCCGTTCCCGCCGGCCATGCACCGCCGGGGCGATAATCCACCGAGTCAACGAGGATGCCCTGTGCGTCGCGCAGCACGATGGGTTCGCCGGTGTTGATCAAGGCTCCCGTGTTCCATTGGATGGGCGTGAAACCGAATACATTGGCGAAAAATCCGGCAAAACGGGCCAAAGTGACATAGCCTCCGGGCTGCACGATCGTGGGCGCAGTGAAGGTATGGGCGAAACCGAGCGTGAAAACGGAACCGTTGAGATCGATGGGGAACGGCGTGTTGTTGTACAGTTCGACGAACTCCAGCGAGTCGTTGCCGGCACCGGGCTGGTCGTACAGGATCTCGGTGATCACCATGCCCTGCGCTCCGGCAAAATCATTGGGGGCGATGGTCACGGTGTAGGTGTCGTTCACCAAAACGGCGTTGTTGGTGGGATTGGACAGTTGCAGGACGATGGTTTCGTCAAGCTCGGTCAGCGCATCGTCCACGATGGGAAGCGATACGGAAAGCGGCCCGGTCGAGTTGGCCGGGAAGGTGACGGTGGTGGTGGCAAAATTGAAATCCTGACCGTTGGTGGCCGTGCCGCCCGACAAGACCACTTCCACCGAGGTGGGGTTGTTGTTGGGGTTGGACAAAGTCAGGTCGATGCCGACAGTGCCCACATTTTCGTTGACCGTCACCGAACTGCCGCTGAACTGCACCACGGGAGAGGCGGTCAGATCGTCGCTGGTCAGGGTGATCGTCAGGGTGTCGATATCCAGAACGGCGCTGTTGGTCGGGTTGGCGAGGAACAACACGATGGTCTCGTCGAGCTCGAAAAGAGCGTCGTCCACCAGGGAAAGGTTGAATGTCTGCGCTCCGGCGAAATTCGGCGGGAAAACCAACGTGACGGGCGCAAAATTGAAATCCAGTCCGTTCACAGCGGTCGAACCGGCGGCGAACAAATCGACCGTGACGCGGGTGGTGTCCAAGTTGTCGGGATTGGAAAGCGACACGGAGACCGTGTAGTTGCCCGCCGTCTCGGAAACGGTGGCGGTGGGCACGTCGAAGGTCAGCATGGGGATGATAGGACAGGAAACCAAGGGGTCAAACGATCCCGGCGTGGCCAACAGGGGAATGAGGTTGATGGTGTCACCGGTGGCGGTTGCAGCGGAAAACCAGCTGGAGGCCAAGGAGTTGTCGGCGTTGGGGCCGCACAGTGTCAGTGATGGACCGAAGCCGTCGGGGGTGGTCACCCAAGGAGCGGCGTCGTCGAAGGGAACTTGGTCAATGGTGTTGCCCAGCGCATCGGTCAAGGTCAGGGTCACACCGTTGTTGCTCAAAGCGCCTGCGCCCCAGTCTGCAAACGGGGCAAATCCATATACGTTGGCAAAGGCATTGGCGTTGCCCGCCAACACCAAGAATTGCCCTGCTCCGAGAACGGTTCCGGCGGGGAAAATATAGTTGATGCCCGAGGTGAAGGCGCAGGAGGAAAGATCGATGACCGCGCCCGTGTTGTTGTACAGTTCTATGAACTCCAGCGAATCGGTACCTGCTTCCGGGGAGTTGTACATGATCTCGGTGATGACCACGCCGGAAACCGCTTGGGCATCGTTGTCGGTCACGGTCAGCGTGAACTGGTTGTTGGCTCCTATCAGGCAACCGGCCGAAGGATTCGTGAGCGTGAAAACCACCGTTTCGGACGGCTCGATCAGTGCGTCGTCGTTCAGGAGCAGGTTCACGCTGAAGGTAGGCGAGCCTGCCGACAGGGTGACGGTCTGAGGGGAGGAGAAGAGGTAGTCTGCTCCGGAAGTTGCCGTGCCGCCGCTCTGCACCACGTCCACCGTGCAGTTGGTGGCCGGGCTCACCGACAGATCAAAACTGGCCGTTCCGGCGTTTTCCGCAACGGTTGCGCTGGCAGCCGAAAATACGATGGTGCCTACAATGGCGTTGGAAGGGGTCAACAGAATGTTGTCCAAACCCGCTTCATCGCGAGAACCGGTGCCGCCGGGTACTTCGTTGAAGGTCCAGCGCAGATAAAGAAATCCGCCGGCTGGCACGTTCAGGTTGGCCAATGTGGCCGTTCGGGGGGCCACTTCGAGGGCCGGAGCGCCTGTGGGCGCCGCACTGGAATAGGCGGCCGCGGGTACTGGGGTGTAGTTGATGCTGTCAACCGAATAGGAGAGGTTGACCGACATCCGGAATCCGCCGTTGTTGAACGAGAGCGCATCGTAAGCGATGTCCAAGGTGTTCAGGACCGAACCGATGTTGTTTTGGCAGCGCAAGGTCAAGGTGCCGGGCGTGAAATCGGTCAAGGTGGGCTGTACCCAGAAAACGGCGTTCCCGGCATTGTCCAACGCATACAGGCCACCCGCAGTGGGCGTTCCGGCGGTGGTGATGCCGCGGGTGTAGTCGGTCGCGGGCGTGTTCTGGGTCCCGCCGAACGCCAATGGACCGTCGGAGAGGCCGGTGACGGCCCAGTCGTCGGAATCCAGTTCGCCGGCAGCGGGCGAAGGCGAAAATCCGGCGGCGGTGTAGCCGTTGAAATCACGGCCCTGCGGTGTGCCAAAAGCAGTGAAAGATACCTGTGCCGTCAACGCGGACGCAATGGCGATCAGGCAAAACAACAGTACTGATTTTTTCATCTCGGTGAAGTTTATTGGGACAATGATAGGGTCTTGGGCACAAAGGTAGTCAGTCGGTGCGGGGAGCGCAAACAAATCAACGCGTCGAACGCACAAAACGCGGAATTGTCGGAAAAAAAAAGCCCCGGCCGTTTATAAGGGCGGGGGCTTTCGGTTATTTCGAACAAAAAAACAGGATCACCATTTCATATCGCCGTCCTCGTCCTCGTCTAGGGCCGTGGGTTTGGCGGGCGGCTGTGGCTGATCGACTTCCGATTCTTCGTCCTCTTCCTCGAAATCCTCATCGTCATAGGATTCTTCGAAATCCTCTTCGCTGTCGGCAACATCGCTGGACGGGAACTGGGCTTCTACGGGTTGCGCGAAGTGAGAACGGCGGCTGGACATGTAATCGCCGCCCTCGCCGCCTTCCTCGTCATCGTAGCGACGGGCGAACTCGTCGTAATCGTATTCGGGAAGCAGATTGGTCTTGATGTGATCGACCGCGCCGTTCAGGGCTTCGACGAAACGGTTGAAGTCTTCTTTGTACAAAAAGATCTTGTGCCGCGAAAAACTTTCATCGGGCCGCTTGGTGCTTTCCGTGATGGTGAGGTAGAAATCGTTGCCCTTGGTTTTCAGTACATCGAAAAAATAGGTCCGCCTTTTGCCTGCGCGCATCTTCGTGCTGAAAACGCTCTCGTAGCGACGATCCCCGTCGTAAGAACGGTCGTTGCGATCGTAGCGTTCGTTGCCGTAGCCTCGCCCATCCCTGGGTTGGTAGCCGCCTTGGTCGCGGTAACCACCGCGCTGGTTGTCGAATCGGCCGTAGGGGCGGTCTCCGCCGCGATCGTTTCTGCGACCGCCGGATCCGTGAAATTCATTGCTGTTCGGTCTGTCGAACCGATCGTTGTTGTCGTATGGCACGCTGGTAAAGTTTGGGTGGTGAAAAATCTCAGTAGAGTAGTATGTGCAAATGTCCCTACAAAAATAATCGCAAAACTTTTTTTTGCAAACGATGGTGATAAATTTTGCCGAAATAATCAAACGCCACCGAGTAGGAGGGGAGTTTCTTGTGTTTATTTAAAAAACTGAAAATGAATTTATTGTGGTTTGTTTTGTTGTTTTTCAAATCTTTTTTCTTCAAAAACGGTCAAGAAAAGGGGCGTTCGAGAAAAAGAAATGAATATGATGATCGAAAAATCGGAAAAAGAATGGACAGTATGCGTTGATCCTGCCCAAAAATATCTATTTTCGAAGTTGTTAGCGTTTTTGTTTTTGTATTAATGAAATTAATTTGTTAGTTTTTTTTAATAGAAAAAAAGGAAAAAAAGGGGCGCGGAGTCTGAAGTGCCCGCGCCCCGATCGTTCAATGCGACACGACCAAGCGCGCGGTCATTGTTTTTTCGTCGCAGGTCCATCTGACCCAATAAGCGCCGGACGGCAGGCCGCTCACATCGACGGAAATGATACCAGACATTTCTGACAACGAATATTGTACAACGGTTCCTCCGTTCGAGTTGAACAGTTGTACCAGTCCGCCGATGGGGGCGTTCGCACGGAGTTGAACGGTTTGTCCGGCCGGATTGGGGAAAATTTCCAGTGTTTCGGCCGATGGCCAAGTGTTGGGCGAGCCGCCCGCTTCCGGCGCCATTTGTCCGAAAAGGGCTTCGAAAGCGCCCATATCGATACCGGGGCCTTGCGGCCTCGGGGTTCCGTTGAGGTCCACCGTCGGGGCGCCTGCGGTCAGTCCGGCATCGCGGGCCGCCGAGCCGAGGCCGAGGCGGAAATCACCGTTGGCGGCGTCCAAAAAGAGCGGTTGCCCCGCGGAGTTGCCGTTGCCGCAGAAGAGGCCGCCGTTGCCGCCGGTAACGGCCGTGCAGGGCATTGCGTCCAAGAGGTTGTGGGTGAATGTCAAAGATGCGGTGGCCCCCACATTTTGGAAGGTGCGGCTGGTGGGATCCGTCGAGGGATTGTTGCGGGCGATGCAGTTGAGCAGCGACAGGTTGGAAGCGGCCGTGGCGGCGATGTTGAACAGGCAGCCTCCCGTGCCCGCCGAATTGCCGTACAGGGTGCAGTTGGTCAGGCTGCTCTGCATGGGAAGGCTTCCGTTGGGGTTGATGTACAGCGCGCCGCCGGATTTGTTGGCAGTGTTTTGGTGGAACACGCAGTTGGTAAAATGGGCCGTGGAAGAAGAACCGGTGTTGAGGGTGTAGTGGTAAACGGCCCCGGCGTTTTGGGTGGCCTGGTTTCCGATCATGCGCGAGGCGTCGCACTGGACGGTAGCGAGTCCGCCGCGAACGGTTTGCTGCGAAAGGGCGCCCCCGGTAGTGGCTCCGTTCTGCAAAAATTGGGCGCCGTTGATGGAGGCGTTGTTGAGCCCGCCCGCGTATTCCGAATAAAATTGGACGCCGCCGCCGTTGCCGGCCGTCGCGTAGTTTTCCGAGAAAAGACAGCGAGCCAGGACGGTGTTGATCGTACCGCCGGAAGCATATTGCATCAACGCGCCGCCGTTGGGTGCGCTGTTGCCGGTGAATTCACAGTCGTTGGCGGCGAACATCAGTCCTGCGCCCCCGCGGCTGAATTGGTGCCCGACGCCACCGCTGACGCCTGCTTCGTTCGCTTGGAAAACGCAGCCGTTGAAGGCAAAAGAAGAATTGCCCCCTGTGCCCACCCAGTTGAAAAAGGCTCCTCCCTTTTGAGGGGTTCCGTTGCCGGTAAAGGCACAGCCGTCGAAAGTCAATTGGACGCTGCCGAGACTTTGCGACATCGAGCAGAATCCGCCCCCGTCGTAGGCGGCTGTGTTGTTTTCGAAGGTCACTTCTTCGAGCAACGATTGTATGGTGCCGCCGTTGAGGGCGTTGAAAAACGCGCCGCCACCTTTGGTGGGGGTGTAGTTGTCGGTGATGCGCAGCCGCCGCAGGGCGGGAGAACTCTGTGCTCCGTTGACGTTGGCTTGCACGGCGATTCCGCCGCCGTTGGTGTTGGAATACGCGTTTTCGATCCGGAAGCCGTCCAACACGCAGTCGGCGCCCACATTGATGGCCGTCACGACGCGGTAGCTGTTGTCGGTGGTCAAGTTGGGATTGCCGATGTTGCCCGAAAGTCGAGTGGGGTAGGCCTCCCAGTCGCGCTGTTGGACGCTGCAGGCGCCGTTGTCGGGGAAGCCGCCGTACACGGCCACGCCAGATTTCAGCGAGAAGCTGATGCCGCGGTTGGCACCCGTGGTGGGTTTGTAGGTTCCTTGCGCCACCCAGATCTGCTGCCCCGGCTGGGCCGCGGAGAGGGCGGTCTGGAGATCGGTGTAGGCGTTGCCCCAGCAGTTGCCGCTGCCGTTTCCTGCGGCGTCGTCGTTGACGAACAGGATGCTGTTGGGCGCCGTACAGCCGTTGGGGACCAGCGCGACGTTGAGCCAAGTGACCTGTCCGTTCGTGATGGTGGCCTGCACCGTGGCGGTCTGATAGCCCGGTGCCGAGACCACAACGCTGTAGGTGCCCGCGGCGTGGAAGCCTGTGGCGTAGTCGCCGAACACATTGGCGCTGGCCACGCCGTTGGGGTTCGTCATCAGGCGTACGGATGCCCCGATCACCGGTTGGCAGGAGTAGGCGTCCGTTATTTTCCCCTCCAAATAGCAGGCGCGTACATAATTGGGCTGAAGCACCCAAAGCCCCGTGTTGATGTCCGAGACGATGATGTTCCCGGAGGCAAAGTCGGGGTAAAGGCCCCAATCCCCGTAAAAGCCCACGTTGGCGGCAGTATAGGTATCGTACCATCCGACCTCCACGAGGTTGTGCGGGCGATGGCCGTCGAGGATGCGCAGGCCCTCTGTATAGTAGGCGGTGACCACATAGTCGTTGCGTACGTGTACATTGTGCGGAATATGCCCGAGGGCTGTCTCGCGGGTCCGGAAGCGGTCCACTTCCGTGATGTTGGTGAGATCCGACACATCATAAGCCGCCACATAGGCGTTGGCCACTTCGTCGGTGGTGAACACGTGGGTGCCTGCCCGGTTGGGCCAGATGTTGTGCGTGAAATTGGAGGGGGTGTTCTGCTGGCCCAAGAGCACCGGCGCCGCTTTATTGGCGATGTTCCAAACCGAAAAGCGCCCGTTGTAGATGTCGCCCGTCCAGAGCGTGTCGCCCCGAGCATAGCTGTCGTGCACATAGACCGTGCCCACGGTGCCCAAAAACTGTGGGGCATTGGGCGTGACGGACACGTCGAAGAGCAGGGGGCGCCCGCTGAGGATGTTGGTGCCGTTGAGGATGAGGATGCCCTTTTCGTCCATCGTGACGGTGTGCACCCGCAGCAGGGTGTGGTTGGTGCCGTTGATGTTGAGTACCGGTTGCCAATATTGGTAGGTGACGCCGTTGGGCAGGTTGGACAGGTTGATGATCAGCAGGCCGGAGGTGACATTGTCGAGACCCACATAAGCGTAGTTTCCCCAGGTCTTGAGCTCGCGCCAAGAGGTGGTGGGTCCGGGCACGGAGGCCACTTCCACCGGCGCGGCCGGGTTGGCCAGGCTCACGATGGAGACGCGTGTGCGGGTGCCCACCAGCGCATACTCTGTGCCATTGGGGGCCGTATAGCCCCAGATCGCGCTCAGTTCCTGGGCGTAGGGCATGTTCGATAGGGCGGTGATGTTGACCTGCGCCCCGGCAGAGAGGGCCCAGCCAAGGAAGGCGAACAGTGCGGAAAACTTTCTCATCGGTTCAAGGGTTGGTAATGTGCACAAATGTAGTATGTTTGTCGTCTTTTTTCGAGCACCTCTCCTTACTATGCATCATATCATGCAGGAAAACACATTCACATTCAAACTCTCTCAAAGTCCGGAAACAGAACTGTTCGCCCGTTTTTGGAGGCCGGAAGGTTTGGTCAGGGGGGTGATCGTCATCGCCCACGGGATGGGCGAACATTCTGGCCGGTACGCCGATCTCGCCGAATTTTTCGCATCCAAAGGCTATGCTACCTTGGCCAACGACCACCATGGTCACGGCAAGACCATCGGTAAAAAGGGCCATGTGCGTTCCTTTGGGCTTTTCCACGATGAATTGGACGCCATGGCCGAGGAAGCCCTTCGCCGTTGCCCGGATGTGCCGCTCGTGTTGTGGGGGCACAGCCTCGGCGGTTCGATCGCGCTCACCTATGTCATCCAACGGCGGCCCACCGCTTTTCGGGCCGTGGTGGCTACCTCATCTGCCATCAAATTGGCTTTCGAGCCGGCAAAGCTGCTCGTGGCGATCGGCAAGCTCACCCGCAAAATCGCTCCGGGCTTTACACAGCACAACCAGCTCAACGCCGCCGATCTTTCGCACGACCCCGAAGTGGTCAGGGCTTACAAAGAGGATCCACTTGTGCACGCCTATGTATCTTCCGAGCTCGGCCTGAGCACATTGGAGAACGGAGAAGCGCTTTATTCCTTCACCGGCGAATTCGGTCTGCCCTTGTTGCTGATGCACGGCACGGAAGACCGCATCACTTCCTTCCGCGGGAGCGAAATGTTTGCCCGCCAGGCCAAGGGCGACATCTCCTACAAGCCTTGGGATGGCCTTTTCCACGAAACGCACAACGAACCCCAGCGCGAAGAGGTCCTGCAGTTCGCCGCCAACTGGTTGGAAGGTTACATCATAGGCGCTTAGAACAATTTCGGTACGGATTGTGGGGGCAATCACGGCACTTGTCTTTGCGCAGGCGCCCTCTCGGCAGCGATTCCTCTTTCCCGGAGAACGGTGTGGTAGGCAAGATCGATTTTGGCCTGGATTTCTTTGCCCATGTTGATAATCGGCTCGCCCAAATAACTCAACTCCTCGGGCTTTTGCAGAAAAGTGGCCTTTTGGTACGCCTCATGGACCTCGCGATCGGAAGCCGAGGGGAGGATGCCGAGGATTTTCAGGGGGGCATCGGTTTCATCCCGGTTCAAGGCCTTGACGAAAAAAATGTCCTCGGCAGAAAGCCCCAGTTCTTTTCCGATTTTTTCCAGCAATTTCAATTGTCCATGGCTGATGCTGAAATCGGCATTGGCCAATCCGAACGCAAAATGCAACAGCACCTTTCGTTCTACTCGGGGCAGCGAAAGCCGAATGGCTCGTCGTTGCTTGGCCAGCATTTTTTCGGGCAAAAGGGGGGCGTCCAGCAGAGGCGTCAGTTTTTGGGCCAACGACAAGCCGAAGTGGTCTATCAGGTAATTTTCCAAGTACACCCGCTCAAGTCGGTTCCTCCGCGTGTCCGCCCCTAGAATGGGAAGCGCCAGTTGCACCATAAAGGTCGCAAATTTTTCGCAATCGACCTTTTCAGATGGGTGTGTCGGAGTGATGCCCAACCACGGATGGTCTAGCAGTTCGTCCAGTACCGTTCCGATCAAAAATCCCCCGAAAACGCCCAAAAGAGAATTGAAGCGGCTTTCGAATACCAACAGGCCCAAGGCCGCTCCAATCCATTTGGCGATTTTCAACACGGGATTCCCTATTGACGCACCAGCGTGATGGCTTGTTGCCGGGAGCCGTTGCGGATGACCACTTGATAAACGCCCGCGGGCCATGCGCTCGAGAGGGCCAATTGACCGGAAGCAGTGCCAAGCTGGTGGATTTCCAAGCGCTGGCCCAAGGAATTGTACACCTCGCAGAACGCGTAGTCTGACGAGAGTGGGGCGTTCAGGGCGTAGTCCACCGTCAGCGGACCTCCGGAAGAGGGGTTGGGGAACACCTCGAGGCGCATCCCCTCGTTCACTGCCGCCACGGGATCGAGGCCGATGGCCACGCTGTCGAATATTTCCACATAGTCCACGGCTGCCTCCACTACGTGTCCGGTAGGTACGTCCACGGCGCGGAAAACGAGGCGCATGTTGGCTGTGGGGGTCAGGAAATCTGCAATGCGATACAGGTTCGGACCGCGCCAGTTGTAGGCGTTCTGGGTTTCGGAAAGCAGCACGGTGGTGGTGATGCCGTTGGACAAGCGGACCGAGAAACTGTCGTTCGCAGCTCCATTGCCACCGAAATTGGTGAACCAATATTCGAAACGCACATAGGGATCGTTGTAACCGGTGAGGTCGAAAGCGGGTGAGGTGAGCACCACGGCCCCGTTGTCGATGTCGTTGGCGCCGACATTGCCGCCGCCGTCGCCGGTCACGTAGCACTTGTCACCGAGATCGTGTTGAACGTCGAGGTCGGGCGCGGAGAGATCGTTGCCGTTGGCCACAACGCCGGTCGGCTCGACCCGTTCCCACTGCCCGGCGGTGGCGTTGCCGCCGACGGTCCAGCCAAGGTCAACAGCGAATTCGTCGCGGTAACCGGTTTCAAGTTCAAAGAGCAATTGGATCGGCTGGAAGAGTCCTTGGGTCTGCCCCTCGGTGTGGAAGCCCCATTTTCCGGCAAACACGGAGTAGTTGTCGGGAGAAAAGGCGTTGATGGAGAAATTGCCGGAGCCGTCGGTGGATACATTGTAATCGAAATCCACGCCGTCGAATGCCACGGTGGCGCCCGCGATGGGCTGTCCGTTATCGGCGCGCACCACGCGGCCCGTCAGTACGAAGGGCGTCAAGGGGATCAGTTGCACATTGAGCACCGTCACTTGTCCGTTGATCAACACGGCGGAAAGCGTGTCGGGCAGATAGCCCGGCATACGGTAAACCACGTCGTAGGTGCCCGCGGTGGCCAAACCGAAGGCGTAATCGCCCGAAAGGTCGGTGGTCGTGTAGTTGGGGGCAGTCAAGAATTCGGCCGTGGCGCCTTGCAGGGCTTGTCCGGTATTGGCATCGGTCACCTGTCCTTCCAGGTAACAGGCACGCACCAGATTGGGTTGGAAGATCCAAAGCCCTGTGGTCATGTCGGAGGCGATGGCCACCCCGGAAGGGAAGTAGGGATATACGCCCCAGTCGCCCTCGAAACCGGTACCTGCTTGTGGATAGGTGTCGTAACTGGCTACTTCCACGAGATTCTGCGGACGGTGTCCGTCCACAATCTTCAGACCGTCGGTGTAGTGGGAGAGAAAAACCCAATCGTTGAGCACATGGGCGTTGTGGGGCACCACTCCGGTGCCTTCGTTGTCGAGCGACCGGTAGCGGTCGAGCTCGCGGATATTGCCGAGGTCCGAAACGTCGTAGGAGGTCAGGTAGGCATCGGCCACTTCATCGGTGGTGAAGAGGGTGTTGCCGTCGTCGGAGATCCAACAATTGTGCGTGAAGTTGGAAGGGGTGTTCTGCGTGGCCAACAGCACGGGGTTGGACTTGTCGGAAACGTCCCAAACGGAGAAATGGCCTTCGTAAATATCGCCGCTCCAGACGGTATCGCCGCGCATCATGTTGTCGTGGCAGTACCAGTTGCCCACGGGACCGATGTAAATGGGATTGCCGGGGTTGGAATGGACGTCGAAAATCAACGCTTGGCCTTGGGCGACATTGGAGCCGTTGATGAACATGAACCCGTTCTCGTCCATCGTAACGGTATGCGAACTGATCAGGTTTTCACTTTGCCCGTTCACGGTAATGGACGGGGTCCAATACTGGGAGGTCACACTGTTGGGCAGGTTCTGCAGGTTCACGATCAAAACGCCCACATTCACTTGGTCGAGGGCCACATACGCGTATTGCCCCCAGGTCTTGATCTCGCGCCAAATGGTGTTGGGCCCGGCCACGCTGGCCACTTCGACCGGATTGGCCGGATCGGCCAGGCTGAGGATCGATAGGCGGGTGGTCGTTCCCACCAGCGCGTACTCGGTGCCGTCAGGAGCGGTGTAGCCCCATACATTACTCAAACCCTCCGGATAGGGATAGTTGCTGAGCAGGTTCAGGTTGTAGTTTTGGGCAAAAAGGGAGCCCGACAGGAGCAAAAAGACTAAAACGGCGTTCAAAAACTTCATGGGACGTTTGGATGTGGTTTCGAAAGCGCAAATCTACTCAATCACGCGCGGATCGCCCAACGCGCCAATGTCGCACGGCGGTCGTTTGGTGTTTTTCTTGCCCGATCGGCGGACAAGTGGGCCTTCTCCGGCCCAAATTGCGTAGTTTTGAGCCTTCCAAAATCTTTTCAAATGATCATTGATCCTTTGTCCATCCCCACGGCCGACCTGCACCAGTTCATACTCGGGTCGGTCTCGCCGCGACCCATCGCTTTTGCCAGCACCGTTTCTGCCGACGGAACCGTGAATTTGGCCCCGTACAGTTTTTTCAACGCTTTCAGTTCCAACCCGCCGATCCTGGTCTTTTCGTCCAACCGCCGGGTGGAGGGCAACACCACCAAGGACACGCTCCACAACATCCGCGAAACGGGCGAGGTGGTGATCAATGTGGTCAATTACGGTATCGTGCGCCAAATGGCCATAGCGAGCGTGGACTATCCGCCCGAAACCAATGAGTTCGAAAAGGCGGGTCTCACACCGGTGCCCTCGCTCAAGGTGCGCCCCCCACGGGTCAAGGAGTCGCCCGTGGCCATGGAATGCAAGGTCACCGAGATCATCCCCTTGGGCGATCAGGGCGGAGCAGGCCACCTGATCCTCTGCCATGTCGTTTCGATGTTCGTGGACGACGCCGTGATGGACGAACGCAATCGGATCGTTCCCGACAAGATCGACCTCGTGGGCAGAATGGGGCGCCTGTATTATGTACGGGCCAGCGGTCCGGCCGTGTTCACCGTCCAACAGCCGCAAAAACCCCTCGCGCTCGGTTTCGACCGTCTCCCGGCGCACATTCTCGGCAGCCGCGTGCTTTCGGGCAACCAGTTGGCCGCTTTGGCAGGCATGGTATCATTGCCCTCCGACGATGAGGTGCGCGAATTTCTCGCCGGCAGAACGGATCTACGTGAAAAGATCTCCGAACTGGGGGCCGGTTCCGAAGCCTTGCGGGATTATCTGCACCGCGAGGCACAGCAACTGATCGAAAGCGGCGACGCGTCTATCGCAGCCAAAGTACTGCTCAGCGCGGAACTTTGATCGGGTCGCCGTCATGCTGGGGCATCAATTGCCCAGCATGACGGGCATGATCAGCATCAGCACATCTTCCCCTTCGGCCTGATCGGCGGGGAAGATAATGCCCGCCCGACTGGGCGTGGACATCTCGATGCGGATCTTGTCGGTTTCCAAAACGCCCATCATTTCGGCCAAAAACTTGGCGTTGAAGCCGATGAGCATATCGCTGCCGTCATACTCGCAGGGCAGCTGCTCCACGGCCTCGTTGGAAAAATCCAGGTCTTGGGCCGTGAGTGTCAGGCTGCCGTCGCTGAGATTGAGCACCACTTGGTTGGTGGTCTTGTTGGCATAGATCGCGATGCGCTTGAGCGAGTTTTGGAAATCGGCGCGCGCAATGGTCATCTTGTTGGGATTCTCCACCGGGATCACGGCGTTGTAGTCCGGATAACGGGAATCGATCAATCGACAGATAAGGTGCAGGTTGTCGAACTGGAAAAAAGCATTGGACTTGTTGAACGAGATCTTCACCTTGTCTTCGCCGGCGGGCAGGGCATTTTTGAGCAGGTTCAAGGCCTTTTTCGGCACGATGAAAGAAGTCGAAACACCCGATTCGGATTTGGAAAAGGTGTATTTCACGAGTTTGTGCGCGTCGGTCGCCACGAAGGTCAGCCCGTTGAAATCGATCTGGAACAGTACCCCCATCATCGCGATGCGCAGTTCGTCGTTGCTGGTGGCGAACAGGCATTTGTTGATACCGCGGACAAAGTATTTGGAAGGGATCTCGATCTGATCGACCTGGTCGGCGGCAGGCACCCGCGGGTAATCGTCGCCGTTCTCGCCGGCCAGTTTGTACTTGCCGAAGGCAGACTTGATCTCCACCGCGTAGGTGTCGGGATCCACCGTGAAGGTCACCGGCTGCGTGGGCAGCGCCTTGAGGGTGTCCAACAGTATCTTGGCGGGTATCGCCACGCTGCCGTCCTCGTCCGAATTCACCGGCATTTCCGTGTAAATGGTGGTCTCCAGGTCGGAGGCGGAAATGGTCAGTTTGCCGCTTTCGATGCGGAAAAGGAAATCTTCCAAGATGGGGATCACCGGATTGGAGGAAATGGCCCCGGCAACGGTCTGGAGCTTGTCTTTGAGTTCGTCGGAGGAAATCGAAAAACGCATGGCGGTATGTCGGTTTGCAGAAAAATTTGTTCGAAAAAGATTCGGGCCCGATTTGGGACGGCAAATATAAAAACAAATCGGAACTTTTTGCCCAGAGCCTGTTGCGAATCGGCTTTCGTCTCCGGGTGTGTTTTTTTTCCTGAAAAAATGGAGGTCAGAAAATGGAATCATTGCGTTTTTGGATTACTTTAGCGCTCACTGATCTCATCTACACCTTTTCCAAAAATTATTTTTCCATGAAAAAATTATCGACTCTGACCAATGCCTTTATTTTGGCGTTGCTGCTTATGCCCCTCGCGGGCCAAGCCCAAGGATCACTGAACACTGCTGCCAAAACACCCGTCACCCGTGCGGCCCTGCTGGCAATGGGCGACCGGACCGAACAGGCCCTGCCCAACGCACAGATCACCGATCTGGTCAACTTGCAAAAAGCCCCTCGTTATGCCGACGGCAAGTTTTATCTGTATCCCTCGGAATTTTATGCCGCTCCGCTCGACAGACAGCTGCTGATCCTCCGGGACCGAAACAGCAACTACCTGATCATCCCCGAAGGAACGGCCAAGCCGAAAAGCCCCATTTCCCGCCGGGAAGTCGAGCAAATGTCGCCCGAAAAACGCAAGGCCATTTTGAACGACCCATTGTTCGAAGTGGTGGATTGATCCAAGGCCCCGCCCCAAAGTCCAAGACGCAAAACGGCTCCGGTGAACTGCCCCGGAGCCGTTTTTTTGTCCCCTAGGGTCCGATTGGAAATTCGTCGCGGTCGGCGTATCTTTGCGGACATTATGAAAAATATACGCAACTTCTGCATCATCGCCCATATCGACCACGGCAAAAGCACCTTGGCCGATCGGCTGTTGGAGATCACCAACACGATCTCTTCGAGGGACATGAAAGACCAGGCGCTCGACGACATGGACCTGGAGCGCGAGCGGGGCATCACCATCAAGAGCCACGCCATCCAGTTGAACTACCGCTATGAGGGCGAGGATTACGTGTTCAACCTCATCGACACCCCGGGCCACGTGGACTTTTCCTACGAGGTTTCCCGTTCCATCGCCGCATGTGAAGGCGCCCTTCTGCTGGTGGACGCCACCCAGGGCGTCCAGGCCCAGACCATTTCCAACTTGTATCTCGCCTTGGAACACGACCTGACCATCATCCCGGTGCTCAACAAGGTGGACATGGAATCCGCCATGATCGAGGAGATGAAGGACGAGATCGTGGACCTGCTCGGCGTGGAAGCCGACGACATCCTCTTGGCCAGCGGCAAGACCGGCCTCGGCGTCCCGGAAATCCTCGAGGCCGCCATCAAGCGCATCCCCCCGCCGTCGGGCGACCCGTCTGCCCCCTTGCAAGCGATGATCTTCGACTCGATGTACGACTCCTACCGCGGCGTGGTGGCCTACTACCGGGTGAAGAACGGCACGCTCCGCAAAAACCAAAAGATCCGCTTTTTCAGCACCGGACGCGAATACACCGCCAACGAAGTGGGCGTGCTCAAAATGGGCAATGTGCCCGTGCCCGAGATTTCCTCCGGCAATGTCGGCTACGTCATCACGGGCATCAAGGATTCCAAAGAAGTGCGCGTCGGCGACACGATCACCCTCGTCGAAAATCCCTGCTCCGAGGCCATCCAAGGCTTCGAGGAGGTCAAACCGATGGTGTTCGCCGGTATTTTTCCCATCGACAGCGACGATTACGAAGACCTCCGCGACAGCCTCGAACGGCTCCAGCTCAACGATGCAGCCCTGGTGTACGAACCCGAAAGTTCAGCCGCCCTCGGTTTCGGATTCCGCTGTGGCTTCCTCGGCATGCTCCACCTCGAGATCGTACAGGAAAGGCTCTCCCGCGAATACGACCAGGACGTGATCACCACCACGCCCAACGTGAAATATGTGGCCTACAACAAGAAAGGAGAGGAACTCGTCGTCAACATGCCTTCCGACCTGCCCGATCCGAACTCCCTCGAGCGGGTCGAAGAACCCTATATCCGGGCCCAGATCATCACCAAACCGGAATATGTGGGCGCGATCATGAAACTGTGCATGGACAAGCGCGGGATCCTCACCAACCAGTCCTACCTCACCCCGTCGCGGCTCGAAATGATGTTCGAGATGCCCTTGGCCGAGATCGTGTTCGATTTCTACGACAAGCTCAAGTCCATTTCCCGCGGGTACGCCTCCTTCGATTACACGATGATCGATTTCCGGCCCTCCGACCTCGTGAAGGTGGAAATCAAACTCAACGGCGAGCCCGTGGACGCTTTCACCGCCCTGATCCACCGCGACAAGGCCGAATCCTTCGGCCGGCGCCTATGCATCAAACTCAAGGACCTGCTCACCCGTCAACAGTTTCAAATCGCCATCCAGGCCGCCATCGGCGCAAAGGTCATCGCCCGCGAAACTCTCTCCGCCTTGCGCAAGGACGTGACCGCCAAATGTTACGGCGGCGACATCTCCCGCAAACGCAAACTTCTCGAAAAACAAAAGGAGGGCAAAAAGAAAATGCGCCAGTTCGGCTCCGTGGAAGTGCCCCAAAAAGCCTTCCTCGCCGTACTCAAACTGGGGGACGATTGATGGGGTAGGGTGAAATGCCCTGACCGCTTTCTCATGTTCCTTTTTGACGAACCGGGCCTTTGGGGCTGCGGAGGATTTATTTTTTTTGAAAAATCGGTATCGTGATATGGCCAAAATTTCGGATGGCCGATGGGAGTATTTCCGACAATCGCAGAAGGGTTAGCCTGGAATTTTTGAGGCAGAATGATGAAACGCAAACGATTTATTTTCATAAAATTACGAAAATAAATCATTTGTATTTCGCTTGGGATTTTTTGATATAGAGGTGGATCCCCGTCAGTCGATTTCCACACCGAACCAACACCGCCCCCCAATTTTTCCCGGCCAAGTCTTTCAAGGGTTGCTCTTGGGCGGCTCCTCTTTTGAGCCACTGCTGAATGCGCCGCTGATGATCGGTACCAACACAAAGAATACCAAGGCCCAGCCCAGCAGGCCCAATCCGGCCGTTTGAGCCGGCAACAATTGAGAATAAATCATGGTTGTTGGATGATGGTCAAAGAGTTTTTTACTCTATCGAAATTT
>JBEIJQ010000031.1:0-22806 GCA_040380145.1 Lewinellaceae bacterium | reverse complement strand
GTCGGAATTTTCTCGAAGGCCGGCTGGGCTGTAAGAATTTCTTACAGGTCGCTCTTTGATTTTCCTGGGGCTCGACTGTACTTTATAAACTGTATTTCAAGTTTTTACGACCAAAAATCTCTAATGGCCGCCAATAGAGATTTTTTCCAATGACAATTTTGGGTTGAAAAACAGGCCAAAAAATATAGACAAGCTCTTCAGGATTCGAAAATAGACTTGTACGGAAATCTTACTGGTCAATGGGGGCGAAAAAAATCCTGTAAATCCTAAAATCCTGTAAATCCTGATTCTGACAAAAGAGGCGGACAATACGTTTTCAACGACAATTTTGGGATTATTTCGGGCCTTGGGTGCCCGATTCCGAGCGCAGGAAACCGCTTTGCCACGGTTTCCAATTCCAAGGCGCCAGCACGAAGTGTTTTTTTTCCGAAAAATCGGGACGGAAAAAAAGCAGCCCGGTATGGAAGACATCCAAAGAAAGCGCGACCCTGGGATGTGCGGCCAACCGCTGCCAAGCGCGCTGCATCTCGGCGGACCAGTAAATGTCGTCGAGGAGAAAAACGGTGTCGTTGCCCACATAGGGAAGGCACATTTCGAAGTACCGCAGGGTAGGGGCTTCCCGGTGGTTGCCGTCCATGTACAGCAGGTCGATCTGCCCCAATCTGGGCAAAAGTTCGGGCAGAACCCGATCGAAATCGCCGATGTGCAGTTCGGGGGAGCGGAGGCCCGACTTCTGGAAATTTTCACGGGCGACGGCGGCCGTTTCCGGACAGCCTTCGACGGTGACCAAGCGGGCACCGGGCGCCGCCGCGCGGAGGTACAGCGAAGAGATCCCGAGCGAGGTGCCCAGTTCGAGGATCGTGCCGGGACGGGAAAAAAGGGCCTGGCGGAACAAAAATCGTCCTTTGGCCGGGCTGCAGACGGCGTTGCGCGCAATGGAAGCCACGGTTCTCGTATCGTTGCGGGCGCCTGTACGCGGACCGGCGCCGAGGTCGTGCACGGGGATTTCTCGGCGGTCCAAGAGCAATTTTTCCCAAAAAAATTTCAGGTCGTCGAAAGCATAATACCAGCGGTCGTCTTCGAGCACCTCGTCGATCCACCGGCCCGCGAACGGGCTGTGCACCCGGTACTTGGTCTGGGCTCGGAGATAATAACGGAGTGCCGGGCGGAGCATGGTGGGCAACGGAGTGAAAGGAAAGCCCAAAAATACGCACTGGAACGATACCGAAACGAGCATTGTCCGCAGCGGGGCACGGGCGGTCGTCGAGTCCCCCGGTTCGGGCGACTTTTGCTTACCTTTGCGCGTCCAATCCGCCGCGAACCATGTTGAAATCTCTTGTCGTCCGCCTTTTTGCCCAACAGATCGCCAAAGGGATCGCCCGTTGGTCGTCGGAGCCCCATGCCGCCCAAGAGCGGCAGTTCAGGGGCCTGATGGCCGGAGCCGCCAAGACCGCTTTCGGGCGGGAGCACGGCCTTCGCCCGGGGATGTCCCCCGCGGAATTCCGGGCGGCGGTGCCGATCCGCGATTATGAGGCGCTGCGGTCCTATGTGGACCGGATCGTGGGCGGCGAGCCCGATGTGCTGTGGCCCGGCCGGCCGGCGTATTTCGCCAAGACCTCCGGCACCACTTCCGGCGTGAAGTACATACCCATCTCGCGCCAGAGCATCCCCAACCACATCAACACCGCCCGGAACGCCCTTTTCAACCGGGTGGCCCAAGTGGGCGATGCCGGCTTTCTGGTCGGCGGGAAGGTCATCTTCCTGTCCGGTTCCCCCGAGCTCGACGAAGTGGGCGGCATCCCCACCGGCCGGCTTTCGGGTATCGTGAACCACCACGTTCCTGCATGGCTGCGCAGCAATCAACTGCCGAGCTATGCCACCAATTGCATGGAAGACTGGGAGAGCAAATTGGAGCGGATCGTCGGGGAGACGGTCGGCGAGGATATGCGCCTGATCAGCGGGATCCCGCCCTGGGTGCAGATGTATTACGAGCGCCTGCTCGAAAAAACTGGCAAAAAAACGGTCTTGGAGGTATTTCCCAACCTCTCCCTTTTTGTTTACGGAGGGGTCAATTTCGAACCGTACCGCGCCAACCTGGAAAAATTGCTGGGGGCGAAAATCCCGTCTTTGGAGACTTTTCCGGCATCGGAAGGATTCGTGGCCTTCCAAGATCGGATGGAGCATGAGGGGCTTTTGCTCAATCTCGACTCCGGGATCTTTTTCGAGTTTGTGCCGGCCGATAGGCTGCACGGCCCTAATCCGCCCCGCCTGTCGCTGGCAGAAGTCGAATTGGGCGTTAATTACGCCCTGATCATCAACAACAACGCCGGGCTTTGGGGCTACGATATCGGCGACACCGTCGAATTCGTGAGCCTATCGCCCTACCGGATACGGGTCACGGGGCGAGTCAAGCATTTCATTTCCGCGTTCGGCGAACATGTGATCGGAAAAGAAGTCGAAACCGCAATGTTGCGGGCGACCGAGGCCACTGGAGCCCGATTGGTAGAGTTCACGGTGGCCCCTCAGGTCAATCCCCCCGGCGGCGGGCAGCCCTACCACGAATGGCTGGTGGAATTCGACTCCCCGCCGGCCGACCCGGGGCGCTTCGCCGAAATCCTCGACCGCACGATGCAGGAGCAGAACATCTACTACCGAGATCTGATCGCCGGGAATATCCTGCGGCCGCTCGTGGTGACCGTATTGAAAAAAGACGCCTTCCGTTCGTACATGAAATCCATGGGGAAATTGGGCGGGCAAAACAAAGTGCCGCGCCTGAGCGATAACCGGAAAATGGCCGATGAACTGCTGGCTTTTTCAGAGTGATTATCCGCTCAAAAATCTTTACAAGTTTTACTTTCGTTAAAAAAAGTTTCTACCTTTGTAACCAATCCAGAAGTAGCCAATCGAAGAACAAACATTAGAAATACCTCCGCTACTCCCTCATACACACAGCTTCTACAAGTTAGTTTATTTTTCTGATTATGAGCCGATACCCGATCTTTTTGGTCTGGATTGCGTGTTTGTGTTTGTTCACAATCTCGCTCCGGGCCCAGATGCCACTTTCCCTCAGCGCAAAACCCAAATTGTGGTTGACCGCCGAGAAAGGGGTTCTATTCTCGGAAACGGGCAAAACCGTCGCCTCTTGGTCCGATGCCTTGTCTCCTGAGATCAACCTTTTCCAAAAATCCGAGAACCTTCGGCCCGTGTTGGTCGAGAATGTGGTGAACGGGCAACCGGGCCTCCAGTTCGGCACCAAAAAAGGACAATTTTTGGAAGGGGCTCTGCCTTCAGATCAGTACTTGGCCGTCAAAAGCACGGTCTTCATCGTGTCGAGAGTGGACGAAGCCTCCAATGGGGGTTTCCAGTGCGGCACCATGGGCGTGACGGGCAATTACGCTCTGCGCGGGAGCGGGTGCGTGGGCGTTTCCGTCAACCACCATTTTGCACAGCTCGCCCTTTTTTCCGGCCAGTACCACACCGCTGATTGCGTTTATTCCTCCGCATATCTGAACGGGGCAGTGCTTCCCTCCAATGCCCAAGGCTGTCCGGTCGCCCCGGGGCTCAAATTGACGGTGGGCAGCGTGGGCAAAGGAAAAAATGCCCAGCCGTACCAAGGACTTATTCTGGAAATTTTGGTATTCAACGAAATCCTGAATCCCGCCAGCCGTTCGTTGGTGGAAAACTATCTGGGCGCCAAATACGGCATCAAGATCGCCAACGACCGCTATGCCCAGCACGATCCAGCGTACCGGTTTCAAGTGGCTGGCGTGGGCATGGAGGCCGACGGCGGGCATTACAGCTGCGAAAGCGGCGGGCTTTTCCTGTTGGCCGCCGAACGCAACGGACCGCTCAACAATGCGGGCGATTATGTGGTGATCGGCCATAATTCGCCCGACAACGACTGGCACAATGTATCAGAAAACGATTGGATCGCGGATCCGCAGACCAGCGGGGCGGCCAAACAACGCCTCCAACGGGAATGGTACCTCGACAAAAGCGGTCAGCTCGGCGACGGACTGAGTTTCCTGTTTTCCAACGAGACCATGGGCGTTCCGGATGGAACACTTGACGGCGGCAATTTTGTGCTGCTCTATCGCCCGAAGCCCGGCCAGCCATTCGTGCAGGTGGAGGCCAACTGCAGCGCCAGCGAAAAGGGACCGTGGTTCACTGTGAACAACGCGCTGCTGAAAGACGGCTATTACACCCTGGGGCGGAATTGAAGGTGCGTACAGGTCAACAACAACAGCCACTGCCCGGAGTGCATGCGGTGGCAGCTTTTGCCGGCTTTTGTGCTCGGACCGTTATGCTGAAAATCCCCGTTTCTCCGTTCCGAAACCCGTCCACTCCTCTCGGATCGGTGTATTGGGCCAGCAGTTCCTCGTGAATGGAGATCGTTTTTTCTTTCAATAATTGGATTTCAACGAATCCGATCCGATCGATGATGTCGATGTATTCCGCTTTGTGAAGTGCTCCCGCCACGCACCCGGTATACATTTCGGCGCTTTTTCGCAGGTCCTCGGGCAAGATGCCGGAAATGACCACATCAGAAATACAAAAATGACCTCCGGGTTTGAGCACTCGGAAAATCTCAGAAAACGCTTTGGTCTTGTCGGGCACCAAGTTGAGAACGCAATTGCTGATCACCACATCGGCGCGGTCGGCTGCCATGGGAATTCGCTCGATATCGCCCAGTCGAAACTCCACGTTGTTGAATCCAAGTCGGTCGGTATTGGCTCTTGCGCGCTCGACCATGGCCTCCGTCATGTCGATGCCGATCACTTTGCCGGTTTCGCCCACTAATTGCCGGGCGACGAAACAGTCGTTCCCCGCGCCCGAACCGAGATCCACCACGGTGTCCCCCGGTCTGATTCCGGCATGTTCGGTGGGCAGGCCACAGCCCAAGCCCAGATCAGCTTCTGGAATATATCCTTCCAGATGGGAGTAATTTTCGGAGAAAATGGTGTAATCCATCCCGCAACCACCGACCCCACAACAGGAGGTCTCGTTCTGCATTTTGCTTTGGTGGGCGATTTTTTCGTACTGTTCTTTTACCAAGGTTTTGATGTCGCTCATGGGGAATTCAAAAGTTGGTTACCTGTAAAATAAAAGCCTTTTCCTCTTCAACAAGGGAGAGCATGGATGGTTTTGCTTGAGTAACTTTGCGGCAACGACTGTTCCGAAGCAACATCTCCCCATGAGCGATCAGATCAAACACGAATGCGGCATCGCCCTGGTGCGGCTGCTCAAGCCCCTTCAATACTACTGCGACAAGTACGGCACTGCCTTTTGGGGGCTCAACAAACTGGTGCTGCTGATGCAAAAGCAATACAACCGCGGGCAGGACGGCGTGGGGCTGGCCACCGTGAAACTCGACATGCCGCCGGGCACCCGGTATGTCAGCCGCAAACGCGCCCTTCCTCCCGATCCGGTCAAAAACCTGTTCGACGACATCCAGCGCCGCATCGCCGGGTTTCCGCCGGAAAGGCTCCAAGACCCCAAGTGGATCAAAGAAAACATGCCCTACGCGGGCGAAGTGCTTTTGGGGCACCTTCGTTACGGAACCTTCGGCGGACAGAGCTTGGAGTATTGCCACCCATTCCATCGGCAAAACAACTGGATCACCCGCAATCTCCTGTTGGCAGGGAATTTCAACATGACCAATGTGGACGAACTGTTCGGCCACCTGATCGAATTGGGCCAGCATCCCAAGGAAATGGCCGATACCGTCACGGTGCTCGAAAAAATCGGCCACTTTTTGGACATGGAGGTGGAAATGCTCTTCCGCTTCTTCAAGGCCGAGGGGCTGTCCAACGCCGAGATCACCCCCAAGATCGCCGAGCACCTCGATGTGCGACGCATTTTGGAGCGCTCGGCCCGCAAATTCGACGGCGGCTATGTGATGGCCGGCATCATCGGCCACGGCGACGCTTTTGTGATGCGCGACCCCAACGGGATCCGCCCCGCTTATTGGTACCGCGACGACGAAGTGGTGGTGGCCGCCTCCGAACGCCCGGCCATCATGACCTGCTTCCATGTCAATTATCGCCACATCCAAGAACTCAAGCCCGCCCACGCCCTGATCGTCAAACGCAACGGAGATATTACAGAGGAGCAGTTCGTGCCCTATGCCGAACGCCGCTCCTGCTCGTTCGAGCGGATCTATTTTTCCCGCGGAAACGACCGCGAAATTTATCAAGAGCGCATCCGATTGGGCGAAAAACTCGCCGAACGAGTCGCGGAAGCGGTTCGGTACGATTTCGGCAACACCGTCTATTCCTTTATCCCCAATACCGCGGAAGCCGCCTACTACGGCCTCGTGCGCGGAACCGACGCGATCGTCCAAAGGATCAAGCGCGACAAGACCGTCGAACTTTGTCGGGACGGACAATCGCCCTCCCCGGAGCAGCTCGAAAAGGTGTACGCCCTGCACGCACGCTACGAAAAACTGATCCACAAGGATGTAAAACTGCGCACCTTCATCGCCGAAGATGCCTCCCGCGACGAACTGGTTTCGCAGGTGTACGATGTCACCTACGGCATCGTGCAGGACCATGTCGATACCCTCGTGCTGATGGACGATTCCATCGTGCGGGGCACGACGCTCCAACAGAGCATCCTCCGGTCGGTGGCCCGCCTGAAACCCAAAAAAGTGATCGTTGTTTCGTCTGCCCCCCAGATCCGATACCCCGATTGCTACGGGATCGATATGTCGAAAATGAAAGATTTTTCGGCCTTCCAAGCACTGGTGGCCTTGCTCGACAAAACGGGGCGCACCCCCCTGATGCAGGAGGTGTACGAGCGCTGCAAAGCCGCCGCAGACCTCCCCAAAGAGGAGCAGAAAAACGAGGTCAAGGTGCTCTACGATCATTTCTCGCCCGAGGAAATCGCCCGGAAAATGGCGGAACTCATCCGCCCAAAGGATTTCGAGCCGGAACTGGAGTTCATTTTCCAGACCATCGAAGGACTGCACGAGGCCATACCCAACCACAAAGGCGATTGGTATTTTTCCGGCGATTACCCGACTCCCGGCGGCAATGCGGTCGTCAACAGGGCGTTCGTGTATTTTATGGAAGGCATCAACAAAAGAGGCTACTGACATGGCGGACGAATTTGCACCCCTCTCCTTCGACCATTGTCGGGAATGGGCCGCCGCCGCCGAATCGGCGGCCAGGGAAGCCGGAGCCTTTTTGTTGGCCGAACAGGGCAAGGTCCGACCCGCCGATGTCCAAGACAAGAGCCTCAACAACCTGGTCAGTTATGTGGACCGGGAGGCCGAGCGCCTGATCGTAGCCTGTTTGCGCGAAGCCCTTCCCGAGGCGGGCTTCATCGCCGAGGAAGGCACCGCCGAAACCGGGACCGCCGATCGGCAGTGGATCGTGGATCCGCTGGACGGCACGACCAATTTCCTGCACGGATTGCCCGCTTTCGCCGTCAGCATCGCCCTGGCCGAAAAGGGCCGGCCCATCGTCGGCGTGGTCTATCATGTTTCGATGGACGATATGTTCGTCACCTGGGCCGATGCGCCGACTTTCCGCAACGGCCTGCCCGTCCGAGCAGCAGAGGGTCCGGGCCTCGCAGATGCGCTGCTGGCCACCGGTTTTCCCTACTATGATTTCGAAAAGGCCGAGGGATACTCCGCAGCCCTTCTCGAATTCATGCGATCGACCCGCGGCATCCGTCGTTTCGGTTCAGCTGCGCTCGATCTGGCCTGGACGGCCGCCGGTTCCTTCAACGGATTTTTCGAAATGGGACTTTCTCCTTGGGATGTGGCAGCTGGAGGGCTGCTCGTGCAAAATGCGGGAGGCCGTGTCACCGACTTTTCCGGCGGCGAAAATTGGCTCTTCGGCCGTCAGATCCTGGCCGCCGCGCCCTCCGTACAGGCCGATATGCTCGCCGTGATCCGCAGGGCCGGGCTTGCGGACTGATTTTTTGGGAGAAAAATTTTTTATTTAAATATGAATATATATTAAAATACTTATATCTTTGCCCCGTCAAACAATCGAACCATCATGGTACACCTCACGCGCAACATCACTGCGGCCCAACTGCTCAAAGTATCGGAAGTGCTCAAAGCCATCGGCCATCCCGTTCGGCTCGAGATACTCGAACTCTTGGAGGTAAAAGAACCGCTCACCGTCACCGAAATCTTGGAATCCCTCCAGACCCCGACCGAGCAGTCCATGCTGTCGCATCACTTGATCAAGATGAAGGACAAAGGCATCCTTAAATGCGAGAAAAAGGGCCTTCATGTACATTATTCGTTGGTGGACAGGAAGATCCTGAAAATTTTCGACTGCATGGAGAACTGTTCTATTTTTTGATTTTCAAACCTACAAACAGTGATCTATCTATCTTTTGCGCTTGCGTTGACCATCGGCTTGGCTCTCGGGCTGATCGGCGGCGGGGGATCGATTCTGACCGTGCCGGTGCTGGTATATGTGGCCGGCGTGGACCCCGAACTGGCCACCGCTTACTCGTTGTTCGTGGTGGGGATCACCGCATTGGTGGGCGGCGTTCAAAACGCCCTTCTGCGTCAGGTGGACTTCAAAACGGCGCTGATTTTCGGGGCTCCGTCCATTGCCATGGTTTATTTGACCCGAGCATATATCATGCCCGCCATTCCCAACGAATTGCTGACCATCGGTTCCTTCGTGCTCACCAAAAACAACGCGCTGATGTTGCTGTTCGCGGCGCTGATGGTGGCCGCTTCCATTTCGATGATACGGAGCGGAAAAAAGATGGAGAATATACAGGCGACCTCTCAACCGTTGAATTTCGGCTTAGTGCTTTTGGAAGGCACGCTTGTCGGACTGCTCACCGGCCTGGTCGGGGCGGGCGGCGGTTTTTTGATCATCCCCGCATTGGTATTGCTCGCCCATCTGCCGATGCGTCTGGCGGTGGGCACCTCCTTGACGATCATCGCCGCCAAATCCCTGAACGGCTTTCGGGCCGATATGCAAAGACCCGATTTCACGATAGATTGGGGTTTTTTGCTCGTATTTTCTGCCTTTGCGGTCGCCGGGATATTCATTGGCACTGCTTTGGCGAAAAAAATTCCCGCCGAAAGGCTCAAAACCGCTTTCGGCTGGTTTGTACTTGCCATGGGGATCTATATTTTCGTAAAAGAAATGTTCTTTTCCTGAATAAGTCTATTTATTAAGTAGATTATTTATTTTTGCAAAAAAAATAAGATCATGTCCGCCCGGTTATTCGGCTCGTCGTTGGTATTTTTTCTCTTGTTCGGTGGGGCAGGGACCTTGTTCGGGCAAGCCGATACGGAGATAGGCGATTTTTGGTTCCGCTTGCAGATCAACAAAAAGTTGGACAAGCGCTGGTCCATTGGAACGGACCTGCAGCTGCGCCGGCAGGACGAATATGTCTTCGGCGACCAGAACATTTTCCGGCTTCCTTCGGTGTACAGCGTGCGGCTTTGGGCCTTTTGCAAACTGGACAAGAATTGGACGCTGATCTATTCGCCGGCCGCTTTTTTTCAAAACTACCAGTTGCGCAACTCGGGCGAGTTGAGTGGTACACGCGAACTGAGGACACAGGCGGGCGGCATGCACAGCCTCGAATTGGGCCGTTTCACGCTGCGCAACCGCTTGTTGTACGAATATCGCTGGATCGATTTCGACCGAGAAGTTTTCCGGCACCAGCACCGCTTGCGCTTGCAGAACGCCGTTTTTTTCAAATTGGCCCAACTGTCCGAAAAAAGCCGGTTGGATCTCATGTTCTTCAACGAGTTTTTCTTTGCCACGCCCGATTACCGTTCGTTCGGGTTCGACCAGAACCGCGACTTTTTGGGCGTTCGTGGGCAGCACGGTTTCGTGGATTGGGCACTGGGCTACCAATACACCCGACACCGTCAGGGTGAAATCCATTTCAACCGGCACTCCTTGCTTACTTCGCTGAATTTGAATTTTTGACTTTTGCTTTGTTATAATAAAAATAACCAAATCTATTTCCCATGATCGTCGAGCAAATTTATACCGGCTGCCTGGCACAAGGCGCTTACTACCTCGAAAGCGACGGCGAAGCCGCCGTAATAGATCCTTTGCGCGAAACCAAGCCGTACTTGGATCGAGCCAGCAAGAGCGGAGCGAAAATCAAGTACGTTTTCGAGACCCACTTCCACGCCGATTTCGTGTCCGGTCATTTGGACCTCTCCAAACAAACGGGGGCGCCCATCGTGTACGGTCCCAATGCGAAGCCCGGTTTCGAGGCGCACATCGCCCGCGACGGGGAAGAGTTCCGTATCGGGAAGTTCACTCTGCGCGCGATCCATACGCCCGGGCACACCTTGGAGAGCACCTGCTACCTGTTGATCGACGAACAGGGGCGCCAGCGCTACCTGTTCACGGGCGACACGCTGTTCATCGGCGACGTGGGCCGTCCGGATCTGGCCCAAAAGGTGGGCAGCGTCACCATAGAGGACTTGGCGGGCATGCTGTACGATTCGCTCGACCAGAAAATCAAGGTGCTCGACGACGAGGTGATCGTCTATCCGGCGCACGGAGCGGGATCTGCCTGCGGCAAAAACATGTCCAAAGAGACTTTCGATTCTCTGGGCCACCAAAAGCGGGTCAACTACGCCTTGTTGGCCAACGGCAAAGAGCAGTTCATCCGCGAGGTGACGGACGGGTTGGCTCCGCCGCCGTATTATTTCCCCAAAAATGTTGAACTCAACAAAAACGGCTACGAGAGTTTTGAAACGGTATTAGAAAGGGGAGCCAAGCCGCTTTCGCCGGACGATTTCGAGCGGACGGCGGAGGCGCACGGAGCCTTGGTGCTCGACACCCGCAAGCCCGAAGAATTTTGTGCGTCCTTCGTTCCCCGTTCCATTTCGATCGGCGTGGACGGCGATTTCGCGCCTTGGGTGGGCACCTTGATAACCGACATCAAACAGCCTTTGCTGTTGGTCTGTCCAACGGGCCGCGAAGAAGAGGTGGTCACGCGCTTGGCGCGGGTGGGCTACGAAAATGTGCTGGGTTACCTGGACGGAGGCGTGGCCGCTTGGGCGTCCGCCGGCAAAGAGACCGATTCGATGCGCTCGGTGACAGCAGAGACTTTTGCCGAGGCATTTTCGAAAAGTCCGTTGCCATTGTTCGATGTGCGCCGCCCCGGTGAGTACGAGGCCGAGCATTTGACCGAGGCCCGGCATGTTTCCTTAGCGGAGATCAACGATAAAATGTCGGAGTTCCACCAAACGGGCGACCAGTACATCCATTGTGCAGGAGGCTATCGGAGCGTGATCGCCGCTTCCATCCTCAAGGCTCGCGGCATCCACAATGTGGTCAACATCCTAGGCGGCTATAAGGCCTTGGCCCAGACCGATTTGCAGCGCACCGATTACACTTGTACCAAATCAAAAATCTAATCTTTTCTACACATCTTTTTTCTCATGGATTTCTTGAAAAAATTGTTCGGCGGAGGTTCTTCCGTTGATCTGAAAGCCCTCATAGCCGTTGGTGCCTCCATCGTGGATGTGCGCACCCCGGCCGAGTTCGCCTCCGGCCACTTCCCGGGCTCCATCAACATCCCGGTGGACGCTATCGGCGGACAGATCGCGCGGATCAAAGCCCTTAAAAAGCCCGTCATCACGGTTTGTCGCAGCGGAGCACGCAGTGCGGCGGCTGCAACTGTTATGAAACAGGCCGGCATCGAGGTGTACAACGGCGGGCCTTGGAACAGCCTCGCTTGATTTTTCATTTTTTTAACAAGTTCTCATCATGCGCACCGCATCGTTTATCTTTTTCGTATTGGTCGGTTTAACGACCATTGGCTGCACCCAAGCCCAACAGCAGGGCGGCCGCACCGCAACGCCACAGGTCTTGAACCTTGCTCCTGCGGAGTTTATCCAAAAAATAAAAGGCACCGAGCAGCCCCAGTTGCTGGATGTCCGATCTCCCGGCGAATGGGCGGAAGGCAAAATAGGGTCGTCGAACTGCCTCAGGCACGACGATGCCGCTTTCGCGGAAAAAGTCTCCGCATTGGACAAGAACAAACCGGTCTTCGTGTACTGTCGTTCGGGCGGCAGAAGCCCCATCGCGGCCAAGGCGCTGTTGGACCTCGGTTTCAAGGAGGTCTATAATCTTCAGGGCGGCGGTTTTGAGGATCTCAAGCGGGCCGGCATCCATTAAGCGCACTTTATCGCTGTTTTTTCATGGAAAGATATTCGGAACTGTTCTCCCAAACCTTTTGGGGGTATTGGAATTATTTGGTGCAGACGGTGCTGCATCCGGCGTGGAACAATTTTTTCTACTGGTTGATTGCGGTTTCGGCGGTCTGCTACCTGTTGGAATGGTTTTTCCCGTGGGTCCATCGAGATCCGGCTCGAAGGAGGGATTTCTGGTTGGACGGTTTTTACATGTTCTTCAATTTTTTCCTCTTTTCGCTGCTGGGGTATGCGGCGGTGTCGGCGGTTTTCAGTCAAGCCTTCAACGATCTTATCAATTGGGCATTCGGTTGGGAAAATCTAGTGGCGTTGGAAGTCGGATCTTGGCCATTTGCCGCGCAGATGTTGCTGTTGTTCGTGGTACGGGATTTCGTGCAGTGGAACATACATCGGTTGCTGCATGCCGTGCCGTTTTTGTGGCGCATCCACCAAGTGCACCATTCGGTCGAAGAGATGGGTTTTGCGGCGCATCTGCGCTACCATTTCGGCGAAAACATCTTGTACCGGACTTTGGAATATGTGCCTTTGGCAATGATCGGCTTTGGATTGCACGACTTTTTCATGATGCACCTCTTCACCCTCTCGGTGGGGCATCTGAACCACACCAACATCAAGATCCCATTGGGGCCTTTGCGTTATCTCTTCAACAATCCCCAAATGCACATTTGGCACCACGCCAAGGATTTGCCAAGTCCCACCGGAGTGAACTTTGGCTTGACGCTCAGCCTTTGGGACCATCTGTTCGGCACGGCTTATGAACCGGCCGAGGGCAAGGGGATCGCTCTTGGATTCGATCGGGTCGAGGAATATCCGCGCACATTTTGGGGACAGTTGACGGCCCCTTTTCGGAAAAACACATCTGCTTTGCAAACCATCAAAAATCAAACTGCAAAATGAAAGATCCCATGCCTTGGTATGTGGCCGGCCCGCTGATCGGGCTGATGGTCCCTTTGCTGTTGCTCATCGGCAACAAGCACTTTGGAATTTCGGCCAACCTGCGGCACATCTGCGCTGCTTGCTTGCCCGCGAAAATTCCTTTTTTTCAATATGAATGGAAAAAAGAGACTTGGAACCTGTTGTTTGTGATCGGAGTATTTTTGGGAGGTGTGTTGGCCTCGACGCTGTTGGCCGATCCCAATCCCGTGTCCGTTCATCCCGATCTGGTCGAGGAGCTGAACGGGTACGGGCTCACACAAGAGGGCGATTTCATGCCTGCTCAATTGTTTTCTTGGTCGGCCCTTTCGTACTGGCGGGGTTGGGTCGTGATCGTGCTGGGAGGATTCCTCGTCGGTTTCGGAACCCGTTATGCCGGCGGTTGCACTTCGGGGCACGCCATCATGGGGCTGTCCACTTTACAGTGGCCTTCTTTGGTGGCCACGGTTTCCTTTATGCTCGGCGGTTTCCTGATGGCCAATTTTGGCCTGCCGATTTTGTTGGGTCAATAAAAACAAACACCATGACCGAATTTAAAATAAATCCCGCAACAACCACGGGCGCTGAAGCGGCCGCCGGAACGTCCATGGACACTGATTTTGAAACCCGTTCACTGGATTCGGTCTGTGTGAACGAATCGCAACTGCAGCACCCTTGGTGGCACCAATTGAAGTATTTGGCCGCCGGAGTGCTTTTCGGTGCAGTGCTGGTCAAAGCCGAAGTGTTGTCCTGGTACCGGATCCAGGAAATGTTCCGCTTCCAGTCTTTCCACATGTACGGAGTGATCGGCTCGGCCGTAGTGGTGGGCGCCCTCTCGGTTTTTTTGATCAAAAAATTCCGCATCAAGACGGTATATGGCGAAGAGGTGCTTTTCCATCCCAAGCAATTCAACAAAGGACAAATTTTCGGAGGGCTGCTGTTCGGCTTCGGCTGGGCATTGACGGGCGGTTGTCCGGGGCCGATGTTCGCATTGATCGGCACCGGCGCCACGGTTTTTGCCGCCACCCTTTTGAGCGCCATAGTGGGCACATGGGTGTACGGAGCCTTGCGGCCGAGGTTGCCCCATTGACAAGGCGGTGTCCAACGATAGGGCCTTGTCAAACGCTTTATCGTTGGCCGTCCGTGGGGATCGGTGCCGGCTGCCCCTCCTGCGGTGCTGTGGGAGGCGTTGTTGGTTGTGGCGGCGTCAATAGGCCCAATGAAAGAAGTCTCGGCTGCAGCAGCTGTGAGTTGTAATCGTCCATCTGTTTTTTCAGGACGGCGTGTTGGTCTTTTTGGCTTTTGAGTACTTTCAGCACCTCGTATTTTCCGCGGCACCGGCTCGGCAAGAGCAATTCTTTTCCTGCCTCTTCGGCGAATTTTTTCTCCAACTTTTCTCTTTTGGTTTCCCAATCGGCGGCCAGTGAGTCGTAAACAGTCTTTGCTTCCGCAAAAGATTGTTTGTTGAAGTAGGCTTTGGAGAGGTTCAGGCGACCGTCCAAAAAATCTGGATTGATCTCCAACGCTTTGTTGTAAAGGGCGATGGCATCATCGAACCGTCGGCCGCTGAGCAAGAGGCTGCCGTAGTTGTTGGCGATGTCCACATGGTAGGGGTGTTCTTGGTAGGCCAATGCGAAGAACTCGAGTGCCTTGGTCGTATCACCGAGATAATAATGGGGAACGGCGAGGTGCCAAGAAACGGGAAAAGTGGTGGCATCGTGGGTATAGAGTGGGGAGCGCAGCCCTTCGGCGATATTCAGATAACTGTTCCACAAGCCTTTGTTGACCTGCGCGCGCTGTTCGCCGGCCGAGGCGCCGGGGTTGAAATCGAACCCGTAGTATTCGGCTAGTTGGGCATATTGTTGAGCATTGAGCTGGGGCAGCGAAGAGAGATCTTGTTTGATGCGGTTGATTTCTCGGACCCCTCCTTCGGCACGCGTGCGGTCGTAGCCCATCCAGACATTTGCCAACAACAACAGGCCCAGCGGAAGGGCGGTCCACCAAGTTGCGAGTGGGCGTTTGGTTTTGACGAGACCGGCAGAGGCGAGCAAGGCCAACCAGATGCTCAAAATGGTTTGGTGTTCGATGCGCTCCTTGGGAAAGTCGAAAGTTGCGAAAACGCAATATCCCAGCAGGCCGGCCATCGTCCACAGGAGTGCGAGGCGTGAGAAGCGATCGGGGTTGCGCCAAACTTCCAGACCGCCGAGTGCGAACACATAGCCCAAGAGGCCGAGCCAGAGTATCAGGCCGATATAGCCGGTTTCCGACAGCACCCACAGGAAATCGTTGTGCGGGCGGGTGGCGAAAATGTGCTGCTCTTGCAGTCGATACGAACCCACTAGGGTTTTGCTCGGGAGCAGGAATTGCCAATTGCCCGCACCTACGCCGAGCAGGGCGTTTTCTTTGACCAATTGTTCGGTACGGTACCAGAGCAACAGGCGTTCCCGGCCCGTATCCGACTCCCTCAGCTGTTCGGCGAATTTTCCGCCCAGGGGCGTGATCAGCAGCACCAGCCCCAGCAGTCCGCCCAGGGCCGAGGTCGCAAAAAAGCCTTTGCGGTGCTTGTCGCTCGCGTAAAAAAAGCCTTCCACGGCCAGCCAACCCAACAGGCCGAGGCCTGCGGCCAGGCCGATCGAAAGAAACACTGCGTCAGAGTCGAGTATGAAGATCGCGGCCAGCAGCAGGGCCAATACTGCCACGACGGTCCAACGCAGCATACCTTTCCAGCGCACGGCCGCTGCCACGCCCAAGGGCATGAGCATGAACATGAGTCCGGAGTTGAGGTTGCGGTGGCCCGACAGCCCCACCAATTTGTACAGATTGCCGCCCATGTTGCACGGGTCGGAGAGAAATTCCGTGAGGTTGCCATCGGCTTGGCGGAACAGGTCCGCCCAAAAATAGCCGCCGACGATCAAAATCCCCGCGAAATTGGCGGCGAGCAGCGCCGTCCAAGGATCGACGTTTTTTTTCTCGGGGCCGGCCGGATCGGTCTGCGCAACAGGTTGCCAAAGATCAGAGAGTGCACGACGGGCAAACCAGAAAACGGCGTAGGCCAACCCGATCTTTTGGGAGGAAAACCACGCCTCGGCCCCGTTCAGCGCCCATGCGGAAGAAGCCAGGTTCCAACCGTACCAGATCAGAAAAAGCAGGTCGGCCCATCCCCAAGCGATTTTTTCGCCCGCCCGGATCGTCCGATAAATTTCCGCGCCGAACAACAGGGCCATGAACAACGACAATCCCCAAAATCTGGGCGCAAGGGTCTGGTCGTGGGCCGGCGCGTAGTAAATGATGGCCGTCAAGGGGATAGCCAAGAAAAAAAACAGCCAGTTTCTGAGTTGCACGGACATGTCAGTGGAACAGATTGATGTAGAGAAAAAAGCAGGTGGTCTATATTCGCCGCAAGTTAGTAATTTGCGGCGAATTAAGCCTATCCTGCTTTTCTGCACAGATGTCCAACCATCCTCTTTCCGAACAGCCGGCCGATCCCGGTCTTTGGTCTCCCGTGGCCAAAGACTTGGTGCGCAACATGCTGTACTTCGAGGTGTTCGCCTATCCGGTCTCCGAGCGGGAGCTCTGGGAAACCAGCTCTATGCCGGATGTTACTCAAGAAGAAATCCGGTCAGAACTGGATCGGCTGCTCGATGCGGGCATGGTCAAAAGGGTGGGGGAGTGGTACGCTACCCAAGACCGGAACGACTGGGCCGTCCAGCGGGAAGCCAACAACGGCCGGGCACATCGGTACCTGAAAATCGCCTCAGAAATCGGCCCCTGGATCGGGATTTTTCCTTTCGTGCGAGCCGTTTTTGTCTCCGGTTCGCTTTCCAAAGGCGTGATGCCGGAGGACGGCGACATCGATTACTTCGTGGTGACCAGCCCGGGGCGTTTGTGGTTGGCTAGGACAATGCTGGTGATGTTCAAGAAGATTTTTCTGCTCAATTCCAAAAAGTACTGGTGCGTCAACTACTTCGTTGACGAAGACCATCTGACCATCGAGGAACGAAACCGTTTCACGGCCACCGAAGTGGTGACCCTTTTGCCCGTTTACGGAAGCGATCTCTACAGGGATTTCCTTTTGCTCAATCGTTGGGTCGGCGGTCATTTTGCCCAATTTCCCCCGCGCGATTGCAAACAGGTGCCCCCGAGCCGTTCCAGATGGGGCAAAAAAATCGCCGAATGGCTGCTTGACAACCGATTCGGCGACTGGCTCGACGGACGCCTCATGCGTTCAACGGTCAAGCATTGGATGGCAAAGTTCGAGCATTTGAACCCAGAGGAGTTTTCCGTAGCGCTCAAATCCAGAAAGTACGTTTCCAAACACCATCCGCAACATTTCCAACGGCGGGTACTCGACCGCTATGCTGCTTTGTTGGAAGAGTACGGGCATCGAAACGGAGTGCAGCTTTAGGAGCCGTTCAGCACATCCACCGCGCTGTTGCGCTTTTCGTCCAAGGTTTTTCCTCTCTTCGAATTGTTGGTAGATGGAGGAGTCTCCGGTTTGGCCAAATTTTCAACATCGGCACCCAGGGCGGCCGGAACAACAGCGGCGGGTGTGGAAGCCTCGTTCGAAGGGAGATCGAAGTAAGGTTTCAGTGAAATGAACAGAATAATTCCGAACAACAGGGAAACATAGCCAATGGTGGCTCTCATGGCCGTTTTTTGGGGCTGGCTTCTTTTGGCAGATGGCTGAGGCATGGCAAAAAGATTTGAACGGTGAACGGAAAAGGTGTTTTTAAAACGAATTTTCTGACACTGTATTCTGATATGGATACAAAGTTAAAAGCCCTCAGTGGATCCGTCAAGTTTTTATTCGATTATTTTTTGTTTAATCTAAAATTAAATTTATTATTTTAAAAATTAAAGATTATTTGGAATTAAAATTGGCTCAATGGGACTAAAATTAAATTGTGGTCCGGTTTGTTTGTCGCGTCCGACTCGTTCGTAAATGTAAGTCGAGGCCGCTCTCCATCTGGCGGGTGGGCCCAAGGGAGATTGGTTTTTCATATATTTGACCCAAATTACTGCTGCATGAAACACTTTATCAAAGAGGGCGATATGCTCCGGGCCGAATTTGTCTTCGTCGATTTTGCGGAGGCCTTCTCGTTCATGACCCGTGTGGCCTTTGAGGCTGAGCGTTTGCAGCATCACCCCAATTGGGAAAATGTTTGGAACCGGGTCGGCATTTCCTTGACCACCCACGATGCGGGCAACAAGGTCACCGAAAAAGACGAAGTCTTGGCCGCGGCCATCGAGGAGATTTTCGAACGCTCGTCGCGTTGAACGATTAATCCTCCTGCGAATGGATCCGAAGTCTTTTTTTGAACGTTATCGGTACGATCCCGAAACCGACAACATCGGATCCGGGGGCTACGGCACGGTTTATCGGGCATACGACGAGGTGGACGCCCGATATAGGGCCGTCAAGATCTCCCAGGTGCGCGACGACAAGTTCAGTCTGCGACGGGAAGTGGAAATGACCCAAGAGATTCCTGAGCAACAGTATGTCGGCCGCTACATCGGTTGTTGGCGTTTCAACATGGCGGGCGCGCAATTGGATTACGCCGTGATGCCGTATTTCGAGCACGGGAGCTTGGAGTCCGTCTTGAGAATTTCCATATTGACCGATGCTGACCGTCGCCGCATTTTGAGCGGCATACTTTCGGGACTGGCCCACCTCCATCAACATGGGGTCATCCACCGCGACCTCAAGACGCACAATATCCTGATGGATCGCCGCGACGGGATCTGGATCCCCAAGATCGCCGATTTCGGGATGAGCCGTCTGGCGCCGGGCGAAGATCGCTCGCTGGTGAGCAACTCGGCCGTGGGTTATACGCCTTCGTTCGCCGCGCCCGAGCAGTTGCTCAACCGTCGCATCCGCAAAAATGTGGACTTGTGGGCTTTCGGCAACATTGTGTTCAAGGTTTTCACTGGCAGCCTTCCCTTTGACGCTCCCCCGGAAACCTCGCCCGAAGATCGTATTTCCGCCATTACCCGGAGCATACTCGGCGATTCGATCCCGCAGCAGTTACTGGTCAAAATCCCGGAGCCGTGGAGAAACATCGCCGCCCTGTGCCTGCAAAAAGATCCGGAGGCGCGTCCACAAGAAGCGGAGGAATTGCAGCACTTGCTGACCTCTGTCGAAAAAACGTCCGGGGAGCATTTGCCGCTTCTCGGAATGAACGCGCCATCGGCTCTTTCGCCCCCCAACGAAACCGTTCGATTGGATTCCAAGGACGAAACAACGGTTCAAAAAAACACCCGTCCGACGGAAACATCGCTTCAGGCCGGTCCTGCTCCCATGGTTGCCCCCTCTGTTCGGCAAACGAAAGTGCCCTCCGCAAGTCGATGGGGGTGGGCCAGCTGGTTGGCCGGCGGCAGTTTGGTTGCAGGAATAGTGCTTTTTGCGCTGATCCGTACCAAGGCGATTGATATGAGCACCCGCCCGGATGCAGGGTATCAAATGAGAACGGTTATCGAGGAGTACCACCGGTTGAACGCCCTGCACGACGAGTCTTTCGCCGACCTTTTTTCGGATCGCGTTTCTCGGTTTTATCTGCAAAAAAACATCGGAAAAAAAGACATGGTCAAATCGTCCAAACTGTGGTGGGCCCAATATCCTTACGAGTCGCACAAGGTATATTGGGAAACTTACCGGTGGAGGCGGAGCAGCACGGGGTATTTTTGTTCGTACGATATCTGGTACTGCAAGCGCAAGACCGCCTCTGGCTCCGACAAATGCCAGAGCGTGACGCTCACAGCGGAATTCGATACGGATTTTCACGTCACCGCCCTCTACTGATGGGCTTGAATTCACCGCTGAGATGTATTCGCCACTGCTTACCGATTTGTACCAGCTCACGATGGGCTACGGCTATTGGAAGTCCGGAATGTACGATCGTGAAGCTGTTTTCCACCTCACCTTTCGGCGCGGCCCTTTCGAGGGAGATCATGCTTTGGCGGCCGGATTGGAGCAGGCACTGGATTATCTGGACCATTTCCGTTTCGGCACCGAGGACGTGCGCTACCTAGCCGGGTTGAAAAACGGGAGCGGGGACTTGCTTTTTGACGAGAGCTTTCTCAATATGTTGCAGCGGCTGCGTCTCACGGTCGAAGTGGATGCCGTTCCGGAAGGTACGGTCGTTTTGCCCGGAACCCCGTTGGTGCGGGTGCGCGGCCCCCTTTTGCAGGCACAGTTGTTGGAAACAGCCCTGCTCAACCTGATCGGATTCCCCTCGCTCGTGGCCACCAAGGCTTCGCGGATCGTGCGGGCCGCCGGGGGCGACCATGTGATCGAGTACGGCCTCCGTCGTGCCCAAGGTCCCGACGGAGGGCTGACGGCCAGCCGGGCCGCCTTTATCGGAGGCTGCCACAGCACGAGCAACCTGTTGGCCGGCCAACTCTACGGAATACCCGTGCGCGGCACCCATGCGCACAGTTGGGTGATGGGATTTCCGGATGAATTGTCCGCCTTCGAAGCCTACTCCCGCCATCTACCGGGCGATCCTGTGCTGCTGGTCGATACCTACGGAGCCCTATCAGGCGTGCGCAACGCCATCGCCGTCGGAGAGCGCCTGCGCGCAGAGGGGCGAACGCTGGCCGGCGTGCGGCTCGACAGCGGCGATCTGGCCGAACTCAGCCGCGCGGCCCGCAAATTGCTCGACGAAGCGGGGTTTCACGAAACCTTCGTGGTGGCCAGCGGCGACCTCGACGAACACGAAATCGGGCGCCTCAAATCCGCTGGCGCACGCATCGACCAATGGGGCGTTGGCACCCGTTTGGTCACCAGTGCCGATCAACCGTCCCTCGGCGCCGTGTACAAACTGGGAGCGATCCGCGATGGAGACGGGAAGTGGCAGTTCAAAGCCAAGCGATCCGACGATCCCGGCAAAACATCGGTGCCGGGAATCCTGCAGGTGCGGCGCACCACCGACGCCGACGGAAACTGGACAGGCGACTTTTTGTGCCAACACACGGAGATCGACGACCGCGAACCGGATTCCGAAGAGCTCGTCCGGCCCTGTTTCCGGGCAGGCAAACGCATCGGAAACAAAAGGTCCGCGGTCGAGATCCGTGCACATGCGGCCCGGCAGTTGGAGGCTTTTCACCGCGCCGGCCCTGAGTACCGTCTTCGATCCGACCCGGACCGCACCGATCGGAAATTCCCGTAACGCATTCTCAATCGGTACATTCAGGAAAGCAAAATGTTATATTTGCACGCCGATCGGCCGTAACCCGACACAAACAACGCACCTTATGTTCGAACTCACCCCTTTTCCCGGCCTGCTGGTTTTCGAGCCCAAAGTTTTCGAAGATGCCCGGGGGTATTTTTTCGAAAGTTTCAACGCCAAAGTTTTTTTGGAGGCCGGCATCGAAGAGCCTTTTGTGCAGGACAACCAAGCCAAATCCGTCTATGGGGTGGTGCGCGGCCTGCACTATCAAGTGCCCCCTTTTGCGCAGGCCAAGCTCGTGCGTTGTCTCGAGGGAGAGGTATTGGATGTGGTGGTGGACATTCGCCCGGAATCCCCGATGTACGGCCGCTCCTACAGCATTCTTTTGTCGGCCGAGAACCGCCGCCAACTGTATGTGCCCCGAGGTTTTGCCCACGGGTACGCCGTGCTCAGCGAAACGGCCGTCTTTTTTTACAAGTGCGACAACTACTATTCCAAGGCGCACGAGGGCGGAGTCCTTTGGAACGATCCGGCGCTGGCGATAGACTGGCGGGTATCGCTCGAACAGGCCATCCTTTCCGAAAAAGATCTTGTGCAGCCCCTGTTGGGCCAACACCGGCCTTTTGCCGACAATGGCTGATTTTTTAAAAAAATTATAAGTATCTCTATTTCTTTTTTTTATCAATTTAATAAAACAAGTTGCCGTGATCAAATTCTCTCCCGCCATCATTGGAGGCGCCGTGGGTCTCGCCGTCGTTTTGGGCGTGGGCTATGTTTTGACCCGTGAACAGGAGCCCCGTGAGGTCTCTCAAACAACGACCGAACCCCTGCGGACCGAGGTTCCCGAAGTCCCCAAAACAGACACCCCCCAAGTACGCGTTCCCGTAAGGCCACAAGAGGTGCCCAAAAATGCCACAAAGGGTGATTTCAACGGCGATGGCAAGTTGGACCGTATGTGGTTGGATAAGCCCGAGATCGACGAAACCGAAATGGACTGCGTGGGGGGCAGTTGTATTTCCTATATTTTATTCTCGGATCCCGCCATTCCCAACATTCCGGTGCCGGAGTGCATAGGCGGCGCCCCCGACAATCTCGGGGATCTCAACGGCGACGGCACGGACGAAATAGGGCTGCTGCCGGGCCGTTTCACTTCCTGTTGGAATTCCTACTTGGTCTGGTCTTGGAAAAACGGCCGTTGGACCAACCCCATCGAGCCGATCCTGACCCACTGCGACCAGTGGGAAAAATTCTCGCGTTGCATCGAAAAAGACCCCGCGAAAAAGGGCCATGTGTTGGTCCGTTATTCCGAACTCACCGATCAGGAGATCGTCGTCAAGAAGAAATCGCTGTCTTTTGAGTAGAAAAATTCTGGGTTCAAAACTATCCCCGTCCATTTATCCAAAATTGTCATTAGAATTTTTTGATCTGCTCAATTTGAGTCATTTTTTGATTTTTTCAATTGTAGCGTTTGGGCGTTTCGTGAGGTGGTTTGTTCCTTGAAGGACTTTCTTTTTCTTTTTCTTCTTCCCAAAAAGAAAAAGAAACCAAAGT
>JBEIJQ010000030.1:0-22836 GCA_040380145.1 Lewinellaceae bacterium | reverse complement strand
CCTTTGAGTATAATCATAAAAATCCAACCACAATTTTGGGTTTACGAACACCACCCCAACCCCCCATACCCCCCAACCAAAAACGGCTCCCCGGAAATTTCCGGGGAGCCGTTTTTGCTCTCTTCTTCGAGCGGATCGGGAGCCTATTGGATGCCCAATTTGGCTTTCACATCGTTGGTGATGTCGGTACCGCCGTCCATAAACAGAAGGGTGCTGCTGTCGAGGATGTAGGCGAAACCTTTTTCTTTGGCCACATCTTTGACCGCTTGTTCGATCCGGTCGAGGACGGGCTGGAGCAGATCGTCGCGTTTTTTGGCGAGGTCTTCCTCGGCCTTGGCGGCGAACTTTTCGAGATCTTCCTGCATCTTCTGGATTTCGGCGGTGTATTTCTGCTCGAGTTCAGGCGTCAGTTTGCCGGTTTCGGCCAACCGTTGGGCCTCGGCGTACTTGGCCTGCATTTTCTGCTCGAGGTTTTGCCCCATTTTCGTGTACTGGTCTTTGGCCGTTTGGACTTCGGTGTTCACGTTCTTCACATCCGGCAGGGCGGAAAGGATGGCCCCATAATCCACGTGGCCGATTTTTTGGGCGGTGAGCGTGCCCGTCAACAGCAGGCCGAACAACAAGGGAATAAAACGCATGGTCGTCAAATGAAATTTGGAGAAGTGGAAAAATGGAGCTTGGAAAAAAGGGGATCACTGTCCCAATTTTTTGATGATGTCCTGGGTCTTGTCGTAGGTATCGTTGGCGAAAAGAAGTCCGGCGGAGCCTTTGTCGAAGATGAAATCCAGGCCTTTTTCTTGGGCGTACAGGTTGATGGCCTTGTACACGCGTTCTTGGATGGGTTTCACGAGAGCCTGGCGCTTTTTGGTGAGTTCGCCGTCGGGGCCGAACTTGAGCTTCTGCATTTCGCGCACATCCTTTTCTTTTTGGACGATTTCCTCTTCGCGGCGCTTGCGGTCCGATTCGTTGAGGAAGACCTGGTCGGCTTGGAACTTGCGGTACATCTCGTCGATTTTCTGGTATTCGCGCTGGATGTCCTGCTTCCACTGTTCGGAGGCGCGGTCTAGCTCCTGCTGGGCAGCTTTGTATTCGGGCACGGCGTCCATGATGGCGTTCACGTCCACATAGGCGAGGCGTTGGGCGTTGGCGGCGGTTCCGACCAGCGCGAGTGCGAGCACAAGGAGGATTTTTTTCATGAGCGGAGTAATTGATTTTTTTATAAAAAAAGAGTTGCCGAAACGCCCGAACAAATTTGCTGCCAAAAGAAAACAATGCCCGGCGCGGGAGCCTAAAAGCCGGACAAAGATAGCGAATTACTGGGGTTCGAAGCCCAGCACGATGTTGAAACGGCCGAGCGAAAGCCACGAGTCGTTGGGGCCGCGGGTCTTGTCGAAACCGATGCCGTAATCGAAGCCCAAGGTGCCGAACATGGGCAGGAACACGCGCAGGCCGAGACCGGCGGAGCGTTTCAGGTCGAAGGGATCGTAATCGCGGAAGCGGTTCCAAGCGTTGGTGCCCTCGAAAAAGCCCAGTACATAGATCGTGGAAGAGGGGTTTAGCGAAATCGGATAGCGCAGTTCGAGAATGAACTTGTTGAAGATCGCGGCACCCGATTGGCGGCCGCCGGGCGTGATGTCGGGCACATCGTAGCCGCGGGCCGAGATGATCTCGTAGCCCTGTTGGAAGTTGCCGATGTTGATTCCGTCGCCGCCCACTTGAAAGCGCTCGAAGGGCGGGGGGCCGATGCCGCTGTTGTAACTGCCGAGGTAACCCAGTTTGGCGGCTGATTTCAGCACGAGGTTGCCCACGATGCGGTGGTACCATTCGGCGCGCACATTGAACTTGTAGTATTCCAAGAACTTGTAGCGCTCGTTGGCCGGCAGCACGGAGTAATCGCGGTCGTTGAACAGCGAATAGGGCGGCGTGAACGACATCGAGAGCGAGATCAGCGAACCTTGGCGGGGGAAGATCGGATCGTAGATCGTGTTGCGAGAGATGGTCTGGTTGAGGGTCACGCCGTGGTAGGTCCCTTGGGGCATGCTGTAGGTGTTGCCGGCCTCGTCGGAATAAACGAAGCCGAAAGAGCCTCCCTTGATGCTGTAGTTCTGGTAGCCGAGAGAAGTCTGGGAAACGAAGTTGTCGTCGGGCCAGCGCAGACGGGTGCCGAGGCTCACTTGGGTGCTGAGGATGCCGAGACCGGCGTACGAAGAGCTTTGGGGCGGGCGGCCGTTGGTCTGGCGGGAGTAGGAAACGGCCACCGAGAAAGCATTGGGGCGCTTGCCGCCCAGCCACGGTTCGGTGAACGAGAAGTTGTACAGTTGGAAAAACTTGCCGGTGGTCTGCACGCGCAGCGAAAGCCGCTGCCCGTCGCCCTGCGGCAGGGGATTCCAAGCCTCGGGCTTGAAGATGTTGCGGAGCGAAAAGTTGTTGAAAGTCACGCCGAGGGTGCCGATCACGCCGCGGCCCACGCCGCCCCAACCGGCCGAAAGTTCCAGCTGGTCGGCCGGGCGCTCCTCGACGGTGTACTCGATGTCCACGGTGCCGCGCTCGGGATTCACCTTGGGGTTGATCTGCAACTTTTCCGGATTGAAATAGTTCAGGGCCACGATCTCGCGCTGCGAACGGATGATGTCGGCACGGCTGAACTTCTGCCCGGGACGGGTGCGGATCTCGCGCCGGATCACATGCTCGTGCGTACGGTCGTTGCCCTTGATGATGATCTTGTCGATGGTGGCCTGCGGCCCTTCCGAAAGTCGGATCTCGATGTCGATGCTGTCGCCCCGGATACCGGTCTCCACGGGATTGGCGCGGAAGAACAGATAACCGAAATCGAGGTACAGGCTGCTGATGTCGCGGCCCGATTGATCGAAATTGATGCGCGACTGGAGCAGGTCTTCGTTGTACACATCGCCCTTGCGGATACCGAGGACATCGCGCAGTTTCTTATCGGTGTAAACGGAGTTGCCCTTTATGGCGATGTTGCCGAAATAATAGGTATGGCCCTCTTGGAGGTCTATTTCCACGCGCAGGTGCTCACGGCCTCCTTTTTTGATCACATACACGGAATCGCGCAGGATACGGGCATCTCGGTGGCCGATCTTGCTGTAATGGGCCATCAGTTTTTCCTTGTCCTTTTCGTATTCCTCTTGGATGAACTTGGCGGAGAGGAAAAAAGCGTACCAGCGCTTCTGTTTGGTTTTTTTCAACAGTCGGCGCAACTTGCCGGTCTTGACCACTTGGTTGCCCGTGAACACCACCTCGCCGATGGGCACTCGGCGGCCTTTGTCGATCTGGAAGCCCAACTTGGTGCTGTTGACCAAGATGTCGTCGGGCTCCTCCATCACCTTGACCGTAGCGGCGGTAAAACCCTTGTCGCGGTAATAGGCCAACAGGGCGTTCACAGCCATGCTCTTGACGTTTTCCGTCACGATGGAACCCTTCACCAGGATGCGTTCCACGGCTTTGTTGAGATCGTCGTGCTGGGCCTTGGGAACACCGGTGTAATAATAGCGCGACAGGCGGGGTTTTTCGGTGACCACGATGTCGAGGAAGACCACGTCGCCGATGTGTTTCACATCGTTGATCTCCACATTGGTGAACAAGCGGAGTTTCATCAGTTTTTTGACCGCATCGCGGGTCTCGTCGCCCGGCAGACGGATTTTTTTGCCCACCGTCAGACCGGAGATGCCCACCAGCGTGTTGGCATCGGTGAAGCGGTTGCCGGTGACCGTTACCCCGCCGATCTCGAATTCCTGTGGTTCGAGATAATCGACCGTGGGCAGGGTGTCAGGCTGTGCCCAAAGGGGCGCCGCCACCACCAGGGCCAGCAAGAGAAAAAAAGCCGGTGCCGCGGAAAGGACGCGGAGCCGTGACCAAAGAAAACTGCCGGGGAAACCGGTTCGGGGCCGCTGGGCCGAAGGAAAAAGCATAGGTCTGGACGGGATTCGAGAAGCGGTTCGCGGAAGGCGGTTGCGGTGGGTAAAGTCGGTGCGGGCTATTTTTTCACTTGCTCGCCGGTGAGGCCGAAACGCCTTTCCCTCCGTTGGAAATCATGGATGGCCTCGAAGAGGTTCTCCTTGCGGAAATCCGGCCAGAGCACAGGGGTGAAATACAGTTCGGAATAGGCGATCTGCCAAAGCAAGAAATTGGATATGCGGGTCTCGCCGCTGGTGCGGATGAGCAGTTCGGGGTCGGGCATGCCCGAGGTGTTGAGCGCGGCGGCAATGTGGGACTCGCCGATGCTTTCCGGATCGAGGCGGCCCGCCTGCACATCGCGAGCGATCTGGCGCACCGCTTGGGCGATTTCCCACTTGGCGCTGTAGCTCAGGGCCAGCACCAAGGTCATCCCCGTGTTCTGGGCAGTGGCGGCCATCGCCTCGCCCAGCTCCCGACGGGTGGACTCCGGCAATGAATCGAAGTTTCCGATGGTCCTCAGGCGGATGTTGTTCTTTTGGAGCGTCTCCAACTCTTTGCGCGTAGTGCTCACCAACAGCGACATCAGCGCGTTGACTTCCAGTTGGGGACGGTTCCAGTTCTCGGTCGAAAAAGCGTACAGGGTGAGGTAGCGCACGCCCAATTCGGCAGCGGCCTCCGTGGTTTCGCGCACGGCGCGCACACCGTTGCTATGGCCGAAGACGCGCTCCATACCACGGCCCTTGGCCCAGCGGCCGTTGCCGTCCATGATCACAGCGATGTGCTGCGGGATGTTGCCGAGATCGAGTTTTTCCTTGGGCATTGCGAAGGTGGTTCCTTTGCTTGACCGTGCAAAGGTAAAAAACAATTGCGGGCTTTGCCTATCTTTGCAAGCCGCCGCGCGCCGCGCCGCGCCGTTCGCCATGGACTTCCGGCATCCGATATCTCCCGTTGGCCCGCCCGACCGCCGTTTCGACCCCGATTTTCCGGAGCGGATCGTCTTTTTCTTGAAAAAAAAACTGCTCCTCGACGCCGATTTCGTGGTCGCCGACCTCGGTTCGCCCTCCGGCAAGTCCTGCATGCTGTTTTTGCCCCATGTGAAAAAAGCGTTCGCCGTGGTCGCGGACAACACAGACAACGACCCGGTCCGGAAAATCCTGGCCAAACAGCCCAACTACTCGGCCCTCGACGCACAACCCGAAGCCACCGGCCTGCCGGACGCCTCCGTTGACCTCGTGTTCGCCGGACAGGCACTCCGGTACTTCGATGCGGAACGCACCAAAACCGAATGCGGGCGGATCCTGCGCCAAAACCGGCCTGCCGTGCTGGTGGACTGCACCCACGACGCCGAAGCCTCCAACTTCATGCGCGCTTTTAACGACTTTCTGCGGGAATACTCCGTGCCCAACAGCGGAAACAGCCCCTGGACGCGCACCGACAACAAAGCGCTGTCGGCTTTTTTTCGAAACGGTTTCGAAACGGAGTTGTTCCGACAAGAAACCGATCTGGATTTCGAGGGACTGAAAAACGAGTACCTGGCCTCCCCATCGGCTTTCGGACCCGACCATCCCCGCCACGAGGAAGCCCTGAAGGCGCTTCGCGCCCTGTTCGACCGATTCGAATACCGTGGGCACGTAGTGATGGCCCACGACTTTTATATGCATGTCGGACTGTTCAATCCCAAACGGATCGCCCTTTGGAAAAAAACGGTCTTCCATCTGCTGCGCCTGCCCGCTTTTTTTGCCTACCTGTTCCTGATCACGGCCATGTTTTTTTCCAGCCTGTTCAGAAAACTCCGCAAAAAACTGTCCGGCAGCTGATCCGACCGCATCAGCCGACGCCCGGCCCGATGCCGCAGCGGTAAAACGCCGCCTCCCGACCGACCCGCCGCGCATATTCGCGCCCCACGGCAACGGAAAATTCCGCTGCCGCATCGCCGTGCACCAGCGCAATGGCACAGCCCCCGAAACCGGCCCCCGTCATGCGCGCGCCCAAACAGCCCGGCTGCCGCCGTGCGGCCCCGACCAGACAGTCCAATTCTTCGCCGGTGACCTCGTAATCGGTCCGCAGCGATTCGTGCGAAGCGTCCAGCAAGCTGCCGAAACGCTCCAAATTTCCTTTTTCCAGCGCCTCCGCCGCTTCCAAAACGCGCCGCTGCTCGGCAACGACATGGCGGGCTCGGCGCAGCAGCTTCGGATCGCTTATAATTTCCAGCTGTTCGGGCGTACGGTGGGCCAACGGAGTCGGTCCGAAACACTGCTCCAAAAGGGCATTGGCTGCCTCGCATTCGGCGCGGCGCTCGTTGTAAGCCGAAACGATCAGGCTGCGCGGCTTGCGGGTGTCCATCACCACCAAACGGTACGGCTCCAGAAGGGCCGGCACATAGCGGTGCGAAAGGTCGCCGCAGTCCAACAAAACGGCGTGCCCCGATCGGCCCATGGCCACGGCAAATTGGTCCATGATGCCGCAGTTCACCCCGATGTACTCATTCTCCACGCGTTGGCAAAGGCGGGCCAGCGCCACTCGATCGGGCTCCGCTTCTCCGGCCATCCGCAGGGCCGCAAAACCAGTGGCCACCTCCATCGCCGCCGAGGACGACAGGCCCGAACCGATGGGCAGGTCGCTGCCGAAAAACAGGTCGAGACCGGGCCGCCGACGGCCCTCCCACAACAACGCCCGCAAAACCCCCTTGGGATAATTCGCCCATCCGTGCGACGGATCGTGCTCCAACTCGTCGGCCTCCAAAAGCAGCGCCGAACCGGGCATCTGCTCGGAAACAAAACCGAACCGCCCGTCCGTGCGCGGGGAGACGCGCAGACGTATCCCCATGTCCAAGGCGGCCGGCAGCACCAGCCCGCCGTTGTAGTCCAAGTGCTCGCCGATCAGGTTGATCCTTCCGGGACAGAAAATATGCATATCCGAAATCAAGAAATGGGCAGAAAACTCGAAAAAAAATTTTTGCTCCGAAAAAAACTATTTTTTCGATTTATCGTTCGTATTTTTATACTAGAAAGAAACAATTTCGGCCCTTTCAGCCCAACAAACAAACACCATTCCTTTCACACGCACAATTCGAACATCATGCTCATGAAAAAAATCCTCTTTTACGCCGTTTGCTGCTGCTTCCTGTTTTACCTCCTCGCGGGTTAAATAGGTCGCTATCTTTTTGATAGGCAGTATCTTCGCGCCGCTTATCCAAAAGAAGCGGCGCGATTTTTTTGGGAAGAAAACGAGATCAGGGGCGTGTTTCCAATGCTCCTTCGATCTGCTGCATCACTTCGGGGGTCATTTGCGGGAGCAGTTCCAGCGCATCTAAGTTTTCGCGCAGGTGGGCGGTTTTGGATGCCCCGAGGATGACGGTGCTCACCGCCGGATTGGCGAGGCACCAGGCGATGGCGAGTTTGGGCAGGGATGCGCCCAGGCCGTCGGCGACGGTTTTCAGGGCGCGTACTTTGCGCTGCCGTTCTTCGGTGACCGTGTTGTCGCGGAGCCATTCCAGGCCTTTCATGGCCAAGCGGCTTTCCGGGTCCACGCCGTCGAGGTGCTTGCCGGTGAGCAGGCCCGAGGCGAGCGGCGACCAGATGGTGGTGCCGAGGCCGGGATTCCGGTACAGCGGGGCGTACTCCGTTTCGACGCGGTGGCGGTGGAACATATTGTACTCCGGTTGCTCCATCGTGGGGCCGATGAGCCGGTTTTCGCGGGCGATGCGGTGGGCTTCGGCGATGTCGGCCGCACTCCATTCAGAGGTGCCCCAGTAAAGCACCTTGCCCTGTTGAACGAGGTGGTTCATCGCCCAAACGGTTTCCTCGATGGGGCATTGGGGATCCGGGCGATGGCAGAAAAACAGGTCCACATAGTCGAGCTGTAAACGTTTCAGCGCGGCTTCGCAGCCTTCCAGGATATGTTTGCGGTTGAGCCCCGTCTGGTTGGGGCGGTTGGTCTCATACCCGAAAAAAACCTTGCTGGACACGAGGTACGAGCTGCGCGGCCAGGCCATCTTTTTGAGGATGTTGCCCATCACGGTTTCAGATTTGCCGCGGGCATAGATTTCGGCGTTGTCGAAAAAATTGACCCCACTGTCGTAGGCCATCGCCATCAGCTCCTCGGCGGTATGGTCGCCGATCTGTTTGCCGAAGGTGAGCCAGGATCCGAGCGAGAGGGCGCTCACTTGCAGGCCGGAAGAACCGAGACGACGATATTGCATGGCAGTTTTTTTTAGAGAAAAAAGAAAAAAATGGGCCGAAAGGGCGTTTTCCGGGCGGGAATGCTCACTCGGACTTGGGGATGACCTCCGTTTGTTCGCCGAAAAACTGGGCGAACTGCTGCATCGCGTTGGCCATGTTTTTGTTTTGCGTGGCACGATAATAAGTATCGGCCATGCTGCGGATGGTGTTGTAAAAAAAGCGGTCCATTTCGCCGACCTGCATGTCGTGCGTCCACAGATCGACTTTGAGCGTTTCGCGGTGTTCGCGGTCGAAGAGGGCCAACATAACGGCCTTGCAGGGTGTTTGGCCGGCACCGGGCGCATCGTCGGCTTCCCAATCGATGGTTTGCGGGATGTTCGCGTCGTTGAGGGCGACATGGATGTGCAGGGAGGTCTTTTTCAAGCGGAAGGCGTTTGGGAGGGATTGACTGGAGAAGGGGGGGAAGGGGGCGGAGCAGCGTCCGCTTCGAGGTTTTCGACGAGCAGGCGCACCTGTTCGAGGGCGCGCTCGCATTCCAGCACATCGGGCAGGAACTTGGCGAACTTCACCAAGTCGGCGGTGCGGGCGAACGACACCAGTTCTTCGATCCGGCCGGGAGCGAAACCCAAGGTCCGGAGCAGGGCGGGCAGTTGATCGGTCGTGGATTCCAGAGCGGGGACCTCGAATCTCTCCTCGAGGTATTCGCGCAGGATCAGCGAGAGCGCCACATAATGGTCGGGCACTCGCCCCTTGGTCCAAGCGGCGGTGGCCCGCAGGTCGGCGAGTTTGGCCAAGGCCGTTTCGTATGGCGAACGTACGGCGCGCACCACCGAGAGGCTGGGATCCACGGGCAACCGCAGGCGGCGGCGGCGCAGCCACCACACGAGGGCGAGCAGGGCGACCGAAGCCAAAATGGCCGCCAAGATCGGCCACTGGCGATCGAGGCGTTCGCGGAAAGTCATCGGATAGGCTTCGCGGTTGGGCCGGTTTTCGGCCATCTGCACCGTGTCGCGCAGGGCCGAGGCCGGGTAATCGGCGCGGAAGCGCAAGGCCGGCGACACGGCCGTGGAGGTTCCGCCGCCGGGGAGTCCGACCACGGCTTTCAAGGGCGGCACGAAATACCAGCCCGAGTCGTAGGCCGTCACCGACAACCGGAAGGCCGTGGCCCCGCCGTTCGGCACCGTGCCTTCGACCGAATGCGGAACATCGAGCAGGTCGATGCCCGCGGCCGCGAAACCGGCCGTGTCGGGCGGCGCGACGGAATGGGTCTTGGGCAGCCGCACTTCATAGGTCAGGCGCAGGGGGGCACCGATGACCACCGATCCTGATTCGGCGAACAAAAACGCCTGCATCGGCTGTTGGGCGTACAGGCCCAAGGCCGGCGCGGCGAGCAGACAGCAGAAAAACCAGCGAAAAACGGTTTTCAGCCCCGTTTCCACTCGTAGCCCTGTATGAAGTTGTTGACGAGATCCTCTACGATGTCGCGGATGCGCGAGCGTTTCAGGTCGGCGATCTCGCGGAGTTTTTCCAGCTTGTCCTTTTCAAAAGAAAAAGATATCCGCTTCTTGCTGTTTTCGTACGCCTCGGCACTTTCGACGGTGCTGCGGATGAGCAGGTCGATGCCGATGGTGGGCTTGTTGGAGCGGCCTTTGGTGGAGCGGACGGCCTCGATGCCGTTCTTTTCGATCTCGTCGGCCTTTTCCTCTACGATCTGTTCGATGGTTTCGTTGAGGAACTGCTCCAAGCTGTCGGCAAAAGACTTGGTGGCCCCGGCGGCCGCATGGCGTTCGGCCACGGCCGCGGCGGCAGTCTTGGCGCCCGCGCCGGACTTGTCCTCCGGCTCGTAGAGGCCTTCGAACAAGCTGGTCTGGAACATATTTTCCAGGCCCTCGCTGAATTTCTTTTTGTTTTTTTGGCTCATGGCAAAACTGCGCTATGCTTCGGTTTGGGGAGCCGACACCCTTTCCAGGATCTCCTTGGACAAATGGAGGTAATCTTCTGCGCCCGCGCTGTTGGGGCTGTAGCCAAAAATATCCTTGCGTTCGGCCGGGGCCTCGGCAAGGGACACGTTGTCGCGGATCAGGGTCTTGAAGACCTTTTCCCCGAAATATTTTTGGATGGTCGAGAGCACGTCGCGGTTGAGCACCTTGCGGTTGTCGTACATCGTGGCCACCACGCCGCCGATCTGCAGGTTCTTGTTGAGCCGGAAGCGCACCTTGTCCACGATCTGCTTGATCTTGGCCACGCCCTGCAGGGCCAAGAACTCCGTCTGCAATGGGATGATCACGTAGGCGCTGCTGGTCAGTGCGTTGAGCGTGAGCAGACCGAGCGACGGCGGACAGTCGATGATCACGAAATCGTATTCGTGGTCGATCTGTTCGATCAGTTCGCGCAGCACATACTCGCGACCGGCTTCGTTGATCAGTTCCATTTCCGCTCCCGACAGGTCGAGGGTGGACGACACCACGTCGAGGCGAGGCTTCACTTCGTAGGGCTCCAGGCCGGAATCGCCCCGGAGGCTTTCGTAGATGGTGACTTTCAGCCGGGGCACGCCCAGCGAAACGGTGAGGTTGGCCTGAGGGTCGAGGTCTATCAACAGGACGCGTTTGCCCAACTCGGCCAGGCCCGCCCCGATATTGATCGCGGACGTGGTCTTGCCAACGCCGCCCTTGTGGTTCAACAATGAAATTACGGTTGCCATATCAACTGGTGAGGTGCAAAATTTGTGGTCTGCGAAGGTAAGGAGAAAAAAGGAAGGTTGGGCGGGGGGCGGGGATTTTTTCTGAAATGGGCACCTTTGGGAGACCCATCCGGTGACCGAAGTTGTGTGCCGTCCTTATCGCACACCACGCTGCGTTATTACGGCAATAGCCCTATATTTGTTGAAATTTAAATGCAGCGTCCATGGCCACGCCTTTCATAGAGGAAATAGAAATCAGAAATTTCACTTGCTTCGAAAATCTCAAGCTAAACTTGAAAGCCGGAGTGAATCTTGTGTATGGAATCAACGGAACGGGCAAGACAGCTCTCCTCGAAGCCCTATCTATCAGCGCGGATTGTTTTTTGGCAACTTTGCCCTTTGCCCATGTTAAAAATACGACAATAAAAAGAGCCCAAATCCGATTGGCCACTCATGAGGAAATGCTCTACCCAGAACGGCAGCTGCCCGCAAAGATAGCTGCCAAAGGCACGGTCATGGGTGTGCCGATCGTTGCCCCGTGGGTGGTGACAAATGATGGCCACCAAGTATGGGTCGATGCATCTCAATTGGAAGAAATTGCCGCAAAAGCCAAACACATCGTCCAAGAGGGTCAAAAAGAAAAATTGCCCCTTGTTCTGTATTTGGCCATCGAACGCCTTATGACCGCTGTCGTTTCCATCGAAAAGTCAGCATCGCAAAAAGATTCCGATAGCGAAAACGAAAATTCCGATGGTTTCGACGACGATGAAATGCTGCCCACGGGACGTTTTTGGGGATACTGGGGCGCCAATTTGGGTTTGAGCACCAGAAAAGAAATCAAGGCTTGGATAAGAGACCAAGAACGTTTGGCCTTTGTATATCAAAAGGAACTCAAAAGCAATGAACCGCAGGCCCCCCATGAGATGGGAACCTTGCTGTACGAGGAGTTGAAAAAATTGGTCCTGCGTTTTTTCCCAGAGTGGCGGGATCTATATTTTTATGAGTCGGAACTCAACAAATCGCTGCCAAAGGGAATTTTTGTCCACCAAAAAAACGGAGAACGACTTCCGATCAGCCATCTCAGCGCGGGATACCGCAACGTGCTCTGGACTCTTTTGGATATCGGCTGGCGCTGTGTGATGCTCAATCCTTTTTTGCAGAAAGATGTTTTCAAAGAAACAGAAGGGCTGGTATTGATCGATGAAATCGACCTCCATCTGCACCCGCAATGGCAACGGCGGATCGTGGACATTTTGCAAGAAGCCTTTCCGAAAATTCAATTTGTCCTGACCACCCACAGTCCTTTGGTCTTGGCTTCCAAAGGGGCCCATGTCATTTTGCTGGGGGAAGATCACCAAGTGGTAACGGACATCAACATTTCCGGAATGAAACCCTCTCGGGTACTGAGCGATTTCATGGGGGTTCCCGAACGCCCGGAAGAAATTTCTTCGGCCATACAAGCCTACTTTGAGCTGATTGAAGCTGGAAAAGGCCATACAGCAGAAGCAATCAGATACAAAAAAATGCTCGAGGAAAATCTGTCTACCGATGACCCCATTTTCGAAGAGGCGCGTATTTTACTGACCCTCAGTAAGTACCAATAGGTTTTCAAGATGATTTTCATACAAAAAACCACGGAAGGGCTATCTGAATTCACCGCACTCGTCTTCGACTGCGGTGGCCTATACGACCATTTACAGGGCGAGGCCAGAAAGAAAGTACTCGAACTGTTCTCTTTGGAACAGCGAGGCGTTTGCCCTTTTTGCGAACGTCTCTTGAAAAAATGCGGCACCAACCTTGAGCATTTTCTGCCCCGATCGCGCTTTCCCGGAAAGCAGCTGGATTATTACAACTTGTTTGCCAGTTGCATCACCTGCAATGGACACAAGGGACCATTTCTGCTGCCGGCCTATATTTTCGACCCACATTACGATTGTTTTCTGCAAACGGATGCTTCCCCGCAAACAGAAGTCCGCTTTTTTTATGCAGATGAACTGGTGAGGCTGAAGCACTCCAGAGCCTCATTGGCGCATAAAACATCCAGGCCGGAGCCATCGCTTTACTCCGCCTACCTGACACAAAACGCCATTGATCTGCTCGATTTGAACGACACTGCTCCGGGAAAAAGGACGCCCTCGCTTTCCGTGCAAAGGGCAGCAGACTGGGCGGTATGGGAAAGCCAATTCAAAAGAATGTCGCAGCAGGGACTGCAACGATTCTGGGCCGATTTTTCGACGAACAGCTTGGGCGACTTCGCTTTTCCGAGCATGATCGTCCAGCTGTTGTTCTCGGAATGCCGGAAAAGACGGATCCCCCTACCCTAAATCCCCCCCGATATCCCCGCGAAAGTACTTCCCCTCGAACGCCACGAGGGCAGCGTTTTCGCGGGCCTTGGCCGCGGCTTCGCGGAAATCCGCGCCGTAGGCCGTCACGGCCAGCACGCGCCCGCCGTTGGTCATGAGGCAGCCCTCGTCGTCGCGGATGGTGCCGGCGTGGAACAGCAGGCAGTCGCGGGTGCGGTCGAGACCTTCGATGGGTTTTCCTATGGCGTAACCGCCTGGGTAGCCGCCCGATACCAGCACCACGGTCGCCGCTGCCCGTGGATCCACGGAGAGCGCGACCTCGCCCAAGCGGCCCTCGGCGAGGGCCATCAGCCATTCCACCAGGTCCGTTTGCAGGCGGGGCAGCACGACCTCGGTCTCGGGGTCGCCCATGCGGCAGTTGTATTCGATCACGTAGGGGTCGCCGCCCACGTTCATCAGGCCGGCGAACACGAATCCGCGGTACTCGATGCCGCGCCGTTGCAGGCCGGCGATGGTCGGTTCCACGATGCGCTTGCGCACTTTTTCCATCAGGGCCTCATCGGCGAACGGCACGGGGGAAACGGCGCCCATGCCCCCGGTATTGGGGCCGGTGTCGCCCTCGCCCACCCGTTTGTAATCTTTGGCCTCGGGCAGGATCACCCAAGACCGACCGTCGGTGGCCACGAACACGGAAAACTCGATGCCGCGAAGGAACTCCTCCACCACCACGCGCTCGCTGGCCGCCCCGAAACGCCCGTCCAGCAGGCTTTTCAGTTCTTCGCGGGCCTTTTCGAGGGTTTCGGGGATCACGACGCCCTTGCCGGCGGCCAATCCGTCGGCCTTGATCACATAGGGCGGCGAAAGGGTCTCCAGAAAAGCGAAAGCGGCCTCTTGTTCGCCGCGGACGAACTCGCGGTACGCCGCGGTGGGAATGCCGCTTTCGATCATAAACGCCTTGGCGTAGGCCTTGCTGCCCTCCAAGCGCGCGCCTTCCCGCGAGGGGCCCACGAGGGGGATGCCTTTCAGCGCGGGATCTGCCCGGAAATAATCCCAAATGCCGTTCACCAGCGGCTCTTCGGGGCCCACCACCACGAGGCCGACCGCGTTGTCGAGCACGAAACGCCCGATCGCCGGGAAATCGTTGGGCGACAGGGCTACGTTCCGGCCGATCTCGGCGGTGCCGGCATTGCCCGGCGCGATGAACAGTTGTCCGCAGCGGGGACTTTGCACGATTTTATGGGCGAACGCATGCTCGCGCCCGCCGCTTCCCAACAGAAGGATGTTCATTGGACCCTGTTTTTTTCCAAAAATTCCCGCAAAATGCGGTTGAATTCCCCCGGCTGCTCCATCATCGGGGCGTGGCCGCAAAGGTCTATCAGGTGCAGTTCCGCATTCGGCATTTTTTTGCCGAACTCCTCGCCCACGAAAGGCGGGGTGATGGAATCTTGCTTGCCCCAAATCAGCAGCGTGCGCACATGGATGTCCTTGAGGTCGGTCTCGAGGTTGTGGCGGATGGCCGACTTGGCGGTGAGGATGATGCGGAAAGCTTTTTCGCGGTCGTTGACGATGCCGAACACCTCGTCCACCAATTCCTTGGTGGCGAACTTGGGATCGTAAAAGGTCATCTCCGCGCGCTGCTTCATGAACTCGTAATCGCCACGCTTGGGGAAGGAGGTGCCCATGGCGTTTTCGAAGAGTCCCGAACTGCCGGTAAGGGTCAGGGTGCGGATCCGCTCCGGATGGTGGAGGGCGTACAACAAGGCAATGTGGCCGCCCAGGGAATTGCCCAGCACATGTACATCCCGTAAATCCTTGTACTCCACGAAGTCGCGCACATGCTCCATCAGGCTCATCACGGACAGTTCATCGGTGGGCAGTTCGAAGATGGGCAACAGGGGCACCACGATGCGGTGCGTGGGCGAAAAATCGCGGACGATGTGCTCGAAATTGCTCAGGGCACCAAAAAGGCCGTGCAGGAGCAGCAGTACTTCGCCGTTGCCGACTTCGATGTACTTGAACCGTTGCTCTTCTATGACTCGATAATCCATGCGGGCCTAAAGTTGAGATGCCTATGTGTGGCGCAAAGTTAAACTTTTTCCGCAATGCGCCATCGGACCTGCTATTTTGGCAAAAACTTGTGCGCGGCCCTCACCAACGGGAATTTAGTCGCTCCGGGATTCCCGTATATCGGCTCAAAACGCTTTCTTTGTTATCCCAAAATTTTACCGACCGCATGCTCCCTCTGCCCGTATCCGCCCCCCGGCCCGTCAGCGCCGTCCGACTTTGGGCGATGCTCGCGCTGTGCCTGTGGACTTTTTCCGTCCGGGGTCAGGACACAGTCTTTGGGGAAGCGCCGCCCGACTATGCGATGTCGAGCTACCGGGAGCCTGCACCGCCGCCGCCACAACGGCGCGATCTGGACAGGGCCCGTTGGGAAGAACTGACCAAAGAAGTTTCCTACGAGGAAAAAACCCTCGACGAGAATCCCGCTCCGCGCGGCAAAGGTCCCATCGGTTCGCCGCGGGGCGGCGGCTCCGGAGGCCAATCGCCGCCCACGCTCTCGCCGCCCTTGGAGTTTTCCGTCCCAGACTGGGTGCGCAATCTGTTGTTCGCTCTGCTGCTGGGCCTGTTGGGGCTGTTGGCCTACTTTGTGCTCCGGAACCGCGGCCGAAAAAACAAGCAGTTGGCTCCGGTATCGGTGGAAGCCCGCCTCGACGAGATCGAGGAATCCGAAGCCCCGATCGGAGAAAGCGAGTTCCATGTGCTCCTGCGCGAGGCCCTGGCCCGCGGCCAATACCGACTGGCGCTGCGGGTCCACTTCTTGGCCATCATGGGCAAATTGTCCGAAAACGGTACCATCGTCCGCCAAAAAGGCAAGACCAACCGGACTTACCTCCGCGAAATGACCGGCCGGCCGGAACGGGAAACGTTCGACGGGATCGTGCGCACCTACGAAAGAGCGTGGTTCGGCCAGCGCGAAATGGACGAACCGGCCTACCGGAGCGCCGCCCCGGCATTCGAAGAATTTTACCGAAATCTGACCGCCCCCCGACCGTGAAAAACCGAAAAACTTGGTGGTTCGCCGGAGGGGCCTTGCTGCTCCTGCTTTTCCTGCTGGTCCGCAGCTGCTCCAAGCCGGATCGGTTCGATTGGAAAGAAAATTATCGGCCCGGGAACAGACAACCCTACGACCTGTCCATTTTCCACGATCTGTTGGAATCTTTCACGGACGGCGGCTTGAAAAAAGCCGACCAGCTGCCCCGCTATTCGCTCAGCGGCGAACTGGGCCGACAAGGCGCCTCTTATGTGTTCATCGGCGAATATCCCTTCTATGACTTGGAGGATGTGGATTCCCTGTTCAGATTCTTGGAGGAGGGCGGCCACGCGCTGATTTCCGCCAAGTCTTTTACGTTCACCGGCTCGTATGTCACCTTTTGCCACACATCCGCCTTTTCCACCTATTCCGTTATGGGCGAAAGCGTAGGCCTTTCCCTGACGGACTCCACGGTGGCCGATCCCGGGGGCGACAGCCTCGTTTTTGCCCCCAAAGGAAAAAGAGAATTTTACGATTGGAGCGCCTTCGACTCAACGGGTTTCGAACTGGCCAGCACCTGCGGCGTGCGCCCCATCGGACGCTTCGAGCTGGGCGCCGAACGCCACTGGAACTGTCTGCAGGTGGCCTACGGAAAAGGACAGCTGATCCTGCACGCCACGCCCCTCGCGTTCACCAACTTCCACATGATCGGAGAAGGCGGTTACCGGTACGCATCGGGGCTGTGCGCGTACTTGGGCAGTGGCAAGATCCTCTGGGACGCAGCCTCGCACAAACCGCCGCCGCCCCTGACCGCCGAGTCCGAAAACGATGAACCCGACCAGCGCGGCTTCGAGCAAAGCCCGTTGCGCTATCTGCTTTCGCAGAGCGAACTCCGCTGGGCCTGGTACCTGCTGCTGGCGACGGCAGCCCTGTTCGTGCTGTTCCGCTCCAAGCGCCGCCAGCGCATCGTGCCGGTTCAAATGCCCTTGCGCAACACCTCGCTCTCGTTCGTGCAGACGGTGGGACGCCTGTACTTCCGCCAAAACGACGACCGCAGCCTGCTGATCCGCATCATGAAACAGTTCCTCTACCACCTGCGCACCCGCTACGGCCTCGATGTGAAAGAGGATGATACCGTGGCCGTGCCCAAGATCGCCCTCAAATCGGGCGTGCCCGAAGAACAGGTACGGGAAATCTTCGACCTGTACGAACGATACCGCTTGCTGCCGATCGACAACGACCAACTCGTGGAGTTCCACCGCGCCGTGGAGCGTTTTTACAAAAACGCCGTCTGAAATCGCTCCGAAATCGGGGCGGATGCCCCTCGCGGAACAAGGCGGTGGGACGATCGCCGTTTTCCGGCACGTCCTCCGGGGCAAGCGGAAAAACAGCGGAAGCCCCTGCCGCTTTGCGGGCCTTTTGGGCCGGGACAGTTCCCTTTTTTCGAAAAAAAGGGCGAAAAACCACCGTTTTTGGCTTATTTTTGCGCCGAGACCAATCCTTTTTCCCGATCATTTCCCCCAAAAAAACCATGCAGTTCCCCACCGATCTGAAATACACCCACGAACACGAATGGGTCCGCGTCGAAAACAACGAGGCCTTCGTCGGCATCACCGAATTTGCTCAGGGCGAGCTCGGCGACATCGTTTATGTGGATATTGAAACCACCGGACGCGCCTTCGAAAAGGGCGCCGTGTTCGGTACCGTGGAGGCCGTCAAAACGGTTGCCGACCTGTACATGCCGGTCTCCGGAACCGTCCTCGAGGTGAATCCCGAACTCTCGGGCAGCCCCGAGCTGGTCAACGAAGACCCTTACGGAAAAGGATGGATGATCAAGATCGCCCTGTCCGACATCGCCGAAATCGACCATCTGCTCGACGCCGAGGCCTACACGGCTCTCGTGAACGGCTGAGCCATTCCGCCCAAACTTTTTTCGCCCGTCCATGCTGCGCTGGTTGTACTTTCTGCCCGCCGCCGCTTGGGCGGGCGAAATTTTTTTCCTCTCCGTCACGCCCAACCTCGAACTGCCCAAAATCAGTTTTTTCGAGGCCGACAAGCTGGCGCACTTTGCCGGATACGCCCTCTTGGCGGGCCTGCTGATCGGGGGCTGGAAGTTTTTTTCCGGACACCGCGCCCCGCACCATGCCTGGCGCTGGGCAGCGCTCGCCCTGGGTTTCGGGGCGGCCATGGAAATCGTGCAGGGCACGCTGGTGCCCCATCGCGTTTTCGACCTGTACGACATCGTCGCCAACAGCCTCGGTGCGCTCGCAGCAGCCGGCGCTTGGGAGTTGGGACGAAAAATGTTGGCCGGCCGCGAAGCGTGAACGGACCGTTTCGGAGACGATTTTTCGTCGTCCCCGCTGTTCAATTCCGCAGATCGCCCAAGCGGATCTGCTGTTCCAACGGAAACTTGTAGGGTTTTTCCGCGAAGCGGAGGATCGCATATCCTTTGGCCCGGATCTTTTTTTCTTGGAAAATGCCCGTCATCAGATCCCACAGCGCGCGGGAATTGCTGATCGTCACGGAAGCATCGAGCGTGTTTTCCGTCCCGGGCTGCATCACGAGACCCTCCGACATTTTCCACAGTCCGAATGGGCGGTTTTGTTGGGCGGCGAAGAGGTCGAACTGCAGGCTGTCCACCGTAAAAGGCAGATCCAAGGGGTTTTTCAGCCCGACGCGCATGTTGAGCTTGGTCTCCCAGAGGGTGAATCCGGCGGGCGTGACCGACAGCACGCGGAAAAGGTCTTTGGGCAGGGCGGATTTCAATAGGTTTTCCGCCCCCCCGCGGATGTCTATCATGGAGGTGCAGCGCCGACGCAGCTTGACGGTGATCCCTTGTTTCACTTTGATCGTCCCGTCGAGGGTCAGTTCGGCCGAATCGGCCTCCAGCAGTTGGGGTAGCAGGGCAAACAGCGAGTCGGCGTGGGCGTGTACCAGGATGGTCGGTCGGGCCGTTTCGCGCCCCGGCAACAGAACGGGCGATTGGAGAGCGCACCGGCCGAGGTACCTGCCGAAGATCCGCACCTCCGCGTCCATTTCCCGGACATTGATCCGCTGTCGGTTGGGGTTGTAAATGGAAACCTGCATCTCGGCCCGCACGCCCGATGTGTCCACGCCTGCCAGCGAGAACTTTTCGATGCCCCGAAATTCGGGATTCTGATAGCACTTGGCGAAAATCAGCAAGGGCGCAAGGGCGATCAGCAGCCAAGGACGCAAACGGGATGAGGGCATAAAACAAGGATGGATGGTGGCGAAGAGGTCTTTTGAAAATGGATCCGGCGGCGCGCAAGAACAGTGCCGAATAGATGGGTTTCGGTTTTTTGTTTGAAAAAAACGCTCGGGCGGGTCGTTTTTTGAAAATGCCGACAGGATGACCAAAACAGAAATGGGCGGCCCAAAAGAGCGAGGCCTGTTCGGTTGTGTACAATTATAAAGTGGAAAGTTACTCCATCTTTTTTCTCTATCAAAAAAAGACGGATTTCTGGGAATATAATTACCCCAAAAACTGGATAAAAAATTCATCTGGTGGAGCAGTATCATTTCACCGCCAAAATTCTGGGGCAATGAAAAACCTTTCTTGTCCCCCCGCTCCCCGGCGGCTATTTTTTGCCCCGCCTCCTCCTTTTTTTCCGATATTCGCCGCCATAAAACCACATGTGATATGTCATTTCTACTGTACGGTGCCAACGGGTACACCGGCGAACTGATCCTCGAAGAGGCCCTGCGAAAGGGTCTGAGGCCGTTGTTGGCCGGGCGGAGCGCCGACAAGATCCGGCCTTTGGCCGAAAAGCACGGCCTCGAGTGGCGGGCCTTTCCTTTGGAGGATGCCGCCTCGCTGGATGCCGCTTTGCGCGAGATCGGTCTTGTGGTGCACGCCGCCGGACCGTTTTCGCACACCGCCCGTCCGATGGTGGAGGCCTGTCTGCGCACCGGAGCCGATTACACCGACATCACGGGCGAAATGGAGGTTTTCGAGTGGTGCGCCGCTCAGGGCAAAAGGGCCGAGGCGGCCGGGGTGCTCCTGATGCCCGGCACCGGTTTCGACGTGGTGCCCACCGATTGCCTGGCGGCCCGCCTCAAGCGCTCGATGCCCGACGCCGTCCATTTGCGGCTGGCCTTCGCCGGGATCGGCGGCGGCGTGTCGCACGGCACGGCCATCACGATGGTCGAAAACCTCGACAAGGGCGGGGCCGTCCGCCGCGACGGCCGGATCGTGCCCGTGCCGCCCGCCTACCGCACCCGCACCGTTCCCTTTCCCGGCGGCAAACCACTGTTCGCCGCCACCATCCCGTGGGGCGATGTGTCAACGGCCTACTACACCACGGGGATCCCCAACATCGAGGTATATCTGGCCCTACCGCCCAAGACCGTTTCTCGGATGCGCTGGATGGGACACCTGCGCTGGCTGACCGGCCTGCGCGCCGTCAAAAACCTGCTGATCGCCCAGATCCGCAAACGGCCCAGGGGACCCGCCGAAGAACAGCGCGAAAACGGCCGCTCCCTGCTCTGGGGAGAGGTCGAAAACGCCCGGGGCGAGACTGTTTCCGCCACCCTCGTGGCACCGGAAGGCTACCGGCTCACCGCCGCCACCGCCGTGCTGGTCGCACAAAAAATCCGCGGGGGCAATCGCCGGCCCGGATTCTGGACCCCCGCCGGCCTCTATGGCGAAGGATTGATCGAAGAAGCGGGAGGACGGTTTTGAGATACTTCCTGCATCTGGCCTATAGCGGCGCCCGCTACCACGGTTGGCAAAAACAGCCCGCGCACCCGAGCGTCCAAGGAACCGTCGAGGCGGCCCTGCGGCGCGTGCTCAAAGAAGAAATTTTCCTCGTCGGCTGCGGACGCACGGACGCCGGCGTACACGCCGCCCAGTACTTCCTGCACTTCGACACCGAACGGCCCCTCACCGAAGAAAACTTCTTCCGGGTCCAACGGTGCCTGCCCCCCGACATCTGTCTGTACGAGGCGATACCCGTGGACGAACGACGCCACGCCCGGTTCGACGCCTGGTCCAGATCCTACGACTACTTCGCCCATTTCCAAAAAGATGTCGTCCTGGACGGCATCAGTGCCTACTATCCGCAATACGAGGCCCGACGCCTCGACTTCGAGCTAATGGGGCGGGCCGCTGCCCTGTTCACCCAATACGGCGATTTCCGGGGATTTTGCCGACGCCCCGACAAAAACGAACACACCCGCTGCACCGTCACCGAGGCCCAATTGTTCGTGGGCCCCGAGCGGGACCGCTTTCGGTTCCGCATCACCTCCAACCGGTTCCTCAAGGCCATGGTGCGGCTGATCGTGCGCGAACTGATCCTCGTGGGTTCGGGAAAAATTTCGGTGGATGCGGTCGAAGAACACCTGCGAACGGGCCACAATCCCACGGCTATTTTAAGTGCTTATCCACAGGGCCTGTACCTGTCGGAGGTGCGCTACCCCTACCTCGAAAGGCCGATGGCCGGCAAAGGGTTTTCGGCCCTGTGCGGCAAAGCGCAAATGGATTGGGAACCGGTCTGACGGCAGCAGATCAGGCCTCGCCGAGTCTTTTTTTCAGTTGCAGGATGATCTCGTCCTTGAGCCGGATTTCCATCTCCAATATGGTGATGCGGCCGGCCATCTGCAACACCTTGGGCTGTGGAAACTGACCGTCGTCCGATGGCGCGGGCGCCGGGCCGATCCACAGTTCGCCTGGATCGATGTCGAAAATCCTCGAAATCTGTAAAATCCGCTCCCAACTGGGATTGGTCTTCCCATTTTCAATTTTGTTGTACCCCGGAGTGCTCATACCCAAATAGTTGGCCATGGTTTGCTGGGACAATTTATTCTTCTGGCGCAGGGAGCGCAGTAAGTCGCCGAAATCCATTTCTTTACTCATAGTTAAAAAAGTTTTCTTAGAGTTAAAAAAGTAAACTGACGGTTTATATCGTGTTTATTTTCAGTAAATTAAAGGGGCAAAGGTAATTTATTTGACTTTTCAAACAAGATATTTTTTAAAAAAATATATCCAACGAGAATGAAGAATGGGTATTCCTTTTCGCGGAGCCATTGCGAGCGTCGTTCCCAGGAAAGGTAGACGAATGGCACGGGACCGTGTTTGTCCTGAATTTGCACTGGCCGAGTTCACATTCATGCTTTGCGAACTGCCCTGGGCGGCAAGCGATCATTTTTCTGCTCTGGCGGGCCGCTTTATCGGAAGCCGGAGCGACGGGCTGTCGTCTGATTTTCGTTGGGATCGGTTTGTAGGGTTGCGTTTGGGCGGCACAGAGGGCGAGCCGAGGATCGGAATGGCCATGTCGGTTGTCGGGTAGCTCAATGCATGTTCGTCGATGGTTTGTTCGGGTCGTGTCGGTTTTACATGGCCTCCAAGGAAAGGGAGGCTCGGTCTGGTCGCTATAACGCGCACACAAACATTTAAATTATGTGGAATTCTTGTTTTTTGGAAGCGCGTTTTTCAGTCTTGCCCGAAATGCCGGCTCGTTTTGCAAGTCTTTTATCCGGAAATTGTCATTGGGAAAAATTTCTAATGGCGGCCATTAGAAAATCCTGATTGCAAAAATTTGAAATACACGTTGAAACATGCGCAAGACACCCTCGAAAATCGAAGTTCGACCTGTAAGAAATTCTTACTGCCCAGCCGGCCTTCGAGAAAATCCCGACAGCGCGGCTTTGATCGGGATTTAATTTGGTTTCTTTTTCTTTTTGGGAAGAAGAAAAAGAAAAAGT
>JBEIJQ010000029.1:0-23005 GCA_040380145.1 Lewinellaceae bacterium | reverse complement strand
GAGATCAAGGTTCCCAACGTGCCATATGCCTCCCTGCTCGACAACGGCACGGCCTACCTCGCACTGAGCACTTTCACCGAAAACGCGGGCGACAACCTCTCCAAAGCGCTCCGGCAACTGCAGGCGGACGCATCTGTCCGCAGCATCGTGCTCGACCTGCGGGGCAATACGGGCGGCCTGCTCAACGAAGCCATCCAAGTGGCCAATCTGTTTTTGCCCAAAAATACGTCAGTCACCAAGCTGCGCGGACAAAACCACGATTGGGACGAAAGTTACGAAACCAACAAACAACCCGTCGAAAGCGAAAAACCCTTGGCCATCTTGATCGACCACAACTCGGCCTCAGCTTCCGAAATCGTGGCAGGCGCCATCCAAGACCACGACCGTGGCGTGGTGGTGGGCACATCTTCTTTTGGAAAAGGCTTGGTACAGAACACTTTTGAACTTTCTTACAACGCCCGTCTGCGTGTCACCACGGCAAAGTACTACACGCCCAGCGGCCGATGCATACAGGCCTCGCGCTACCGAAACGGGCTGCCAGTGGCCATCCCCGATTCCCTGCGCACGTACTTTCGCACCGACAACGGCCGCCAAGTGCTCGACGGCGGGGGCATCCAACCGGACGTGGCCGTCACCGGGCACGAACTTGCGCCCATCGTGCGCGACCTCGAAAAGAAATACCTGCTGTTCGATTTCGTCACCGAGCACCTCATCGGCCAGCCGGTGCCGCTCGATCCTCAGACCTTCGCCGTGGACGACGCCCTTTTTGACCGGTTCACGGCCTTTGTCCGCAGCCGCAACTATACCTTTGAAAACGCCACCGATGCCAGCCTGCGCGATTTGGAAGCCAAGGCCCGCGAAGAAGGCCTATACGACGGTTTGGCCGACGAATTGGCCACGCTCCGCAAGTCCTACTCCGCCGACCGCCAAAACGACCTCCAGCGACAAAAAGAAAGCATCAAAAGACTGTTGGCCCAAGAAATCATCGAAAGGCACTATCCCCAAAAGGGCCGGTATCTGTTCGGCCTGCGCCACGATCCCCAACTCACGGAAGCCCTGCGCATACTCAACGATCCGGCCGCCTACCGGCGCATCCTGAACCGCAAAAATTGATGATCGGCCGCATGGATCCTCAGAAGCCCGGTATTTTGTCAGGATTGTATATATTTGCGCCGGCCCAATAGCCCTTGATTGCACATTCCCAGTCCATCCATCGAATTTTATGTCCAAGGATAACAAGCCCACCAAACGCGGCCCCACGCCCCCACCTTCACCGATTGACCCTCAAATGGCGCAAACCCGCGTAAGTCGACGTCCCGCTGGCACGCCGGTTCCGCCTCCCGACTTGCCCACCATGGCACAGCCCCGTGGGAGCCGCCGTCCAGGCGCCGTCCCGCCGACGCCCGCCGCCGTGCACGACGCCCTGCTCTTCGACAACAAAAACTATCTGTTTTTCGCGATGGGCATTTTCCTGATCGTTGCCGGGTTCTTTTTGATGTCGGGTGGTGGTATGGACAACCCCAACGAATGGGACGAATCCAAGATCTATAGTTTCCAACGGACCACGTTGTCGCCCATCGTGGTGTTGAGCGGCATCGGCGTGGTGATTTACGGCATCTTTTTCCGTGTCCCCCAACAAGAGACCAAGGAATGACAGAGCTTTTGCTGGCCATCGTCCTGGGTATCGTAGAGGGGTTGACGGAGTTTCTGCCGGTTTCGTCCACCGGTCACCTGATTTTGGCTAACAGTTTCTTGGGGATAGACGAAAACGACCCATTTTGGAAAGCGTTCGACATCATAGTACAGGGCGGCGCCATTTTGTCGGTGGTCGTGTATTTTTGGAAGCGGCTTTTCCCCTTTTCGCCGGGAATCGACCGTGAACGCCAACAAGTGATTTGGATGCGTTGGGCCAAAACGATCCTTGCTTTTTTGCCCGCGGCGGTGCTCGGGGTCTTGTTCGACGACTACATCGAGAAATACCTGCTTTTTCCGGTGCCAGTATCCGTGGCACTGATCCTGGGCGGTTTCCTGTTGCTGGCCTTGGAAAGCCGCAAAAGCAAATCAAGGATTGAATCCATCGAAGAAATGCCCTGGAGCACGGCCTTTTTTATTGGCCTGATACAATGCTTGGCGATGATCCCGGGCACCTCCCGTTCAGCGGCCACGATCATCGGCGGGATGCTGCTGGGCACCAACCGCTATACGGCGGCCGAATTTTCCTTCTTTTTGGCGATTCCCACCATCATGGGCGCATCGGTTTTCAAGACCTACAAGCTGCTCAAGTCCGGACTTGTACTGAATACCGAGCAGTGGACGGCGCTCGGGGTCGGCTTTTTGGTGGCATTCATCTCCGCTTGGTTGGTGATATCGGTCTTTATGCGATTCATCCAGCACAACAATTTTTCTCCCTTCGGCTGGTATCGCATCGGTCTGGGCACGGTGGTGCTGGCTCTGGTTTGGATGGGCCGGATGTGAAAAATCGTTTACGAGCACATTTTCAATATTGCCGGTCAATCGAATCGCAACGACGATTCCGGGGACAAGCAGCAACCCATTAGATCGATATCAGGTGACATGAGCTGGACCACATAAAGGGCCTCCGGCAAATGGGAAATTTTGTCAAAGCGGGGTTATCTTTGCCCATAACCTCTTTTTATGCATTTGAAAGTGATTTCCGCGGGAGCCGGCAGCGGCAAGACCCATGCGCTGACACAAGAAATGGTCGCATTGCTATGTCCGGGCCCGGACGGCAGTCAGGCCCCTGTTCGGGCGAGCGGTCTGATGGCCACTACCTTCACCACCATGGCCGCGGCCGAACTGGAAGAGCGGGTTCGTATCGGACTTTTGGAAAAGGGCCTCACCCGTGAGGCCGACGAATTGGCGCACGCGATGATCGGCACCGTGCACAGTATTGGCGCCAAATTGCTGAAGCGCTTCGCGTTCGAGATCGGCGTGTCGCCCGAAGTCGAGATCATGGCCGCAGAAGACCAACAGCGCTTTTTCAACCTTTCGCTCTCCTCGGTCATGTCGCCTGAGCTGATAGACGAAATGGACTTGCTCAGCGAGCGGCTCGGACTTTTGAAAAAAAGGCCCCCGGAGGACTGGCGAAAAACGGTCAAGGAGATCACGGAGGTGGCTCGCACCAACAATTTCGACACCGACGCGTTGCGCCGGAGCTTGGCGTATTCGCTGGATTCTTTCTTTGCACTGCTGCCAGAGCCCAACGACACACCGCGCGAAAATACCCGGAGCCGAGTGGATGAGCTCCTGCGGGATACGATCAGGGCGATCGAATCGAACGTATCCGATACCACGGCTGCCACCCTCGGAGCCTTGGACGACCTGAGAAGGACGCTCCGGTTGCTGAACGAAGGACAAACACTGCCATGGCACATTTGGGGCAAAATGGCGACTCTTGGCGTGGGCGCCAAAAGCCGCGAACTGGTGACGGAATTGGTCGAATTCGCCAAGGAACACGACCGCCAGCCCGCTTTCAGAAAAGACATCTCCGATTTCATAACCCATACTTTCGAACTTTCGGTAGCTGCAATCCAGGCATACGATGAGTTCAAGAAAAAAAGGGGCCTCATAGACTACACCGACATGGAGGTACTACTGCAGCGCCTCTTGGACAACCCGAGCGTGCAGGCGGTACTGCGCGAGGAACTGGACCTGCTGCTTGTAGACGAGTTCCAAGACACAAGCCCCATCCAACTCCAGATCTTCCTGCGGCTCAGCGAACTTACCCAGCAAGCGATTTGGGTGGGAGACCCCAAGCAGTCAATTTACGGTTTCCGGGGCGCTGCGCCCGAACTGATGGAGGCAGTTATCAAAAGTGCAGCAAAACGCGAAAGCCTGAAAAAATCCTGGCGCTCGCGCGAAGAACTGGTGCACAGCATAAACGGCTTGTTTACCAAGGCGTTCTGTGATATGCCTACGGAAATGGTCGCACTGGAACCGGCCGATAAAAACCTGGCGAAAAACGAAGCCCCCGGCATGCAGACCGCCCTGAGGTATTGGTATTTCAAGCCAGACAGCGCCGGCAGAAAACCGTCCGGCGATTGGTTGGAACTGGTCTTGGCCCGCGAAATCAAGGCCCTTCTCGCATCCGGACTTCCTCTGCGGACTTCGGAGGTCAGCGGGACCCGCCCCATCCGCCCTTGCGATGTAGCGGTGCTGTGCCGAACCAACAAAGAATGCCAGCAGGTGGCAAATGCTCTGGCCGCCCACGGCATCGAGGCATCGGTGTCGCGGTCCGGCCTGTTGGCCACGCCCGAAGTGTCCCTTGCGCTGGCCTGTCTGCGCTTTCTGCTCAGTCCGAGCGATTCGATTTCCATTGCCGAAATCCTGCGCCTCGCCGAGGGGCAGCCGCTCGGCGACATCGTGGGCCATCGGCTCGCCTACCTACAAGCCCGATCGGAGGAGAAGGAATCCTCCCATTGGTCGGTATGGGCCGACGAACGCGCCCTCGTGGGCGCCTTGTACAACATGCGCAGGGATGTCCGGGAAATGTCGCCTTCCGAACTGCTGACCCTGACCATGGAAAAATTGGACCTGCGCCGCCTCGTGGCTGCATGGGGAAAGGCAGGCCAACGACACGCCAACCTCGACGAACTCAGACGCCTTTCGTCGCAGTACGAAGACGCCTGCCACCGCCGACACGATGCGGCCACCTGGGGCGGCCTGCTGCTGTGGTTGGAAGAACTGGCCGCCAACGAGGAGGATTTTTTGGGCGAAGAAATTGGCGAAAACACCGTACAAACACTCACCTTCCACAAGAGCAAAGGCCTCGAATGGAGCGTGGTGGTGTGCCACGGCTTGGACGGAAAGCTCAAAAACAAGGTATTTGGTCTGAGCATCGAACAGGAAAAAAAGGAGATCGACATCAAAAATCCTCTCGCCGGCCGCCTCCTTCGGTATTGGCCCTATCCGTACGCCGACCTCTCCAAAGGGATTGCCCTGAACGAAACCGTCAAAAATTTGCCGCTCTACGCCGAGAGCAACGTCAGGGCCCTTAGGGAAGACTCACGACTCCTGTATGTGGCCCTGACCCGCGCTCGGGATTACCTCGTAATTCCCGGAATGGAGAAAAGCTCACTGAGTATGCTCAACCGGGTTTGGCACGGCGACGAAGACAAACCGACCTTTCACCCCGGCGACACGCAATGCCAATGGTTGTGGAACGGCCGCGAAATACCGGTCCTGTCGCAGACGATCGAGGCTCCGAGGGACTATGAAGCCGCCCTCGAATCGCCCGACGAGCATTCTATCCCCTATCTGTCGGCCAGAGCTGGAAGCCGCGAACACATGCCGTTGATGATGGGCATGCCCGAACAGCAGGCGGTCACGGTACGGTTGCGCAACGGAAATACGGCCTCTTACGGAGGCAATGCACCCGAAACCGACTGGCCGATGCTGGACGCATTTTTGGCCGCCGACGATCCTGGATATCCCGCCGAACGACGGACAAGGATCGCCCGTCAGGTACTCGATCTCCACCACGAAAAAGAGTGGGATCCGGAGGGACTGGTGGCATACTCGGACGCCTTCTGCGAGTTTCTGCGGGAACGCCATGGCCAGCCGCAACGCCTTCACCGCAAATACCCAGTACGCATCTCCCTCAACGGCCAGGTATTGGAAGCCACCGTGGATCTGGTCTGGGAAACGGCCGAAGGTTCGGTCCTCGTCTTTCATTCTGCCGAGACTGTTTCCCCAAGCCAATGGGCCGCCAAAGCCTTGGCCGAAGCCCCGCGCATCGGACTTGCTATGCAGCGCCTCTCGAATTTCAAGCCGTTTGCCGCCTATGTCCATTTTTGGCAGGGCGGAGGATTGGCAGAGTTGGTGAAATGATTTTTTGGAAAAAAATTGGTTTGGAGAAAAATTCTTGTTCGGCGGCTTGCTAGCAAATACCGGGAGAGCATTGGTGTGGAAGTCGAATACTGCCAGTGACAATTTGGGCGTCAGGAAAAAATTTCATTCCGGTCGAACGGCTCCTTTGGGGACATCAGCGGTCGAAACGTGCAAGTCGATACCGGGCGATGACAGAGCAGAGTTTTTCAGCGTAGCGGGATCCCGTTGCATAGCCGCCCGCCTCCAAGGCCCGGGCCCAAGAGGCGTGGTCTTTTCGGCCCCGCAATAGACTTGTGTAGCGCGGATTCAGGACCACTTCGCTGTGTGCCCGGTAGGAATCTTCCACCGACGCGAACCGTCGGAAAAAGTCTTTGTGGTGGTCGTCGGAAAAATTTCTGCAGTGGCCTTTTTTGCAGGTTTTGGAAAAACATTTGATACCGAAGTGGTTGTTGATCTCCGCAGCCAACCTACTCTCTCCGGAGCGGCTCTCGATGATGGCCTGTGCCAAGGTAATGCTGGCCGGCACGCCGGTGCGCTGCATTTCTCCGATGGCAATCGAAGCGTAACGGTCAATGTATTCCAACACCTTTTTTTCTCGGAGCGATTGCGGATCGGCCGGTGCAAATTCACTGTTTTCAAAGCCGGCGGACTGCGCGACCGGATAACCGAGGCCTGTACCGCCGTGCCGATCTTCGAATCGGAAAGCATAGTCGAAATCTGCGTTGAGCAGCAACAGCGCCAACAGAGCCAAGCCAATCCATTTGGACGTGGGTGGCAATGCTCCACTGTACCGAAAGGCGTTCACAATGGACCACAGAATCATTTTAAGGCGCTGGTAAACCATCCCCAAGAGTTGGCGCAACAGATCCCTTAAACGGGGTTTTCTTTGCTCGGCAGGAACGGAGACCAAGGTGAGGCGGTTGGAAGATGACAAATTTTCGTTCATGGTGAAAACGATTTGGTTCATGCGGAAACAAAAAATATGTTTGTACCGGGATACGGCCCGTTCAGTTTCCAAAACGAACAAAAGAAACATTTTGTTTCGTTATTTTGATTTTTTTTCCCAAAATTCCATGTCGGATTTCAGCAAAAACACGGTAGTGCAACGGTTCAAGGCCGTGTACAAGTATCTAGAAAACAACGGCCTGATCAAGGGAAAATCCGATCTGGCCAAGCATCTCGGCACCTACAACCATGTGGTGAACAGCATATTGCAGGGCAAACGCAACATCACCGTCGAACAGATCCTACGCCTGTGCGACCATTTCCAATTGAATGCCAACTATATGTTCGGCACCGACGAGGAAATGTTCAGGACGGGAAATGCCGCTTCGGACGATTTCTCGGCCCCACGGATCGAACGCGCGCCGGCCGAGAAACTGAACATTTCCCTGGTGCCCGTAAAAGCCTTGGCCGGGTACGCCGTAGGCCACGGCGACCCGAATTTCATGGAAGCGCTGCAGAAATTCCGTCTGCCGGGGCTCGAAGGCGAGTTGACAGCCTTTGAGATCAGCGGGGACAGCATGCTACCCAACCTTGCCAACGGCGACTTGATCGTCTGCGAGACGGTGGGCGACGGCGAACCATTGAGCGAGAACGCCATGTATGTGATCGTGACCGATGTGGTCGTGGCCAAGCGCATACAACTGATCAAACGCGGCAACCGGACCGTCCAATTGCGGCTGATCTCCGACAACGATTCGGTGTACCGGCCATACACAGTGGACGCCGAAGAAATCCGCCAGATCCTGCGGGTGAAATGCCGTTTGACTTCGTTCGGCATTGCCTGAAGGCCCTGCGACGAACCGATCGCTTGGGCGCAGAATTTCGGCGAGTCTCGGTTTGTTCTTATCTTTGGCAATAATGTCCTTCTTGTTCGTGATTTTCCATGATTATTTTTCAATTTTCCCAAGCTATGAAATCGAAATTGATAATGGGAGCTGTGGCCCTAACGCTCCTTGCAGCCGTTGCCGCAGGCCTTTTTCTGTACGGTTCCGACCCGGGCCGCATCCCCTACAACCCTGCTTATGACGCCTATCTTTCCGGTTTTACGGGCGGTGAGATCGGCAAACATTCGCCGATTTTGGTCCGATTCCAAAACGAAGTCTCCGGCGACACTGGACGGGTGTTGGAGGAGTCTCCCTTTTCTTTCAGTCCGGGACTGAGCGGCACCGCCCGTTGGGCCGACACCCGCACGATCGAGTTCCGGCCTCAGGAAGCGCTTTTGCCCGGCAAAATCTACACCGCCACCTTGGATCTGAACGGTATCGTTCCGGATATCCCGTCTTCCCTCCGTTATTTCAAGTTCCAGTTCCGCTGCAAGCCCCGCAAGATCAACGTGAGCCCCGTCTCCACGCATACTTACAATGCGCCCGACGGCCGTTATGCACGCTTTGCGGGCTATATCACCACCGATGACCGTGAGGAGGCCACCGACGTCCAGCGTCTTTTGGAGGCCAAAAAAGGATGGAGCAAACTGCCCGTGCGCTGGACACACAGCGAAGACGGTCTCAAGCACCATTACAGCGTGGACAGCCTGCGCCGAGAGGCCAAAGGCTACGAAGTCAACCTGACCTGGGTGGAAGACGACAGTGACGGCCGCAGTTGGAAGGCCGCCGTGCCCGCCATCGGCGATTTCCGCGCCAACAAGATCGAGAAATACGAGGCGGAGGGCGACAAATACCTGTTGGTGGAGTTTACGGATCCGATCGACCGCACCCAAAACTTGGAGGGGCTCATACGGGTGGACGACCATCCCGTACGGTTTTTGGTAGAGGACAACCGGGTCAAGCTCTTTGTCCCGCAAAACCTGAGCGGTCCTTTGAACGTGCGGGTCGCAGAGGGAATATTGAACACCGAAGGTGTTCCGCTGGCAGCGGGCATCTCCAAAACGCTTTCCTTCGGCAAACAAAAACCGGGCGTGCGACTGGTGGGAAAAGGCGTGATCATGCCCCGTACCAAGAGCCTGCCCTACGTGTTCGAAGCTGCCGGTCTCAAAGCCGTGGACGTGCGCATCATACAGATTTACGAGCGCAGCGTGCCCCAGTTCCTGCAGGTCAACCGACTGGACGGCATACAAGAATTGCGCCGCGTGGGCAAGATTTTGGTCAACAAGCGGATAGATCTGGACAAAACGGCCGGAGTGGAACTACGGGAATGGAACCACCACGCCATAGATCTGACCGAACTGATCCAATTGGAGCCGGGCGCCATCTACGAAGTGGCCATCGGCTTTCGCAAAAGGTACGCCCTGTGGGACGGCTGTCCGCCCGCCGAACCTGAAACGGACGAGTTCGGCAACGTGCTGCCTCCGCTGGAAACCGAAGACAACGGCATGTTGGCGATCGACGAGGCGGAATGGAGTTCCGAAGGGGGCTACGAATATTACGACTATTTCGACAGCGAATACGAAGACGATGGCGACCCCTGCGACGATTGGTTCTACAACAGCGATCGGGCGATCCGCCGCAATGTCTTGGCCTCCGACCTTGGCCTCTTGGCCAAACAGGGCAGCGGAGGATCGTTTTTTGCCGTGACGAACCTCCAAACAGCCGAACCGATCAGCGGCGTCGAACTGGAAATCTTGGATTATCAGCTCCAACCCATGACCAAATTGAACACCGACAGGCGGGGAATGGTCTTTGCGCAGTTCGATAAAAAGCCCTTTCTGCTGGTCGCCCGGATGGGACAACAGCGCGGCTATCTGCGCCTCGACGATGCTTCGGCCCTTTCTTTGAGCCGATACGACGTGCAAGGGCAATCTTTTCCGAAGGGTATCAAAGGATTTCTTTACGGAGAGCGAGGCGTTTGGCGCCCGGGCGACGAAATTTTCCTGAACTTCATTTTGGAGGACGAAAACAAAACGCTGCCTCCCAACCACCCCGTCACCTTCGAACTGATCGGACCCCGTGGGCAAGTGGTGCAGAAAATGTCCAAAACACAAGGCCTCAACGGTTTCTATAACTTTACCTGTCGCACCCAACCCGATGCCCTCACCGGCAACTACACGGCGCGTGTTCGGGTGGGCGGTGCGGTTTTCGAGAAAAACATCAAGGTGGAGACCATCCTGCCCAACCGCATGAAACTGGCCCTTGATTTCGGCGCTGAAAAGCTGACCAAAGGCGACCTTGACAAAAAAGGTGAGTTGAAGGTAGCCTGGCTGCACGGCGCGCCCGCCAAGGGCCTGCAAGCGGACGTGAACGTCACCTTGGTAAGGTCCGAAACGGTTTTCAAGAAATTCCCGAACTTTGTTTTCGACGATATCACGAGAGATTTTTCTTTTGAGGAAAAAACACTCTTCGAAGGGCGGTTGGACGAAAACGGCTTTGCGACAGTGCCTTTCAGCCTCAAAATCGGCGGCAATCCGCCCGGGTGCCTGAAAGCCGTTTTCCGTACCAAAGCCTTCGAACCGGGCGGTCAGTTCAGCATCGACCGCTTTTCGCTGCCCTTTTACCCCTACGACGAGTTTGTTGGCCTGCAAACCGCCAAGGGAACCGGCTACGAACTTGTCCAACCAAACAAAGACAACACGGTCCGACTCGGCGCCTGCAATGCGAACGGAAGTCCTTTGGCGGGCCGCAACCTGGAAGTGGCCGTTTACAAATTGGACTGGCGTTGGTGGTTCGATCGGGACGAAGACGATTATTACGCATATAGAAAGGCCCTCAACCGCCAACCGTTATCCCTTCAACAAGTGACCACCGGCAACGACGGAATAGCCACTTTCAACTACAAACTCAACGAATGGGGCCGCTTTTTGATACGCGTCACCAACGAAGAGGGCCATGCCGCCTCCAAGATCGTTTACGTGGACTGGCCCTGGTGGGACCAGGTCGATCTCGGCAACGACGGCGGGCCGGCCTACTTGGCCGTTTCGATGGCCAACGAAACCTATTCGATCGGTCAGACCGCCACCGTGAGCATCCCCTCTCCCAACGGAGGAAAAGCCCTGGTGACAGTGGAAACCGGCAGCAAGGTCCTGCGCGCCGACTGGGTGGAGACGCGCCAAGGCGTGACCACTTTCTCCTTTCCCGTGACAGCGGAAATGTGCCCCAACAGTTTTGTGACGGTCTCCCTTTTGCAACCCCACGAACAGACCGCCAACGACCTGCCCATCCGGATGTACGGGGTCGCGTCGTTCACCGCCGAGAACCCGGCTTCCAAACTGACGCCCACCATCGCCGTGGCCGATCGCCTCGAGCCCAACAAGTCCTTTACTGTAAAAGTCGGCGAAAAAGGCGGTGGACCCATGACTTATACCCTCGCTATCGTGGACGAAGGCCTGCTCGGGCTTACCCGCTACCAGACTCCCGATCCGTGGGACTACTTTTTCCAACGCGAAGCGCTCGGCGTGAAGACATGGGACTTGTTCGATTATGTGCTGGGGGCGTTCAAGGGCGAGATCAAAAGTCTGCTCAGCGTCGGGGGCGACGCCGCGCTCATCAATTCTGACAAGCCCGATCGATTCAAACCCGTCGTCTTGTTTGCAGGGCCTTTCGAACTGAAAAAAGGCGAGACGCGCACCCATACGCTGAACATGCCCAACTATGTAGGCGAAGTCCGAGCCATGGTGATCGCGGGACGCCAGGGATCTTACGGGGCCGCCGAAAAACAGGTTCCGGTCAAACAACCCTTGATGGTGCTGGCCACTTTGCCCCGGGCCATCGGTCCCAACGAAGAATTTTCGCTGCCCATCTCCGTGTTCGCCAGCGAAAAGGGCATCGGCGGCGTGCAGGTCCAAGTCGAAGTCCAAGGTCCCGTAGAGCTGGGTCCGGGCGGCGCCGCACGTTCCCTGAACTTCAACGGCGCCGAGGGCGACGAAAATGTGGCGATCAACTTGAAGACAAAAGGATCCATCGGCACGGCCAAATTAAAGATCAAAGCCTCGGGCAGCGGACATAGCACCTATTACGAAACCGATTTGATCGTCCGGCCCTCCAACCCGCCGGTCACCAATGTGTCGGCCCAGACCCTTGATCCCAAAAAAACGATCTCGCTGGCCTACAGGCCCATCGGGCTGTCGGGCACCAACAAGGCGACTCTGGAAATCTCCACCCTGCCTCCGCTCAATCTGGCCGCCCGCACGAGGCAGTTGATCACTTATCCGTACGGCTGCATCGAACAGACGACTTCCGCCCTGCTCGCGCAGATGTACCTTCCCGCCCTGCAGGACCTGACGCCGGCCCAATTGGCCGCCGTGGAGAAAAACGTAAAGGCGGGCATCGACCGCATTCTGGGTTCTTTCCAGACATCCTCCGGCGGCTTCGGCTATTGGCCCGGCGAATCCGAACCCAGCGAATGGGGCAGCAGTTACGGCGGGCATTTCCTGGCAGAAGCCAAGCGGCTCGGCTATGCCGTCAACGAGGAGCAGCTCAGAAAATGGGTCGAATACCAAAAAAAGACGGCCAACAACTGGAGCGAATCCTCCCTCAACCGCTCCACTGAGCTCCAACAGGCCTACCGCCTCTTTTCGCTCGCCCTCAACGGAAACGCCGAAATGGGGGCCATGAACCGTCTTCGCGCCTCCAAATCGAATTACCCTGCGGCCCGTTGGTTGCTGGCCGCCTCCTACCACTTGGCGGGCCAAACCGATGTCGCCGACCGACTGTCGGCGAACCTGGCCAAAAACGCGGACTCGTACCGCGAACTTTCCGTTACCTACGGATCCGGCCTGCGCGACCAAGCACTGATCCTCGTGGCCTGCGGAACGATGAAACGCAAAGAACAGGGACAGCCGCTGCTCATGCAGATCTCGGAATCCTTGGGATCCGACCGCTGGCATTCCACCCAAGAAATGGGCATGGGCCTCACCGCTGTGGCCAAATTCGTGGGCCTCGACCGCAAAGGGCCCAAGAAAAACACCTTTTCGTACCGGATCGGAAACGGCCCATGGACCGAGGTCGTCTGTGAAAAACCTTACAAGATCATCGAATTGCCCAACGCCGACCAAGCGGCCAACATCGAGCTGCGCAGCGGTTCCGAAACAGCTGCTTACCCCAGGCTCGTTTCCGAAGGCGTTCCGTTGGAAGGCGACAACTCCGTCCAAGCCAATGGCCTTACCCTCAAAGTCGAGTACAAAGGCAAAAACGGCGACGAGATAAATCCCGCCACCATCGCACAAGGTACCGATCTCGCCGTTTGGGTCACGGTCACCAATACCTCCGGCCGCGACCTCAAAGAACTGGTCCTGCACCAGATCTTTCCCTCGGGCTGGGAAATCCACAACGCCCGCATGGACCTCGCGGCAGGCGGCGGAGATGCCCCCCGCTACCAAGACATCCGCGACGATCGGGTCTATACTTTTTTCAACCTGCCCGCCAAAGGGACCAAAAAATTCCGCTTTTTGGTCAACGCCTCCTATCTCGGCAAATTTTATCTGCCCGTCCTGTACGCCGAAGCCATGTACGACCGTTCTGTGAACGCACGCATGGGCGGGCAATGGACCCAGACCATCGCCAAAGGCCCCAATTGAACGAACTGTCATGCGCCAATCGCTGTTCGCTTTGCTGGCATCGGGATTGCTCGCAGGAATCTTTTCCTGCGGCGGCCCCGGTGCGGACGAACGCGCCGCTGAAGTCGAAAAGGCCAATCCCGGCACCAACGGCATCCGCCATCGAGTTTTGGCCACCCTACCTTTCCAAGATCGACCGAAACTGCTCGATGTCAGCGTGATCGACAACACGATGATCTTGGAAGGCGACATCGCCCTTCGGCCAGAAAATACCTTCGATTGGGCCGCTCATCTGCCCCAAGGACAAGTGTGGCTTGCCCAATTGAGCGCCGATCGGCTGAATTTGTCCGATTTCCTGGAATTGGGAAAAAAACATTTCGAAGATCCGGCCAACCTTCGCTTCGAACCAAACGGCGACCTGCCGATCAGCTCCGCTTTGTCCGACAACCGAAAAAAACAGTTGTGGCCAGGCGCCACGGTACCGTATGTTTTTGATGCCGATTTCCCTTCTTCCCTGAAAACGCGCATCGAACAGGCCGCCGACCACATCGGCAAAAAAACCAATGTCCGATTTGTGCCGCGCACTACGGAAACCGACCACCTCGTGTTCATCCTCGGAAAAGGCTCTTGGTCGCATGTGGGCAAACAAGGTGGCCGACAGGAAATATCCATCGCCACTTGGTGCGATTTCGGCAGCATCGTGCACGAAATGTGCCACGCGCTCGGTCTTTGGCACGAACAGTCCCGTTTCGACCGCGATCAGTATGTGGAAGTGATCTGGGAAAACATTCCCGAGGCAGACCGCCACAATTTCGAAAAACTGGTGGATCAGGTGCAGACCGTCGGTCCGTACGACTACTCCTCCGTGATGCACTATCCGGGCAATGCTTACGGCATCCGGGGACAGACCACGCTGAAACCGCTGAAGCCGAATGTTTACTTGGGCCAACGACGCGGGCTCAGCGAAGGGGACATCGCGGCGCTGGCCTTTTTGTATCCCGGCACGGCCACAACCCAAACGGCCCAACGCGCACCGAGCCCGGCAACCGAATCGCAACGCACAACGCCCCCCCGAACACAGCCGGCAGCCAGCGTAGTGGAATCGGGTTTTTCGGTGGGAGGACAAAAAAATTACCTTTTCAAGGGCAACCGATGCTGGCGCTTCGAAGGCCAGCCCACTCGTACAGCCTCCGGTTATCCCAAATATGTCCATCAAGAATTTCCTGGCGTGACCTGGACCGGCCTGGATGCCTGCACCGTTTATGCCCCCGACAAGGTCCTGATGCTCCGCGGGGAGGATTGCTTGGTCTTCGATTTGAAAAAAAACCAAGCGGATAATGGTTTCCCCAAAAAAACCAAGCTGCTTTACAGCGGTCTGCCTTGGAGCAGCGTGGATGCCGTATTGGGCGTGCCGGGAGGCAAGGTGTTGTTTTTCAAAGGCGAAGAAGTGGCCCGCTGCGATATTTTTTCCGGAAAATTGGACGCCGGCTACCCCAAAAAAATCTCCGATGTTTATCCCGGGACTTGGCATGCTCCCGATGCCGTGCTCGACCGTGGCGCACAAGGCCTGTTTTTTTTCAAAGGAAACGAATTTCTACAGTACGATCCGAAAACCCGATCGGTGGCTGCCGGTTTCCCCAAACCTATCTCCGGCAACTGGCCGGGCCTCTGACCTCTTTTTTTCAGCACATGCACACGCCTTTGAACTGCTCGTTTTTTTTCGCCGACCAACCGTTCCCCGAAAATCCCTCCGCCTTCCTTTTTCCTTTTTCGAAAAAAGATTGGAAAAAATGGGAAGCACGGATCCGAACGGGCAACGGCACCGCTGAAACGGCCCCCGCGATCGGGCTTTTCGAAGCCGAGGCCAAAGAAGTGTTCGTTCTGCGCCGGCCCGACGGATGTGTCCTATACCTGCTCGGCTTGGGCGATGCGCCCGGTTTTTCGCAATCTCTGGGCGCGTTCAGATCTTTTTTTTGCAAACAAAAAAGAAAATTGCCCGCCCAAATGGCGGTGGAACTCGGGCACCTCGATCCCGAAGCCCTGCCCCAGACCGTGGAGGCGCTCGCCAACGGCGCACAACTGGCCCTGTACGATTTTGGTCCGTACAAGACGGATGAAAAAAAAGCGATCGCATTCGATAACGACCGGGCCCAACTTTGGCTCCACACAGCCGAAAAAGCCGACCCGGAGCTCGTCGCTGCGTCAGAAAGAGGGGCACAGGTGGGCCTTGTCCAATGCGCCGTTTTCGATCTCGTAAACGCCCCTTCCAACAAAAAAACACCCAAGACTCTCGAAGAGTGGGCCGTTCTTTCGGGCCAACGGCACGGCTTTCGGACCGTCTCCTTCGGCCGAAAAGAACTGGAGGAACTGGGCATGCACGCGCTGTTGGCCGTCAATCGGGGCAGTTCGGATGATCCTGCTTTCCTAGTCATGGAATACCGACCCGAGGCGTCCGAAGGTACCATTTTACCCAAAATAGGATTGTTGGGAAAAGGCGTGACATTCGACACCGGCGGCATATCCATCAAAGACTCCAACAACCTGCACCTGATGAAAAGCGATATGGCGGGTGCGGCGGCCGTTTTGGGCGCCATGGAAGCCGCGGCGCGCCTTTCGCTGCCCGTACATCTCGTGGCCGTGGTGCCCGCGACGCCCAACGACATCGGCCCCAACGCGGTGCGACCGGGCGATGTGATCGGCTCATACGCCGGCAAAACCATCGAGGTGATCGATACCGATGCCGAAGGCCGCCTGATCCTGGCCGACGGTTTGGCCTATCTCAACCGCAACCACCTGCCGGACATCATCATTGACCTCGCAACACTGACCGGCAGCTGCATTGCCACCTTCGGGTATGTCTGCGCCGGGCTGTTCACCCCAAACGACCGATTGGCGGCCACCCTCGCCTCGGTGGGCGATGCCTGCGGGGAAAAAGTGTGGCGCCTGCCGCTCTGGGACGCTTGGGCGCCGGAAATCAAATCCGATATCGCCGATTTGAAAAACTACCACGGCAAACCTATGGCCGGAGCGATCGTGGCAGCCAAATTTCTGGAGGCTTTCGCCGAAAACCACCCCGCTTGGGCACATTTGGACATCGCGGGCGTGGCTTTTTCCGACACCGAATTCGCACCCTCCCGTTCAGCCACGGCATGGGGCGTTCGCTTTTTGGTAGATTTTTTCAGAAAATACAAATCCACTGCGAATTGATTTTTTCTAAATACTAAATTAAAAATCAATTTTTTAAAAAATTTTTTTCTAAAAAAATATGGTTGCCCAAAAGATTGGAGGTGTGTGCAACCGACTGAATCGGAAAAACGATTTTATCGAAAAAGCGACACATATCAAAGTCTGACCGTTCACATCCTCGAATTTCACCGTTTTCAATGACTTAGCTTTTGGGCCAAAGACCAAAGGCAGCTTTGAAGTTGCCGCCTGCGTTTGTATTTTTGGCCCTTATCTGCTGTCAAAAAATTCCGTGCCCATGCGCCGTTTATACATCGTACTTTCCATCCTGTTCCTCGCCCAGTCCGTTTCGGAGGCACAATTGACCATCAATACCGGTCAAACCCCTGCCCAACTGGTGCAGAATGTGTTGTTGGGCGCGGGCGTCACGGTCAACAACGTCACTTTTTCGGGAGATCCGCTCCAAATCGGGGCATTTACCAACGTCGGCCCCAACAATCTTGGACTGGGAGCCGGCGTCCTGCTGTCTTCCGGACAGGTGACCAATCAGGGCGTGCCCACGAATGCAGGTGGCGGCACGAGCTGGCCGGTTGGCATAGGATTCGGTGCTGGCGACCAGGATCTGACCAACATCTTGGGCGGGGTGCAGACGAACGATGCGGCCATCTTGGAATTTGACTTTATTCCTCTTTCGGATACCATTCGCTTCCGCTATGTCTTTGCATCGGAGGAGTACAACGAATACGCCTGTTCGAATTTCAACGATGTGTTCGCCTTCCTGCTCACCGGCCCGGGCTACCCCGTGCCGACCAATGTGGCCATCGTGCCCGGCTCCAACCCGCCCCTGCCGGTGGCCATCAACACCATCAACATCGGCACGCCAGGCGCCAACGGCAACGCCGCCAACTGTTCGGCACCCAACGGGGCCTTGAACTTTTTCAACCTCTTCCGCGACAATCCCCTTGGCCAACCGCACATCGAATACGACGGACTGACCGTTGCCCTGGTGTGCGAAGCCGCCGTGGTGCCCTGTTCGACCTACCACATCAAGATCGCCATTGCCGACGGCTTCGACGCGGCCTTCGACTCGGGCGTGTTTTTGGAAGCCAACAGTTTTTCGTCGAACTTTTTGGATATCCAGGTTTCCACTTTCAACAACAATCCGGTACTCGTGGAGGGCTGCAACGACGCCTCGGTGACCCTTTCGCTGAACGGCCCCGCAGACGGCAACTACCCCATCCCCGTGACGATTGCCGGAACGGCCACCAACGGCGTGGACTACACCTTTGTGCCCGACACCCTTTGGATTTTGGACGGCAACAGTTCGCTTAGTTTCACGATCGAGGCCTTTCCGGACTCGATTCCCGAAGGTCTTGAATCTATGTTGCTGATATTCCAGTCAACCGTGTGCACTTTCGACACCCTCTCGCTTTTTTTGAGCGAGGACGGAGCATTGTTCGACATCCCGCAGCAATACTTCGAGATCTGTACCGGCACACCAGAGACTTTTCAGTTCGACGCCACTTTTTTGAACAACACCTTTCTGCCGGGCGCCTATTCATGGACGCCGACCACGGGACTGAGCGATCCGACCGTCTACAATCCCGTTGCCACGGTGGATTCCGCCAGGACCTATTATGTAACTTATTCTTACGGCAGTTGCGAGGAAACCGACTCCATCGTGGTCATTTCGCCGTACGGCGTGGTGATGCCCATTTTGGGCGATACTGCTATTTGCAGTGGACAATCGGTGGCTTTGGATGTGACCCTACCACCGGGCGTGGGTCCACAGACCTTCACCTACAACACGCCGACACCTATTGCGGCCGGTCAAACGATCGACATTCCGTTGACCGTGAGCGGAATATTCCCCGCCAACTATCTGGCGGGCAATGTCTTGAACGTTTGCCTCAACATCCAGCAGAACGTCACCGGTCACCTCAACATTTTTCTGATCGCCCCCAATGGCACCCAGGTGATGTTGAGTACCGGCAACGGCGGATTCACCAACGCCGGCTACAACAATGTCTGCTTCAGCCCCTCCGCCGCGGTGCCGATCACCAATTTCACCTTCGCGGCCATTCCGGGCAACAACACCTACCGTCCCGAGCAGGTCGGCGGGTTCAATCCTTGGCTGAACACGCCCAACAACGGCGTATGGACCTTGCGGATCTCCCATGCGCAGGGCGCAGCCAACGGCGGTCAAAACGGCAATCTGCTCAGCTACAGCATCACTTTTGCCGACCTGAACCAAGTGACCTACAACTGGTCGCCGGCCACCGGGTTGAGCTGCACGAACTGTCCCACCCCGACGGCCTCGCCGGCCACTACCACCACCTACACGGTCATTGCCGCCAACGCCACCGGCTGCGCCGACACCCAACAGGTGACGGTTTTCGTGGGCCAACTGCCCCCGCCCGTCGTCACCTGCGGGCCTTCCACGCAGACGTCCGTCACTTTCAACTGGAACGCCGTGCCGGGTGCTGCCGGCTACGAAGTCAGCATCAATGGCGGCCCGTTTGTGCCCGTTGGCAATGCGACCACTTTCACCCAGACGGGACTCGCTCCCGGTCAATCCGCCTCCATCCAAGTCGTTGCCCTCGCGCCGGCGGGCAGCCCTTGTTCCAACAGTTCACCCGCCGGAACGACCTGTACGGCCGGAGGTTGTGTTCCTTATGTCCCGATCGTGACGGGGAATTTGAATATCTGTCCGGGCGGGAGCACCAACTTGACCGCAGCGCCCGGCTACGGCTCTTACACTTGGAGCAATGGGCAGACCACTGCTGCGATTACCGTTGGAGCGGGCACTTATTCGTTGACCACCACGGATGCGAACAACTGTACGGGTACCGTTTCGTTGACCGTGACGGCCACCGGACTGGTCCCGGCGATCACCGGCAATCTGAATATTTGTCCGGGCGTGAGCACCGTTTTGGACGCGGGCCCCGGCTATTCGGCCTATCTGTGGGCTCCGGGCGGAGCGACCACGCAACAGTTGCAGGTCGTCCAAGCAGGCATTTACACCGTCACGGTTTCCAACAACCAAGGCTGCACAGGTTCCATAACGGCCACGGTGACCAATGCGCCGTTCGTACCGACGATTTCGGGCAATTTGTTCGTGTGCAACGGTGCCACCACGACCTTGACCGCGGTCGGCGGCAACTCATACCTGTGGGCTCCGGGCGGACAAACGACGCAGTCCATCTCCGTTGGCTCGGCCGGCAATTATTCGGTGACCGTCACCGATGCTTCGGGCTGTACGGGAAGCGCTGTGGCAACCGTCACTTCGAACTCGCCCATTACGGTGGCCGGTGAACAGGTGATCTGTTCGTTCGACGGTTCGACCTTTACCGTGGCCTTTTCGATCAGCGGCGGCACAGGCAACTACTCGGTCAACGGCACCGCCATTCCGGGCGGCAGTTACCTGAGCACGCCTTTGCCAAACAACACCAACTATTCTTTTGCCGTGACGGACGGCACGGGTTGCCCCGCCACCATCGTGGACGGCACGGGCGTGTGCGTGCCGGTTTCGCCCTGCCAGGGCGTGGGCGGGTGTTTTGGGGTAAACCTCGTCCAAGACGGCGATTTCGAGTCTTTCGACCCGGCCAATCCGAGCCAATTTTTTACCAGCGATTATGATTTTACACCTTGCCCGGGTGCGTGCAACAACGGCGGCAACAACATTCTTTGCAATTACGACTATGCCGTGGGAACCTCGCCCGCTCCCTGCAACCCGGCCTGGTCGCCCAACATCGCCGACCACACCACCGGCAACGGCAACATGATGATCGTGGACTATCCTTTGGGCAATGTCGGTGCGGGCAACAACAACATCTGGTGCCAAAATATCCAAGTGCAGCCCAATACGGAATACTGTTTCGGGGCTTGGTTCATCAATATGCTCCCAATCGGAACCAATGCACCTGCTCCCACTTTCTCGCTCACCGTCAACGGGGGCTCCATCGCCACGAGCAACCCGCTGCCGGAAGACGAACAGTGGAATTTCTTCGGCGCCTCTTTCAACTCCAACGCCAACACGAACGTACAGGTCTGCATCAACAGCGGCAACTTCGGTCAAGTCGGCCTAGATTTGGCCATAGACGACATCGCCGTCCGCCCGGTGAATCCCGGAACGCCGCCGATCGTCCTGCCCGATGTGGCCCAGATCTGTCCCGGTGCCGGATCCGTCACCACCAACGTCACGGGCAACGACCTGCCCGGTACGAACGCTCTTGATCCTTCCACGCTATCTATCCTGACCGCGCCGCCGTTTTCCGAGGGAACCGCCACGGTCAATCCTGCCAACGGAACCGTGACTTTTGTGCCTTCGCCTTCCTTCAGCGGCTCGGTCAACATCGAATACCAATTGTGCGATGCCCAGGGCTGCTGCTCGGCCGCTACGCTGGTGGTCAGCCAGTTGCCCGCCGTGCAGGTGGCGTTGGGCCCCGACGCGGGTGTTTGTCCGGGTTTCACGGCCACCCTGAACGCGGCGGTAAATGTCGGCACCGCTCCCTTCGTGTACGCTTGGTCGAACGGCCTGCCGCCCAACGCTTCCCAGACCGTGCTGCCCGGACTGACGACGACCTACGCCGTGACCGTGACCGATGGCAACGGCTGTACGGGCACCGATGACGCCACTGTAACGGTGTACACTCTGCCAATCGCCAGTGCAGGCCCCGACCTCGGCATTTGTCCGGGCGGCTCCACCTCACTCCAAGGCTCGGCCACGGGAGGCACCGCACCCTATCAGTTCGCATGGTCGAACGGACTGGGCCTCGGAGCGTCCCAAACAGTCTCTCCCCTTGCACCCACGATATTCACAGTCACCGTTACCGATGCCAACGGCTGCGCGGATGTTGACGATGCATCCGTGGTCATTTACGATGCCCCTTTGGTCGATGCGGGATCGGACCAGATCATCTGTTTGGGCAACTCCGCCCAGTTGGCCGCTACGGCCTCCGGGGGAACAGCGCCGTACGATTTCCTGTGGAGCACGGGCGACAGTGGGGCAAGCGTTTCGGTCGGCCCCATACAGACGACGACCTACACCGTGTCGGTTTCCGACGCCAACGGTTGCACAGCCTCGGATCCCATGACGGTCAGTGTGGTGCCGGGTTTGTTGCCCACGATTACCGTGAGCGACACTGCCTTTTGCTTCGGGGGCAATGCCCAACTCGCGGTTGCCCAAATCTATTCCGCCTACCAATGGTCTACGGGGGCGACCGGCCAGCAGGTTACGGTGACTTCTTCCGGCACCTACACGGTCACCGTACAAGACGCCTCGGGCTGTTCCGCCACGGTTTCCCAGACGGTGTTGGAGTATCAACCGATCGCGGTTCTGAGCGTAGTCACGCCGGTTGCGTGCAACGGTGGCGTCGACGGCCGTATCTTGATCTCGGGCATTTCCGGCGGAAACGGGAATATCGCATCCTATCAATGGAGCCTTCCCGGCTTGAACGGGCCCTTGGCAGACAATCTACCGGCCGGGATCTATTCGATCACCATCACGGATACGGAAGGCTGTACCGGTTCGGCCAATTTCGTCGTCACCGAACCAAGCCTCGCGGTCGGCGTGCAGATCACCGGAGCCGACGCCACCTGCGCGGGACTGGCCAACGGGGTGGCCATCGCCAATCCTTTCGGCGGCAACCCGCCCTATACCTTTGAGTGGAGCAACCAGTTGCAGAACGACACCGTCTGGGGCCTTTCTCCCGATGTACCTTACTTTGTGACCGTCACAGACGCGGGCGGCTGCACGGCCTCCGCCACGGTCACGGTGGACGATCCCACGCCGATCGTGCTGGCCGTCACGGGCATCCAACCGACCTCCTGTTTCAACACCGCCGACGGCTCTGCCACGGTGGTCGCCTCGGGCGGCACGCCCGGCTATGGGTTCCAATGGGGCAACGGCGAGACCACGGCCACGGCCGTGCAACTGCCCGCCGGCACCACCTCGGTGCTCGTGGGCGACGCGCTCGGCTGTTCCGCCACGATCACGGCCACGGTCGCCGAACCCACGCCGGTATCATTCAACCTCGTCCAAGTGACGGCCCCCGATTGCAACGGCACGGCCACCGGCACCGCCCGGGTGACGGGCACTGGCGGCACCGCTCCCTACACCTACCAATGGGACGTGGCCGCGGGCTTCCAGACCTCTCCTTTTGCCCAAAACCTGTCCAGCGGGCCCTATTCCGTGACGGTGACCGACTTCAACGGCTGCACGGGCAGCGGCACCATCGTGGTGCCCGCCACTTCAGACCTTGCGGTGTGGCTCGAACAAACCTTCCCGATCCTGTGCTTCGGCGACAGCACCGGGGCCGTGGAGGCCAATCCCTCCGGCGGAACGCCGCCTTATACCTACGAATGGTCCACGGGCGCCGACAGCCTCTCGGCGACGCTCGATAGCCTCGTGGCCGGCGCTTATGCCGTCACGGTGACCGACGACGGCGGCTGCACGGCCAGCGATTCGCTGGTGCTCGATGAACCGGCCGAACTGGTGCTCGCGGTCGAGACCGACTCGGT
>JBEIJQ010000028.1:0-23024 GCA_040380145.1 Lewinellaceae bacterium | reverse complement strand
GGCCGCGCCCGCCGCAGTGACACCACTTAGGGTGACGTTATTGCCGCCCTGAAAGACGATGTTGGTCCTGCACGCACCGTTGCCGCCGCAAGGATTCCCGCGTCGGGCGGCCGCATGGCTGCTCGCGCCCACCCCGGCCGAACCGCTGGCCGTTTTCCGCATCGTGTTCGGCGCGATGATGTTCGCGGGCACACTGCGGTTCATCTGGCTCGGCTGGATCGAAGACCATTACCTCGATCCGGTGATGCACTTCCGCTATTATGGCTTCGAATGGGTGGAGGTGCTTCCACCCTATCTGCTGTACGCGCTCCACGGTCTGATGCTGGCCTCGGCGCTGGGCATCGCCCTCGGCGCATGGTACCGGTTGTCGGCCCTCGTGTTTTTTCTGACGTTCACCTACACCGAGCTGATCGAACTGGCGTACTACCTCAACCACTATTACTTCGTCAGCCTTGTTTCGCTGCTGCTGATCTTCGTGCCGGCGCACCGGTGTTTTTCGGTGGACGCCCATCGGCGGCCCGGGCTGCGCAGCGCCTCGGTGCCGCGTTGGAGCATTGCCGTACTGATGGCCCAGACGGCCATCGTGTATGTGTATGCCGGATTGGCCAAGATCAACTCCGATTGGCTGTTGGAAGCCCTGCCGCTGCGGATCTGGCTGCCGGCCCACGACGATCTGCCCCTGCTCGGCCCGCTGTTGGGCCTGCCCGCCACGGCCTACTTCTTCAGTTGGGCGGGCATGCTGTACGACTGTGCGATCGTGCTTTTCCTGATCTGGCCGCGCACCCGATGGGCGGCCTACGCCACGGTGGTTTTTTTCCATACGGTCACCGGCCTGCTTTTTCCCATCGGCATTTTCCCCTTGGTGATGATGGGATCCGCGCTGTTGTTTTTTTCTCCCGAGTTCCACCAAAAAGCGATAGACGGCATCTCCGCTTTGCTGCGCCTGCCCCGCGACCGTAAAGCGCCCGGCCCTGAACGAACGGTGCGCACCGCTCCGTGGACGCTGCCGCTGTTGGGCGTTTACCTGTGCTTCCAACTGTTGTTTCCGTGGCGCTACCAGCTGTATCCGGGGGATCTTTTTTGGACAGAGGAAGGCTATCGTTTTTCTTGGCGGGTGATGCTGGTGGAAAAAGCCGGAACGGCCACTTTTTTCGTGACCGACAGCTGTACCGGGCGCGAAGGCGTGGTGGACAACCGGGAGTTTCTCAACGCGCACCAGGAAAAACAAATGGCCTACCAGCCGGACATGATCCTGCAGTTCGCCCATTTCCTCGCCGAACACTACAAAAACCGCGGGCTTTGTTCCCCCAAAGTCCGCGTGGAGGCCTATGTCACGATGAACGGCCGCCCCAGCCGCCTGCTGGTGGATCCGCGACGCGACCTGTCGGCCGTGCGCGAGGGATGGGGGCCGCGCGATTGGATACTGCCCTGAGGGCGGGCCGTTCGCCGAAAAAAACTATCTTTGGGCCCCAAATAGACAATCACCGAATCAAGCACATACATTGGAACAGATCAACAAACCCATGTCCGGTTGGAAAGCCCGTGAACAGAAGCACCGAGAGTGGACACGCCTTTTTTGGCGGTTCGTCGGGTACGGCATCGCCGGTTCGACCGCTTTTTTCTTGCTGTTGACCCTCACCCTGCCCACATTCGAGGAACTGGAAAACCCCCGTTACCGCTTGGCATCGACCGTTTATGCCAACGACGGCTCGATTTTGGGCACCTATTTTCTGGAAAACCGCATTTCCGTACCCTACGATTCGCTGTCGCCCCACCTCGTGGACGCGTTGGTCTCGACCGAGGATTCCCGTTATTACGGACATTGCGGGATCGATCCGGAAGCGCTTTTGCGGGTGCTTTTCCGCACCGTTTTTTCGGGCAACAGCGAAAGCGGCGGGGGCAGCACCATCACCCAGCAGCTGGCCAAACTGCTCGTCGGGCGGCCGAAGACAAAAGGAATGTGGAAGCCGGCCCGGTTTGCGGTCCTCACCTATGTGAAAATGAAGGAATGGCTCACAGCAGTGAAACTGGAACGGGCCTACACAAAAGAGGAGATCCTCGCGATGTACCTCAACCAGGTGGACTATCTGTACGGGGCCTACGGCATCAAGCAGGCCTCGCGCACCTACTTCGGAAAAGAACCCTCCGCCCTGACGATCCCAGAAGCGGCCATGCTCGTGGGCATGCTCAAAAACCCGGCCCTTTTCAACCCCAAGCGCACGCCCCAGCGGGCCAACGACCGAATGTTCACCGTCCTGCGCCTCATGCGCGACCACGGCCGACTGAGCGACGAAGATTACGAACGCTTCCGGGAAAAGTCCATCGACGTCAAACGAACCTTCAAACGCCTCGACCACAACGTCGGTCTGGCCCCGCACTTCCGCGAGTACCTGCGGATTTTCCTGACCGAAAAACTCAAGCAGAACCCCAAACCCAACGGAGAGGCATGGGACATCTACAAGGACGGTCTCAAGATCTACACGACCATAGACCCCATGATGCAGGCCCATGCCGAAGCTGCCGCGGCCGAGCACCTGCGCGAGCACCAGAAACATTTTTTCGAGCATTGGAAAAAATCGGATCCTTGGACTGTCAAACCCAACAGCAACACCGAGGTGCCCGTGGAAGCAAGGGTCAATTCCCTCAACGACCACGTGTTCCACTGCGAACGGTACGAACTGGTACGCCCCGACAAAATGCCCCTCGCCGTGGAAAGGGAGTTCTCGGACGTCGATCTGTACCGAATGAAAGTGGTCCAAGAAAAAGAGAAGGAAAAGAAAGGTACGGGAATGGAAAAACTCGAGGAGTGGCGCAAAAACAAGACCATCAGCGCCGAACAGTACAACCGGTATGTCGAGACCCTGAAATCCGCCGACTGGCCCAAACTGCTCGCGGAGTTCGAGGCGATGGAAAAGTACATGAAAACGCCCGTCAAGACCAAGATTTTCTCTTACGGGAAAGAAAAAAACCGCATCGGAAAAGACTCCGTGACCTTCCTCGAAAAGGACACGCTGATCAGTCCATACGATTCGATCCGATATCATCGGATGATCCTCCAGACGGGGTTCGTTTCCCTCGATCCGCAGACGGGCCATGTGAAATCCTGGGTCGGCGGAGTGGGATTCCGGTTTTTCAAACTCGACCACGTCAACCGGGGCACCCGCCGCCAAGTGGGCTCCATCATCAAACCGTTGCTGTACGGCCTGTCGTTCGACTGGCGCGGGTTCGGTCCCTGCTATTCGGTGCAGGATGTCAAACAGGTGATCCACCGCGGTGAAGCGGAGTTCCATCTGGCGGCGGACTGGGCGCCCGACAACGCCGGCGGAGGGTTCAGCGGCGGAACGGTCACGCTGGCCGAAGGCCTCAAACACTCCCTCAACTCGGTGTCGGCCTTCCTGATGAAGGACATGCGCAGCACCAAACCCTTCCGCGATTTCCTCGGCAAAGTGGGCATCGATACCTCCCGGGTGCCGCCCCAACCGTCCATCTGCCTCGGAACACCCGACCTGTCGGTCCTGGAAATGATCGGCGCCTACACGATTTTCCCCAACCAAGGCTGGTACTACGAACCGCTCTTCGTCATCCGCGTCGAGGACCGCAACGGCAACGAGATCCTCAACCTCGAATCCGAACAGGTCAAAACGCACGCGATGAACGAATCCGCCGCCTACTCCATGACCCACATGCTCCAAAAAGTGGTGGCCGGACAAGGCGGTTTCGACGGTATCCGCAGCAAAGTCGGCGGCAAAACGGGCACCACCCAAGACCAGTCCGACGGATGGTACATGGGCATCACGCCCAACCTCGTGGCCGGCGTCTGGGTCGGCTGCGACGAACGCTTCCTCCGCTTCCGCAGCATGGCCTTCGGACAAGGCGCGCGCATGGCGAGGCCGATCTTCCAGAATTTCATGCGGAAAATCGAAAGCGATCCCAAGCTCAAATGGAATGTGGCCGCCGACTACAAAATGCCCGACCCCTACGACATCGAATTGGACTGCTCGGCGTACAGTTCGCCCAATACCCTCAACCTCTTCAAACCCAATTACGGCGACGAAGAGTTCTATGAGGAAGATGATCCCGGCGAAGCCGAGGAGTTCGGCGATTAGGCCCGCGTCAAACCCATTCGTACCAGCTCGAGTACAACAGGTAGTTGTCGGCGATCCGCATGATCTGCCCTTCGAACAGTTCCGGGCTCAACTCTTTTACGCGCTTGGCGGGCACGCCCGCATACACGCCGTTGGGCTCCAAAACGCTTTTTTCCAACACCACCGCGCCCGCCGCGATCAGACAGTTGGAATGCACCACGGCATGGTCCATCACAATGGCCCCCATGCCCACCAACACATTGTCGTGTATCGTGCAGCCGTGCACCAAGGCCCGGTGGCCGATGGACACATGGTCGCCGATCTGCGTGGGTGCCTGTTGGTACGTGCAATGGACCACCGCCCCGTCCTGCACGTTCACTTTGTTGCCCATCCGGATGCGGTGCACATCGCCGCGGATCACCGCGTGGAACCACACGCTGCAATCGTCGCCCATCTCCACATCGCCGGTGATGACGGCGTTGGGCGCCAAACGACAGTTGTTGCCGAATTTGGGGGAAATTCCCTGTACGGGCAGGATCAGAGCCATGTCAAAGGATTTTCGGCACGGTGAACACGATTCCGCAGGGCCGTTCGGTCGAGCGGATTTTTTTCGGAAAAAATGTTTTCTCCCAAAAATGGGAGAAAAAAATCAATGCTGCGGGTAAATGCGGACGCTGCCGCCAAAAACCCAGCCCGTTTTGTTGTTGACCGCACGGACTTCCACCCAGGGTTCGCGGTATTTGACGCCCTCTTGGGAAATCTCCTCCGAAAAATCGGAGAAACGACCGGTGTAAGTGACCGGCGCGTCGCGGTACAGGGTCATCAGGGCGGAACTGTCGCGGCTGGGCCCGGAGCGGAGGCGCACGCTGTCCCAAACGATGAACACTTGGCCGGGCTTGTACGCCTTGGCGGCGGCATCCGGCGCAGCGGTTTCGCCCGCCGCCGCGTCAGGGCCCCTGCCCGAACACTTCGCGAGCATCCATATCGATCCGATGGCCACCACCGCGATCAAGACTATTTTGTCTATTTTTCTGAAATCCATGGCATGTGTTTTTGAAGGCCCAAAGATATTCCGATTTGTCGGCCCGAAAAATGGAAAAAAACAGCGGTTTTGCCGAACGGAAAGGAATTTTTTTACCAAAAAAACCAGCCGTCGAGAACGGAGCAGCCCATATTTTGTTCTTTTGTGGAAAACAAAAACAGCCCCCGAAAACCGTTCGAAGGATCGGGACACCCCTTTTCCCTTTTTTCTCGAATTTTTTTCCGAAAAAACAGACTGCCCCTATGAAAGACGAACTGTACGCCGTGGCCCTGTCGCTGTCGCACAAAGTCGGCCCTTTGACCGCGCGCCGGCTCATCGCGCACTTCGGCGGCGCTGAAGAAATTTTCCGTGCCGGGAGGCGCGAACTGCAGCGGTTGCCCGGGATCGGGCACGAGATCGCGGCCTCGCTCACGGACCCCTCGTTGCTGGAATCGGCCCAACAACAACTGGAGTGGGCCGACCGGGCGGGCATCGGGCATGTTTCGTGCCTCGACGAGGCGTATCCGCACCGGCTGCGGCCCTACGAAGATTCTCCGGTGGTGCTGTACAGCAGGGGCAGCACCGATCTGGCCCGTCCGCGCATCGTGTCGGTGGTGGGCACCCGCACCCCGACCGAACGGGGCAAATCCTTTGTGCAGCAGTTCGTCCGCGACCTCGCGCCCATGGATGTGACCGTGATCAGCGGAATGGCCCTGGGCATCGACATCGCCGTGCACCGGGCCTGCCACGCGGCGGGGATCCCCACCATCGGGGTGATGGCGCACGGCCTCCACACGGTTTTTCCGCCCTCCCACGCGGGTTTCGCCGAAGAACTCTGCGAGGGCGGCGGCGGCGGGCTGCTCAGCGAATTTCCCCTCGGCACCCAGCCACGGAAAGAGTTTTTTCCGCTGCGCAACCGCATCGTGGCCGCCCTGGCCGATGCCGTGGTGGTGGTGGAATCCAACCAGCGCGGCGGCTCGATGATCACCGCCCAACTGGCCAACGATTACCAAAAAGATGTTTTCGCCGTGCCGGGAAGGCCCGACGACGCGAAATCGGCGGGCTGCAACCTGCTCATCAAAACACACCGGGCCGCCATGCTGGAATCCGCCGCCGACCTGGCCGATCTGCTCCGCTGGTCGAGGCCCGGCGAAGCACCCCGCTCCGCCCGGATCCAACACCACCTGTTCGCCGAACTCACCGCCGAAGAAACCGAAGTGGTGGAGTGGTTCCGCGAACGCGACAGCATCCCCTTGGACGAACTGCTGGGACGCGGCGGTCGTTCGGCCGGTGCGCTCTCGGCCCTGTTGCTCGAACTGGAGCTCAAGGGCGTTCTGCGGGCCCTGCCCGGAAAAATGTACGCGCTGGCGTGACCGCCTCCGAAATTTTTCACCAATTTTGTCCGATCAACCCTCCTCGCCGCCCCACTTGGGCGGATACCCTCAAGCCCGACACCCATGTTTTTCAGTACTTTGGAATTCATCGCCTTTGCCTTCGGGATCGCGTACATCGCGTACATGGCCGTGATGACGGACCAATACCGCCGCCTGTACGACGGCGCCTTTTACCGCGGCCAGCTCCTGTTCGGAGGCGTACTGGCGGGCCTGTGGCTGTTTTTGGGCGTGGCCTTCCTGCCCTTGCTGATGCCGGTTTCTTTCCTGCTGCTGTTCAAGGCCGGCGATATGCTGTCCTTCATGTACCGCCGGCGCCACTTGGTACTGGTCAACCACTCGTCCATCGCCGAAGACTCCGGCGTGAAGGTCGGGATCTCCGATGTGCTGCTCACGGCCTTCGTGCTGGCCGGCTCCACGCTCGGCGTGCCGTATCTGCTGAACCTGCTGCTCGGCTGGGCCTGATCGGAAAACCGCTTTTGGGGGCTGCTTTCGGAAAAAAGACCCCTTTTTTCCAAGTTTTTTTTGAGAAAAAAAGGAAAAGAGCGGGCCGTTTTTTCATTTTTTCCCATAAAAAAAACCGCCTCCCCAAAAGGAAGGCGGCCTTAGAGTGGGCCCAGCAGGGCTTGAACCCGCGACCCGCTGATTATGAGTCAGCTGCTCTAACCAGCTGAGCTATGGGCCCTATCGAAGGGCAAAAATAAACAGCCGCGCTCGGATTTCAGCGCCAAAAACAAGATTTTCGCGCCCCGGACAACCTTTTTTTCGCATGCCCAACATACGCAATCTCATTTTCGACCTCGGCGGGGTCGTGTTGAACCTCGAAATTCCCCGCACCGAGCGCGCCTTCGAACGGTTGGCCGCTTCGCCCGAAGCCCACCGCGCCATCTCCGAGGCCTTGCAGCGGGAAGCCTTTTTCGAACGCTTCGAGATCGGGGAGTTTTCCGGGCAGGTGTTTCTGGACACCCTGCGCGCCCACAACCCCGCCGCCACCGAGGAGCAGCTGCGCAAAGCCTGGTCGGCGATGCTGCTCGATCTGCCGGCCGAGCGGGTGGACCTGCTCCGGCGGCTGGGCACCCAATTCCGGATCTTCCTGTTCAGCAACACCAACGAACTCCATGTGGCCGACTTCCGCGAAATCGTTCGCGCCGCGCACGGTCCGCTGGATTTCGACGGGCTGTTCGAACAAGCATGGTATTCACACCTGATCGGGTGCCGAAAGCCGCACGCAGAAGCATTCCGGCATGTGCTCGGACTGGCGGGGCTCCGGGCCGAGGAGACCCTGTTTGTGGACGACAACCCGCCCAACATCGCCGGTGCGACCTCCGTGGGCATCCACGCGCATTTGCACGCAGCCAATTCAGACCTCGAAGTCTCGCTGCGGTCTTTCGGATTGGATTTTTCCTGAACCCGTCGGGACCGGCCGCTTTACAAAGCGGTTCAGATCAGATGATCGGCAACAAAGCGGCCGGGATGCTCCCATCCACCGTGCGCAGGATGTCGCTGGAATAGGTGGAACGGCCCTTGAAGAGATATTCGCCGTCCCAGGTGCGCACGATGTCGCTGGAGTAGGTCGAACGCCCTTTGTACACATACTTGCCGTCATAGGTGTACACGATGTCGCTGGAGTAAGTCGAGCGGCCGTTGTACAAATACTTGCCGTCCCAGGTGTACATAATGTCGCTGGAATAGGTGGAGCGGCCGTTGTACAGGTATTTGCCGTCCCAGGTGTAGAGGATGTCGCTGGAATAGGTGGAGCGGCCTTTGTACAGGTATTTGCCGTCCCAAGTGAAGAGGATATCGCTGGAGTAGGTGGAACGCCCCTTGTAAACATAGACCACATCGGTGTCGGGGGCCCGGTCAGCGGCGGGCAGGGGTGCGGAGCAGGGGCTGGCCGCCACGGTTACGAAAAAGATAAAGGCTATGGCCCAAAAACGAGCGGCGAAAGACAGGTTTTTCATGTGGATAAGGTGAAATCATCTATTTCATTTACAAAAACAGTCAATTCCGACCACAAACGCCGGATTCCCTTTTTTTGTGCCCGATGCTGCCCATTTTTTTTTGCCAAAAAAATTCGAAGCCCGTCTTGGAGAAAAATCCGGCGCTCCGGGGATGCGGGGGGTCAGTTGCGCACGTCGGCGCCCCAGTTGAGTTTGTCGCGGATGGTCTTGAGGAAATTTCTGCCCGGGAACCGCACGAGGTAGGCCATAAAATCCGCTTTTCGGACGGCGAGCTGATCGTTGGTCTCGATCGTTTCGTAGCGGGAGTCCAGCGTGCAAAGAAAATTCCGGCCACGTCCCTCCACCTCAAAGGAAATGACCGACGAGTCGGAGATCACGATGGGGCGCACATTGAGGTTGTGGGGCGCCACGGGGGTGATGATGAAGTTGTCGGAATTGGGAAAAACGATCGGGCCGCCGCAGCTCAGGGAGTAGCCCGAGGAGCCCGTCGGCGTGGCCACGATGATGCCGTCGGCCCAATAAGAATTGAGGAATTCCCCGTTGATGAAGGTGTGGATGATCACCATCGAGGAAGTGTCGCGCTTGAGGATGGTGCAGTCGTTGAGCGCGAAGTTGAAAGACCCGAACAGCGGGCGGTTCGATTCCAGGTGCAACAGGCTGCGGGCGTCGAGCAGGTAAGAACCCTGCATCAGGGATTCGATGGAGGCCAGCATCGTGGTTTTTTCCACATTGGCCAAGAAGCCCAGCCGGCCGAGATTGACCCCGACGATGGGCACCTTGGAGTCCCGTACGACGGTCATCGAATCCAAAATCGTCCCGTCGCCGCCCAGCGAAACGAAAAAATCGCATTGCAGGCGGGCAAAATCTTCGTGGGATTCGAACCTCGGAGCGCTTTCGGGCAGGGGCATCCACTCGCCGAGCGCCTCGGCGAAGGGGCCGTACAGCACGACCTCCGCTTTTTTTCTGCGCAGACACTCCAACAGTTCCCGTACAAAGGGAACATCGTCGTGGTGCAGGACCTTGTTGTAGATGGCGAAGCGCAAGGATCGGGTTTGTGGCCGCAATAATAACCACTTTTTGCCAAAACAACCTTTGGGGGGTATCGGCAAAAAGCCTAATTTTACGCCTGCAACCGACACGCTGTATGTTCAGGACAGAACTCCCCCTCGAGCCCGCGGATTTTTCGCTGAGCTATCCCGACAAGACGATGGCCTTAGGCTCTTGTTTTGCCGAGAACATCGGCCGCCGGCTGGATCGGTTGAAATACCCCGTTTCGGTCAATCCTTTCGGGCCGTTGTACAATCCCCTTTCGATCCGCAACAGCCTGGCCCTGCTGCTCAACAAGTACCGGTTCGTCGAAACGGATCTTTTCCGCCATCAGGATCTTTGGCACAGTTTCCAGCACCACGGGCGTTTTTCCGGGCCGGAAGCGCCTTCGGTGGCCGAGGGCATCAACGCGGCCTTGGACCACGGGCGCGCACTGGTGCCCGGGCTGAACCTTTTGCTGGTGACCTTCGGCACCGCTTGGACTTACGAGCTGAAAACCTCCGGGCAGGTGGTATCCAACTGCCACCAGTTGCCCGACCATTATTTCCGCCGCCGCCGCTTGGAACCGGCCGAGATCGTGGAGGGCTTGGAGCCGCTGCTCGACTACCTCTACCAGCTCAATCCACGCCTGCGCGTGGTGCTCTCGGTGAGCCCCATCCGCCACCTCAAGGAAAGCCTGCCAGGCAACCAGCTGAGCAAGGCGATCCTGCTGCTGGCCGCCCACGAACTGTGCGAGCGGCTGCCCTTCGTGGAGTATTTCCCGGCCTACGAACTGCTGCTGGACGACCTGCGCGACTACCGCTTCTACGCCGACGACATGGTGCATCCCTCGGCCGTGGCCGTGGAGTACATCTACCAAAAATTCGAGGCCCGCTACCTGAGCGAACGCGACAAAACCCTCCGGCAGCGCATCGAAAAGTTGCAGCGCGGCCTGGAACACCGTCCCCAAAACCCGGAAATCCCCTCCCACCGTTTTTTCTTGGAAAGGCAGCTCTCCGCCATGACCGACTTGACGCGCGAATTTCCCTTCCTCGATTTTTCCGGCGAACAGGCCCGGCTCCGTCCCCTGTTGGATTCCTGAGATCGTTCACCATTTCCACTTTTCCGTCCGTTGACCCGTCTGTCCGTCAATATCAACAAGATCGCGCTGCTGCGCAACTCCCGCGGCGGCAATGTGCCCGACCTCGTCCGGTTCGCCCAAGACTGCGAAAGTTATGGTGCCGAGGGCATCACGGTGCATCCCCGCCCCGACCAGCGGCACATCCGCTATTCGGATGTGCCCGCCCTGCGCGAGGTCGTCCGCACGGAGTTCAACATCGAGGGCAACCCCCAACCGGACTTCGTCGAACTGGTGTTGGCCAACCGTCCCGAACAAGTGACTTTGGTGCCCGATGCCGTCGGGCAGCTCACCTCCGACCACGGGTGGGACACTGTCGGGCAGGCCTCGTTCCTGCAACAGACCGTGGCCCGTTTCCGATCGGCCGGCATCCGCGTTTCGTTGTTCGTGGATCCCGTACCGGCACTGGTGGAGGCCGCCGCGCGGACGGGCGCCGACCGCGTCGAGCTGTACACGGGACCGTATGCCGAACAATTCCCGCACGATCCCGCGGCCGCCGTCCGGCCTTATGTGGAAGCGGCGGAGGCGGCCAAGGCGGTGGGGCTCGGCCTCAACGCCGGCCACGACCTGAACCTCGACAACCTGCGTTTTTTCCGGGAAGCCTTGGGACACATCCCCCTGCTGGAGGTATCCATCGGCCACGCCCTCGTGCGCGACGCTCTTTACCATGGCATCCGACGCACCATCGAGCTGTACTTGGAGTGCCTGCACTGAACCGTTGACCCGTCGTGCCGCCCGAACGCGCATATCCGACCCGAGAAACCGTCCAAGTCCCCCGCTTTTCGGAGGACAACGGATTTTATACCACCGAGGCCCGATCGGCGATGATGGCCCGGATCAAGGGCCGCGACAACCGGACCGAAATGGCTTTCAGAAAGTTGCTCTGGGCCCTCGGTTGCCGGTACCGCCTCCAAGTGAAGCAACTCCCCGGCCGGCCCGACATCGTATTCCGGAATGCCCGGCTGGCGGTTTTCGTGGACGGCGACTTTTGGCACGGCCACGATTGGGAAGAAAGGAAAAACGATTTCAAAAGCAACCGGTCCTTTTGGATCCCCAAGATCGAGCGCAACATCCAACGCGACCGCGAAGTGGACCAGGCCCTGCAAGCGCTCGGCTGGCAGGTGATGCGTTTTTGGGAAAGCGACCTGAAAAAATCGCCCCTGGATGCCGCCCGCTCCGTCCTGGAATTTCTGGAATACGGCGCCCACGGATTTCGGGCCGGATGACGACCAAGCCCGACGACAATCAATATTATTTCGAAAAAAAACATTTCCCTCAAGAGCGTCTCTTGCTTTTTCGGGAAAAAAGTTTTTATCTTTGCAGCCGCTTTCTGTAAACCACAAGGCCCATGTGGCGGAATTGGTAGACGCGCTAGTTTCAGGAGCTAGTAAGGCAACTTGTGCTGGTTCGAGTCCAGTCGTGGGCACTTCTCAAAGCCACCTTTCGGGGTGGCTTTTTTGTTGCGCCTCCGGATCGGGCAGCGCTCCTTTTTTGCGGATCTTTGTTTTTTTCGAAAAAAAACGGATTTTTCTGAACGGATCGTCCCTTTCCATGCGTTGAATTGTTTTACACCGAACCCAACCCATTCCCGGCCATGCACGCTTTTTCCCTTCGCCCCTTGCTCTTTCCCCTGATCGCCTGCTGGTTGGCGGCGGGCTGCGGAACGGCCGCCGACCAACTGCCCGATCCCGATCCCGAACCGGGGCCCCCGTATGTGGCGCCAGACAGTTTGAACACCTTTTTCGAACTGATCAACGACGTGCGCTCCAAGGGCTGTTACTGCGATACCTTGTGGAAACCGGCGGCGAATGCCTTGGCGCAAAGCCCCGCGCTTTTGCAGATCGCCCTGTCGCACAGCGCGGATATGGACCAGAACGGATATTTCGGGCACGAGGACAGCCTCGGGCACGACGGGGCCGACCGCTTGTTGGCGGCCAACTACCAGTGGATGGCCTGGGGCGAAAACCTCGCTTGGGGACAGACCGCCGAGCGCCAAGTGTTTTTGGACTGGCTCAACAGCCCTTCGCACTGCGCCAACCTGATGTCGCCCTACTTCGTGGAATACGGTCTCGGGCGTTCGGGGCTGTATTGGACCCTGATGCTGGGCAAACCGTTTTGAACCCCGGAAGTGCTTCGCCCGTTTTCCGCACAAACACCTTGACATGCCCGCTTATCTCATCATCGTTCCCTTGGCCCTGATAGCATCCTTCTCCTTTTTTTGGGTGGACGAAGAACTGTATCCCCAGCTGAAAGTGTGGGGTGTGGCCGCTCCGTTGATGCTGGGCGCCGGACTGTTCATGATCCGGGACCTGATCAACGAAAAGTGGCTGGAGCGTTTTCCGCGCCGGGTCAGCGAAAGCACGCGCGAACTTTTACTACGCTTTTTGCCCTATTACGCCGGGCTGGACGAGCCGGCCAAGATCCGTTTCGAGCAGCGCTTCACCAATTTTTTCGTGCAGAAAGATTTCCAGGTGCACGGCCCGGACGAGGTGCCGGGCGACTTGCGCGCCCTGATCAGCGCCACGGCGGTGCAGGTGACGATGGGCCTCGACGATTATATTTATCCGGAGCTGGGCGTGGTGGTGCTTTTCCAAAACCCTTTCATCACCCCGGATCTGCCCACCGTGCCCCACGCGCTGGAGCTCAAGCGCGAAGACCACGACACCGCGATCCTTTCCATGGACGGATTCGCCAAAGGCCTGACCCGTCCCGGGGAATACTACCACATCGGGCTGCACCTGTTCGCCAAGGCCCTGCAATGGCACCTCGGCATTTCCGACCAAGATGTGCCCCGCGGAGACTGCGCCTCGGAGGCCGACTTCGTCCGGGCACTGGAAGAGCTGCGCGGCTTCCGCGAGGGATATCTTTCCACGCTGACCGGCTTGGGCGACCCGGAGATTTTCCCCCGCTGCACAGAGCATTTTTTCATGGTGCCGGACAAGTTGCGGGAGCGTTTTCCCGCTGTGTACGACTATTTGTGCGATATCCTCCACCAAAACCCTCTTTCGGAAAGATTTTGGGAAAAAAAGACGGGCGATGCGGAAATCGGGTAATTTTGGAGACTTTTGAGCATTGCTTTTTTTAATCCAAAAAAATGTGACGAACATGACCAAATTGCGCACCAAGATCGGAATCCTTTTGTTGGCCGTCTGCAGCGCCGTGTACATATCGTGCGACCCCGACGGTGGTGTCAACCTGTTCAGCATCTCCGACGACATCGAGCTCGGGCAACAACTCCGCGACGAGATTCTGGCCAATCCGGCGGAGTACCCCATTTTGCCGGAGGCCCAATATCCGCAGGCTTACCAACACCTGCGGCGGATCCGCGACGCCGTGCTGCAATCCGGCGAACTGCGGCACCGCAACGATTTCGAATGGGAGGTGTACATCGTCCGCGACGACAATACCCTCAACGCCTTCTGTGCGCCGGGCGGATACATCTTTGTTTATACAGGCCTCATCAAATTCCTGCAATCGGAAGACGAGTTCGCCGGGGTGATGGCCCACGAAATCGCCCACGCCGACCGCCGCCACTCCACCGATCGGTTGACCCAAGCATACGGTCTGCAGATGCTGCTGCAGATCGTGCTGGGCGATGACCGCAGCCAACTCGCCGACATGGCGGCCGGCCTGATCCAGCTCGGATTTTCCAGGGGACAGGAAACCGAGGCCGACGAATACTCCGTCAAATATCTCTGCGGCACCGATTACGCGTCCAATGGCGCCGCCGGCTTTTTCCAGCAGATGCTCGATCAAGGCCAAGCCGGACAGGTGCCCCCCTTCCTGAGCACGCACCCCAGCGAGGCCAATCGCGTGCAGAACATCAACCAACAGGCCACCACGCTCAGCTGCGCCACGGACAGCAATCCCAACGCGCAGTGGCAGGCCTTCCAAAACAGCCTGCCCTGAACCTCGATATGCGCCTTCTCGGACTCCCCCCTTTTCCCGACTATGCCCTGCTGGACTGCGGCGGCTTCGAAAAACTCGAGCGTTTCGGTACGTTTGTTCTGTCGAGGCCCGAACCACAAGCGGTTTGGCCCAAAACGCAGTCCCCGGCTTTCTGGGAAACCCAAGCACAGGCGCGGTTCACCCGAAATTCGGGCAAGGATGCCGATTCGGGCGATTGGGCACTGGCCAAAGGAATGCCCCAGCAATGGAAGATCCGCTACGGGCACGGGGACATGCAGCTCTGTTTCCGATTGGGGCTGACCGCCTTCAAGCACGTGGGGATTTTTCCCGAGCAGGCCGAAAACTGGAATTACCTGTACGATACCCTGCGGGCAATTCCCGTGGAAAAGCCCGCCGTGCTCAACCTGTTCGCCTACACCGGCGGCGCATCCCTGGCCGCCCGAGCGGCCGGGGCCGACGTGACCCACGTGGATTCAGTCAAACAGGTGATCTCTTGGGCCCGCGAAAACATGGAAAACTCCGGCCAGTCCGATATCCGATGGGTGGTGGAAGATGCTTTCAGGTTCGTCCAGCGCGAAGTGCGCCGGGGAAAAAAATACCACGGCATCGTCCTTGATCCACCGGCGTACGGCCGCGGACCGGACGGCGAAAAATGGGTGCTGGAAAAACAGATAGACGAAATGATGTCGCTCTGCGCACAACTGCTCGATCCGGAGCACGGTTTCGTGCTGCTCAACATGTACGCGATGGGGCTTTCCGCCCTCGTGGCCGAAAACCTCCTCCGCCTCCACTTCCGGCTCGAAAAAATCGAATCAGGCGAACTCTTCGTGCCCTTCAGCGATGGACTGAGGCTGCCCTTGGGCACCTATGCCCGTGGAAGCCGATGAAAACGCCGCCTTTTTCGGATCGGAAAAACGCGATAGTTTTCCTATCATTTTTTTCAAAAAAAAGAACATTTTCCCCCATTCCGGGTTAGATTCTTTGCGGAAAAACGGACTGTTTCCGCAAACGATCAGACTTTCCGAACCATCCGAGACCACCGAACACAAACGTCTTCAAAGGACCGCTCTATGGGGGATTCCCTGAAAAGCCAATCGGCCCTCAAACCGCTGCAAAGATTTTTCCTGCTGTTGCACCCCGATCGGCGCGACATCCTGTTCATTTTTGTTTTTTCTTTTTTTTCCGGACTGATCGCCCGACCATTCCCCTGGGAGTACAGGCCATTATCAACCTGATCGCCGGGGGGCAGTTTGCGGTGTCATGGTTGGTGCTGGTGCTCGTCGTGGGCGTGGGGACGGCTTTTGTAGGGGTGCTGCGTATTTTGCAGGTATCCATCGTGGAAAACCTGCAACGACGATTGTATGTCCGTTCGGCTTTTGAGTTTGCCTTTCGGATCCCCCGATTCAGGGCCGAGGCCATCCACGGCCGCTATCCGCCCGAATTGGTCAACCGCTTTTTCGATACCGTGCAGGTCCAAAAAGGACTTTCCAAAATCTTGCTCGATTTTTCCTCTTCCATCGTCGAAGTGGCCTTTGGATTGATCCTCATCGGTTTTTACCATTCCACCTTCATCGTCTTTTCGTTCGTGGTAGTGGTGCTGATTGCGCTGCTGCTGGTGATCACTTGGAAACGAGGGCTGGAAAGCAGTTTGAAAGAATCCTCCTATAAGTACGAAATGGCCCATTGGCTCGAGGAACTGGCCCGCAATGCCTCCACATTCAAGCAGGCCGGCGATTCCGGGCTGCCCCTGGAACGGACCGACGAACTGGCGGTCAAATACCTCGACGCTCGCAAAAAACACTTCTTGGTGCTGCTCCAACAGCTCGGCGGGGCGGTTTTCTTCAAAATGTTCGTCACCGGAATGCTGCTGGGCATCGGAGGCTATCTCGTGATGACCAACCAGATCAACATCGGCCAGTTCGTCGCCGCCGAAATCGTGATCATCTTGGTGGCCGCTTCGATCGAAAAATTCTTCAATTCACTGGAAACCATCTACGATGTGTTGACCGGCCTGGAAAAAATCGGCCAAGTGACCGACATCCCGTTGGAAAGCGACCAAGGGCTTTCGTTCGAAAAAGTGGACACGGGACGGGGCATGGCCGTGCAGATCAAAGATGTCACGCATATATATGCGGCCGGACAAAAGCCCGCCCTGCGCAATGTGGAACTGGATGTGCGGCCGGGCGAAAAAATCTGCCTCTGCGGCTCGGGCGGCTCCGGCCGCTCCACGCTCCTGCGACTGATCACGGCCACCAACGCTCCCTATCGGGGAACGGTCTCCTACAACGGCATTCCGCAGCAGAACCTGCATCTGGCCAGCTTATTGAATTGCATCGGCGACATATCATCCCGCGAAACCCTGTTCAGGGGGACCCTGTTCGAAAATATCTCGGTCGGCCACCGTCAAGCGACCTTGGAGAGCGTGATCCGGGCCGTCAAAAAGGCCGGATTGGAGGATTTTGTGATGGCCCATCCAATGGGCTACGACATGCCGATCAATTCGGAGGGAATCGAAAAACCCCGCACGATCGTGCAAAAAATCCTGTTGGCACGGGTGCTCTGCCATCATCCGCGCCTGATCGCCCTCGACGAGGATTTCGCCAATTTCCATTTGGCCGAACGGGAAAGCGTGGCCGATCTGCTCACCGGCCCTGATGCCCCGTGGACGCTCTTTGTGGTCTCGAACGATCCCGTGTTCGCTTCCCGCTGCGACCGGGTGGTGCTGATGGAGGAAGGTCGGATCGTAGCGGCCGGCACTTTTTCGGAAATCTCCGCGCGACCGGAAGCCGAGCATTTGTTCAGACGCTGAAGACCCCTACTTTCATATCCGATGCTCAACATCACCGACAATTCGATCGCCAACAAAATCAACGCCCGGGATTATCGCTCGTTCAGCGCGATGACCCTGATGCGATCCAAGCACAAGTTCGCGCTGGTGCTGGTCGTGGCATTTTTTCTGGTGTTCTTTTTCATGTTCCTGCCCTGGACCCAGAATGTCCAGGCCAAGGGCGAGGTGACCACCCTGCGCCCGGAAGATCGCCCACAGACCATCCACACCACCATCGCAGGCCGGGTGGAACATTGGCATGTGCGGGAAGGACAATTGGTCAAAAAGGGCGATACCATCGTTTCGCTGTCGGAAATCAAGGCCGAATACTTCGACCCCCAACTGCTCGACCGCCAAGACCTGCAAGTGCGGGCCAAAGAATCGGCCATCGGCGCCTACTCCAGCAAAATGGAAGCGCTCGACCAACAAATCGCCGCCTTGCGCGAAAACCTGCGCCTGAAAACCGAACAGGCCCAGAACAAGATCCGGCAGGGCAGCCTGAAAGTGCAGTCCGACAGCATGGAACTGGTGGCCGCCGAAAAGGACTTCCAAGTGGCCCGCGACCAGCTCGGCCGCGCCAAGGAAATGTTCCAAAAAGGCGTGATATCACTGGTGGAACTGGAGCGGCGCCAACTCAAGGAACAGGAAACGGCCTCCAAGCGGCTCGCAGTGGAAAACAAACTGCTCGGCTCCCGCAATGAATTGCTCAACGCGATGATCGAGCTGAACAACCTCCGAAACGAATACGGCGAAAAAATCGCCAAGTCGCAATCCGATCGGTTCAGCACCCAGTCCGACCTCTACGATGCCCAAGGAGGCATGGCCAAGCTCGAGAGCCAGTACGCCAGTTACAGCGTCCGTTCGGGCTTTTATGCGGTGGTGGCCCCACAAGATTGCTACATCGTGCAGGCCCTGACACCGGGAATCGGCGAAACGGTCAAGGAAGGAGAGGCCGTGGTCAGCGTGATGCCCGCCGACGCCGGGCTCGCCGTGGAGGTCTTCGTCAATCCGATGGACGTTCCCCTGCTCGACACGGGCAAGCACGTGCGCATCATCTTCGACGGATGGCCCGCCTTCGTGTTTTCGGGCTGGCCGGGCGTTTCCACCGGCACCTACGGGGGCGTGATCTCGGCCATTGATCGGGTTTCGATCAAGGACAACAAGTACCGGGTGCTGGTCGCACAAGACCCGAACGACCGCCCTTGGCCCGATTTGCTGCGGGCCGGTTCGGGCGCAAGGGGCATGATCCTTTTGAAAAACGTGCCCATCTGGTACGAGATCTGGCGACAGCTCAACGGCTTCCCCCCGGAATTTTACAACAACCCCACCGCGGACGACGAAAAGCCCAAGACCAAAGCGCCCGCGAAATCGCTGAAGTGACCTTTTTTCCAAAAAATTTTCTTTTTCTCTTTTGTCCGAAGAAAAAAATCCCCTGCTGCCCGTCCTCGAGCTGCTCCAATTGGAGTGGAAGGCCGAACAAGCCGAATTTGACCGACTGTTGAAGCAAACGCCCCTGTCCAAAAGGGCAGAAGACGGTTCGTCTTGGTTTCCCGTCCTGATCGAAAGCAGCGGCTACGGCCTGGGCGAATACCCGTATCTGATCATCGAACGCACCAAGCACAAGGGCAAGCCCCACAAGTTCCGCCCCGGCATGCCCGTGACCTATTTTTCGCAACAGCCCGGCAACGAAACGGCCAGCCTGCGCGGCGTGATCGATTTTGCCGACCGCGACCGGATGAAGATCGTTTTTTCGGTGGAGGAACTCCCGGATTGGGCGCTGAAAAGCAAAAACGGCATCGACATGTCGTTCGACGAGCGCAGCTACCGCGAGATGCAGCGCGCCCTCGAAACCGCCGCCAAGGCCAAGGGCAACCGACTGGCGCACCTGCGCGGAGTGCTGTACGGCTCGGAACCGGCCTCCTTCCGATCCGACCGGTTTCCGGTGGAGGCCACCCACCTGAACCCTTCGCAGCTGGAGGCCGTCCACCATGTGCTGTGCGCCGAGGATGTGGCCCTGGTGCACGGTCCGCCCGGCACGGGCAAAACGACCACCATCGTGGAAGCCGTCCGACAGATCGCCAAGACGGAAAAAAACATTCTCGTGTGCGCCCCGTCCAACCCGGCCGTGGACCTGCTCACCGAACGCCTGTCGGCGGCCGGACTCCAAGTGGTGCGGATCGGCAATCTCTCGCGGGTGGACGAAAGCCTCCTGCGCCACACCGTGGAAGGCCGCCTCGCCGAACGCGGCGAAATGCAGGAAGTCAAAAAAATGAAGCTCGAGGCCGCCCAATTGCGCCGAAAAGCCGAACAGTTCAGAAGAAATTTCGGAGAAAAAGAACGCGAGGAACGCCGCTCGGCTTGGGAGGAGGCCCGCAGCGTGATGGCCCACGCCCGCATGCTCGAATCGTATGTGATCCAAAAAATCATCTCCGAGGCCGATGTGATCTGCTGCACGCTGGTGGGCGCCGTGGACAGTTACCTCGAAAAACGCACCTTCGGGACGGTGGTGATCGACGAGGCCGCCCAAGCGCTCGAACCGGCCACTTGGATCCCGATCACCAAGGCGCACCGCGTGGTGTTCGCCGGCGACCCCCACCAACTGCCGCCCACGGTCAAATCGCCCGAGGCCGCCCGGCTGGGCTTCGGCACCACCCTGATGGAAAAAGCCCTGCGCCGACTGTCCGTTTCCAGCCTGCTCACCGTCCAGTACCGGATGAACGAGACGATCATGGAATTTTCCAACGCCTGGTTCTACGGCGGCGCCCTGCAGGCCGCGGATTTCGTGAAGTACCGCACAGTGGCGCTCGAAGGCGGCAACGAAAGCCCGCTCGAATTCATCGACACCGCCGGTTGCGGATTCGAGGAAAAACAGCACCCCGAAACGCTCAGCCGCTACAACGAAGAGGAGTATTTCGTCGTGCGCCGACATCTCGACGACCTGCTGGCACGTGCCAAGATCCGCCCCTACAGCGTGGGGATCATTTCGCCCTACAAGGAACAGACCCTTTTCATCCAGTCTTCCTTCAAATCGGACTTCGACCACTTCCCCGCCGCCGATGTGGCCATCGACACGGTGGACGCTTTCCAAGGACAGGAGCGGGACGTCATCTACATCTCGCTCGTCCGCTCCAACGACAAGGGCGAGATCGGCTTTCTGTCCGACATCCGCCGGATGAATGTGGCCATGACCCGCGCCAAACTCAAATTGGTGGTGATCGGCGACAGCGCCACCTTCGGCAACCACCCTTTTTACAAGGCCTTTTTGGAGTACTGCGAAAAAACCGACAGTTACACTTCCGCCTGGAATTACCAGTGACCGGGAGGAATAATCCGCTTTACGGGGCTTTGTGCAGGATCGTCAACTGCCCCCCGTAAGCGGCGGCGATGTTGGCCTCCGTGAAAACCTCGGCGGTGGGCCCCGCGGCCACGAGCCGTTGGTTGAGCAACAGCACGCCGTCGAAATAGCGGTTCACGGTGGACAGGTCGTGGTGCACCACCAACAGGGTCTTGCCGCGGTCGGCCAAGCGGCGCAGGGTCTGCACGATCCTCTCCTCCGTGGCCGCGTCCACGCCCACGAAAGGCTCGTCCAAGAAAAACAGATCGGCCTGCTGACAAAGGGCCCGGGCCAAAAACACGCGCTGTTGCTGGCCGCCCGACAAGGCCCCGATCGGACGATCCCAAAGATGCGCGATGCCCAGTTCCTCCAAGGCCGAGCGCACCAAAGCCTTGTCGGACGGCCCGATCCGGGCCAACAGCGACTTGTGCGGGTAACGGCCCATCAGCACCACATCGTACACCGTGGCGGGAAAGGTCCAGTCCAGATCGTTGCGCTGGGGCACATAGGCCAAACGGCGCAACTGCTTTTCCAGCGGCGCGCCCTCGAAAAACACCTCGCCCGAGAGGCGCGGCACCAAACCCAAGATGGATTTGAACAGCGTGGATTTGCCCGCCCCGTTGGGACCGAGCACCCCATATACCTTGCCGGGAGGCACTTCGAAATAGATGTTCGAGAGCACGAGGCGCTGGTCGTATGCCACGCCGATGGATTGGACGCTAAGCATACAGATCGTCTTTTCGGAAATGGTTGCGCAACAAAAACAGCACGCCAAAGGCCACCAGGGCGCCGAGGGCCGCGAAAGGCCACCAGCCCAAGGGCCCGGAACCCGATTGCTCGGGCGGGCGGGCCACGCCGAGCAATCCGGCCACGATGGTCCGGGCGTTGTGCCGCACCATGCCCACATAGGTGCCCGCCTCGGTGCCCGGCTCGCCCAGCGAATCGGCGTACAGTTTTCCGCCGATGGCGATGCCGTGGTCTCGGGCCAACTGCTCCAACAACTGCGGATTGACCGTGCTTTCCACGAAAATGGCCCGCAAACCGCGCCGGCGGATGGCGTCGCCGAGCCGCGCGATGTCGATGGTACGGGCCTCGGCATCGGTGGAAGTGCCCATCGTGGCGTCCACCTCGAAGCCGTAGGCGTTGGCGAAGTAGTGGAAAGCGTCGTGGGAAGTGATCAGCACGCGCTGTTCGTCCGGCACGGCCGACACCAGCAGCCGCACCTCTGCATCCAGCGAATCCAGCTCGGCGGAATAGGCCGACAGCCGCTGTCGGAAATCCGCAGCATGGCCCGGATCCAACGCCTCGAACGCACGGGATATGTTGGCGGCGTATTGCTTGGCCAAGCGCACATCCATCCAAGCGTGGGGATCCGGCGCACCGTGGTGGTCGGCGCTGCGAATGGGCAGGATGCCGTCCGTGACGGTCGCCAACGGGATGCTTTTGCCGGTGTTCCGCAGCATCGGATCCAACCAGCCTTCCAGCCCGAGGCCGTTGCGCAGCAGCAGATCGGCATTGGACAGCACCACCGCGTCCGAGGGCGTGGGCTCGTACAGGTGCGGGTCGCCGCCCACCGGCATCAGGCTGCGCACCTCCAAGTGCGGACCAGCCAAGTGGGAAGCCATGTCGGCGATCATCGTGGTGGTCGCCACCACGACGGGGCGTTGGCCCCAAAGCCCGGACGCGCACAGCAAAGCGAGGGCAAACAACAATGCCAATGGAATTTTCATGTTTGCAAATATGGCACAATCAGCGGCCACACACGAGGGTTCTACATTTTTTGTAAAAGTTTAGGCTATTCGAAAGACAATTTCTTTTCCCTCGAGAACCATGGTGAAGTGCTTGAAGACATTCATGGAATGCTTGCGGAGAGTGGAGGCAAAGGCTTGAATCCCTGCGAAGTGCCTGGCGCCTTTCAGAGTCTGAAAGTTGGTGGCGACCTTTTGCTTTGTTTTGATGACCCGGATATCCCTATGCTTCCCCCCATTGTTGGACCAGTAAGTACCCTAAATTAAGCTGTGGCAGGGGATAAAAATTGGTTGACAAGAGATCGAAATTCCTCAAAACGTGTACGGGGGGCAGTCTGTCAGTTCGAAGAGTTGTCCTGTGTGTTTTGGGGAACGGTACAAAAATAGGTTTCATCATGGAGGTAATGGTTCAAATCGAGAGGATTTTTTGGTAAAAAACTTCTTTTGGGGTTTTGTAGCCAAGTCCTTGATGGGGCCTCTCTTCGTTGTAAAACCGCCAGTAGCGGTGCAGGCCATTCCACAGATCGCCACCGTTTTCGTACTCGTGAAGGAAGACGTGCTCGTACTTGACGCTTCTCCAGAGC
>JBEIJQ010000027.1:0-23467 GCA_040380145.1 Lewinellaceae bacterium | reverse complement strand
TTTTTTTCATAATTTTATCCCAAAGAATCATGGCAGTAAAAATGCGTTTGCAGCGTCACGGACGCAAACAAGCCCCCTTCTACCACATCGTGGTAGCCGACTCCCGCTCGCCCCGCGACGGACGTTTCCTCGAGCGCGTAGGTTATTACAACCCTCTCACCAAGCCGGCGACCATCGAGCTCAACAGCGACTTGGCCTTCGATTGGATCATGAAGGGTGCGCAGCCTACCGACACCGTCGCCACGATCCTGCGCTTCAAAGGCGTGATGTACCGCAAGCACCTCGCCCGCGGCGTGCGCAAAGGAGCCCTCACCCAAGACCAGGCCGACGAAATGTACACTCGCTGGGTAGAGGAGAAAGAGCGCACCGCCGAAAAGACGCGCGTTGCCTCTGAAAAAGAAAAGCAGGACTACCACAAGCGCCTGTTCGGAACTCCGAAGCCCAAGAAAGAAGTGCCCGCTCCGGTCGCCGAAGAAGCGCCGGTCTCCGAGGAAACTTCCGAAAACGCCGAGGGCGGAGAAGAGAGCACTGAATCCTGATCGGCTCTCGATCCCCCGGTTCAAAATCCCTTGCCGAGCAATCGGCGAGGGATTTTTTGTTCAATTCAAAATGGTCATTGCAAGCGTCGTGCCCAGTTGATTTGTAAGAATCAAGATTTTTTCGGCCCTCTTGGTCGGTATAAACCCAAAATTGTCATTGGAAAAAATCTCTAATGGCGGCCATAAGAAATTTTCGTCCCGATGACAATTTTGGGATTATTTTCGCACGGGATTTCAAAAAAACCGAAAAATGATCGTTTTCAAATTTGGCGGAGCTTCGGTGAAAGACGCGGCGGGTATCCGGAACGTGGCGGAGATCGTCGCCCGCTACCGGGCCACCAACCCGCTCTTGATCGTTTCGGCCTCGGGCAAGACCACCAATTCCCTCGAGGCCGTGGTCAACGCCCATTGTCTCGGCCAGGGCGATGCTTGGGAAGCTCTGGCCGCCGTGAAGGCCCATCACGAGAACATAGTGGATGATTTGTTTGCCGCCGGCCATCCCGTCCGCGCGGACCTGCACGATTCATTCGTGGAGATCGAGTGGTTGTTGGAAGAAACTCCCGGTCACGACCCCTACGATTATGTGTACGACCAGATCGTTTCCGTGGGGGAATTTCTTTCGTCCAAGATCCTCGCGGCCTACTTGGATGCTCAGGGTCTTTCGGCGCAGTGGCTCGATGTGCGGGATGTACTCTGCACGGACGCCACCTACCGCGAGGCCAATGTTGATTGGGCCGAGACCGGCAAACGCATCGCCGCGGTGGTGCCCGCCATGCGCCAAAAAGGATTGGTGGTCACCCAGGGTTTTGTGGGCGTGACCCCGGAAAACACCACCACGACCCTCGGCCGCGAAGGATCCGACTATACCGCCGCCATTTTCGCCCATTGCCTGCGGGCCGAGGGAATGACCATCTGGAAGGATGTGCCGGGCGTGCTCACCGCCGACCCGCGCCTTTTTCCGGATGCCCAAAAACTCGACCATCTCTCGTACGAAGAAGCCATCGAAATGACCTATTACGGCGCGCAGGTCATTCATCCCAAGACCATGCGGCCCCTTCAAGTGCTCGGCATCCCCCTGTTCGTCAAGTCTTTCATAGACCCCGACGGCCCGGGTACCGTGGTGGACGACCGGCTCGTCGAACAGCCTTATCCGCCCGTGATCGTGGTCAAAAAGCAGCAGGCCCTGCTGGAGGTTTCCACCGTGGATTTCCACTTCATCAACGAGGACAAACTGCACCACCTTTTCGGACTGTTTTCCAAATACCGCGTCAAGGTCAATCTCTTGCAGAACTCCTCCATGAAATGCTTGGTCTGCGTGGACGACCAGCCCAAGAAAAGGGAGGTCCTGCTCCAAGACCTGCTCGAGTATTACCATGTGGCCGTGGTGGACGGCCTCGAGCTGATCACCGTGCGGCATTATGACGCCTCGTTGCTCGACCACTTGAAGTTCGGCCGAAAATTGTTCCTCGAAGAAAGGACGCCCCAAACCGCCCAACTCGTCGTGCAGGCCTGAATTTTCTTTTTCCAGAGAAAAAAATTGCCCGCCGCCCCAAAAAAACAATGCAAGCATACTATTTTTGTGCCGGGCACAGAGGCCAGTGCGGAAACTTTTTTTCCGAAAAAACATTGAAAGATACCGACGGCCATTCCGTGCCCGCCAACTCCCTTTTTCACCCACAACCCATCTGTTTATGAAAATCCTCGTTTGTGCCAGCACCACTCCGGACACGACGACCAAGATCTCGTTCGTGAACGGCAACACGAAATTCAACACCGAGGGGGTTTCGTACATCTTGAACCCGTACGACGAATGGTACGCCCTGGTGCGCGCCCTCGAGATCAAAGAGGCCCTCGGCACGGGATCGGTCACTTTGCTGACTGTAGGCCCGGCCTCCGACGAGGCCAACATCCGCAAGGGACTTGCCATCGGGGCGGACGACGCTGTGCGCATCGACGCCGAGCCGATCAGCGCTTTTTTCACGGCCACGCAGATCGCCGAGTTCGCGCGCGGAAAAGGGTACGATCTGTTGCTCTTCGGCAAGGAAACCATCGACCACAACGGTTCGGAAGTGCCGGCGATGGTGGCCGAACTGCTCGATCTGCCGTTCGTTTCTTATGCGTCCAGCCTGCAACTGGAAGGACGCACGGCCGTGCTCGACCGCGACATCGAGGGCGGTAAGGAAGTGGTGGAAGCGCCTCTCCCGATCGTGGTCAGCGCCGCCAAGGGCATGGCCGAACAGCGCATCGCCAACATGCGCGGCATCATGATGGCCAAGACCAAGCCCTACCAAACGGTGCCCCCCGTGGCCGTCGATCCCAAGACCTCCATCGCGGCTTTCGAACTGCCCAAGCCCAAGAGCGGCGTGAAGTTGGTGGACGCCGACAACATGTCCGAACTCGTGCGACTGCTCCACGAAGAGGCCAAGGTCATCTGATTTTTCCTTCTTTTTCCGAAAACGATCAAAAACATACCGATATGTCAGTTCTCGTTTATGCCGAAAGCCCCGGCGGCAAGCTCAAGAAAAACGCTCTGGAAGCCGTGACTTACGGCCACAAGACCGCCAAGGCCCTCGGAACCGATCTCGTGGTGCTCACCATCGGCCCCGCCGAGGGTGCCGAACAATTGGGCCGCTACGGCGCCTCCAAGGTCTGGCAGGCTTCTGCAGGCGATTTCGACAGCCGCCAATACGCCGCCATCGTGGCAGGTGCCGCCCAAAAAGCGGGCGCCGACGTGGTGGTCCTTTCCCATTCCTCTACCGGCAAGTCCATCGCGGGCCGCGTGGCCGTGCGTCTCGGCGCTTCGAGCATCGGCGGCGCCACCTCTCTGCCCACGGTCGAAGGCGGCGGACTGCGCGTGCGCAAAAACGTTTTCTCGGGCAAGGCCATCGCCGATTGCCTGCTCGGGGGAGGAGCAAAGGTCATCTCCATCACGGGCAACACCTTCCCACCGGAAGTGGTGGATGCCAACGCCTCCACTGCCATCGAGCAGATCACCGTGGACGCACCCGCTGCATCCGTCAAGGTGCGCGAGCGCAAAACGGTCGAAGGTGTGGTACCTTTGCCCGAAGCCGAAACGGTTGTTTCCGCCGGCCGTGGCATGAAAGGTCCCGAAAATTGGGGCATCGTCGATGAACTCGCCCAAGTGCTCGGAGCCACCACAGCCTGCTCCCGCCCGGTGGCCGATGTGCACTGGCGTCCCCACCACGAACATGTCGGACAGACCGGAATCGCCATCCGTCCCAACCTGTACATCGCTATCGGTATTTCCGGCGCCATCCAGCACCTCGCCGGTGTCAACCAGTCCAAGTGCATCGTGGTGGTCAACAAAGATCCCGAGGCGCCCTTCTTCAAAGCAGCCGATTACGGGGTCGTCGGCGACCTCTTCGAGGTGGTACCGCGCCTCACCGAAGCTCTCAAGGCCCACAAGGCCGGGCAGTAGTGGCGGAGCTTGCCCCCGCGCTGCACCCATCGGCCATTAGTAGCGGGGCTTGCCCCGCGCTGCTCAAACCCTCCCGGCGTTTTAACGCTAGGAGGGTTTTTGCTTGCCCATGGATGCAACGATCGGTACTTTTCCCTGCCGAGATTACCTTCGCAAAAGTTCGGTACGATTTTGGCAAAGCGCCAAAAGTTGTGCTTAAATTTGTCGCAACTGGAAAACACCTCTTTTCAGCACCCTCCAAACATCCGCATCCCATGAGAAGCCTATCTATTCTGCTGGTTTGCCTCGCGCTGGGCACCGGCTTCGGCAGCTGCAACAAAGTGACCGATGTCCTCACATCTTATCTGCGGGTTTCCGTGGACGGCACCAACTGGTCTTCGGCCGTTTCGACCGGCACGGCATTGGCCGGTCGCCTGACCATTGCGGGCTCTTCGCTGAACGGCGGCACAGTGGTCAACATTCTGGTGCCCGCCGATATCCAACCGGGCGATTACAGCCTGAGCGCGGTCGGCAGTTACTCGGCCCAATACAAGCCCGACGGCGTGAACATCTATTCTGCCGTCAGCGGCAATTTGACGATCGAGGAGCACGACCAGGCCCGCAAAGAAATCAAGGGAACATTCTCCTTCAGCGCGCTCAATGTCGGCGGAAACACCATTTCCCTGACCGACGGCTCGTTCTCGGTTTCCTACCTGTGACCGCTCCTTCCGGACAAACGGTTTTCCGGGCGCAGGGCTTTTGGACGCGGATTTTTTCCGATGAAAAATTGCTGATGGCCTTGCTGGCCCGCATCGTTTCAGCCTCGATGCTGGGCCAGATGGTCGTTTCCGGACCGCTCTGGGGCCTCGGCCCCCGCGATTTCCCGAAATGGCCCCCTTTTGAGATCCTGCCGCTGGATTTTCCGGATGCCGTTTCTTTTGGTCTGTTCGCCGCCGCTGCCGCCGCGCTGCTGGCAACAACCGTACTGCCGGTCCGTTTTTTCCGTTGGACCATGGGAGGCTTGCTTGTTTTGCTTCCGGTGTTGGTCTTGGAAGATGTGAACCGGCTGCAGCCTTGGGTTTACCAGGATTTCCTGCTTTTCGGTCTATTTTTTCTTTTTTTCGCGGAAAAAAATTGGTCCGCAGCGCCGGGAAATTCCCTGCAGCCGATCCGATGGCTGATGGTTTTCACCTATCTGTGGAGCGGCCTGCACAAATTGAACGGGCATTTCCGGGAAAATGTGTTCGAATGGCTGACCGGTATTTTTCCGGCCACCGAACCACTCGGACAGTCGTACACCTGGGCACTGGGACTCGGGATCGCCGAGGCCTTGTTTGCCCTGGGGCTGCTCCTGCCGTTCGTTTGGCCCCGTCGCGGGGCGCTGGTCGGCATTCTGGCGATGCACCTGCTGATCTTGGCACTGCTCGTGCGAGACAACTGGAACCATGTGGTGTGGCCGTGGAACCTGCAGATGATGGCGATGGCCGTCCTGTTGTTCGGCCCCCGCGGAGGAAGCGCCCGGTTCCGGTGGCGCCACGCGCCGCAGTGGGTGGTGACGACGCTGTTGGGTGCTTTGCCGGCGTTGTACCTGTTGGAAAAACTGCCCCCCGCCTTTTCGCTGTGCATGTACTCCGGCACGAATGTGGAAGCGCTCTGGTACTGGGAAGATGGCGATATGCCACGGAACTGTCTTTCCCGAACCGCCCAGCGGGTGGCACGTCCCGATCAAAAGATCCTGTACCTCGACGAATGGAGCAGCGCGGCACTGCGGGTGCCCGTTTATGCCGGCCCCGAACTGTACAAGCGTTTTTCCAAGGATTTTTGCGCTTGCGCAAAAGATAGAATGACCCGTGGATTGGAGATCACTTGGTTTCCCCGGTGGGCCGAAAAACGCTCGGTGCGGATCCCGTGCAGCGAACTGGCGGGCGGGGCGCCCGATCAGCACATCCGATAAAGGAGGGCTTTTTCGCGGGCTTTTTCGGCGAAATCTTCGCCGTCGGAAGCGTAGAGAATATCGCGCGAAACATTGATCAACAGTCCAGTGCGTTCGTTTCGGCCATAGCCCAGCACGGTTTCCATGTCGCCGCCCTGTGCGCCCACGCCGGGCACCAGCAGGAAATGGTCGGGAACGATCCGGCGCACCTCGGCAAAGGTTTCCGGATGGGTGGCGCCGACCACGAACATCATCTGCTCGGCGGGGGCCCATTCGGCGCATCGGCGCAGGACTTTTTCCCACAGAGGCTCGCCGTTTTCTTGGGGCGTGCGTTGGAAATCCGAACTGCCGGGATTGGAGGTGAGGGCCAACACGATGACCCACTTGCCGGGGTAGGCCAAAAAGGGCGTCACCGAATCTTCGCCCATGTACGGGGCCACCGTGAGGGCGTCGATGTTGGGCAGCGCCTCGAAAAAGGCCCGCGCGTAGAGGCGCGAGGTGTTGCCGATGTCGCCGCGTTTGGCATCGGCGATCACGAAATGCTCCTCCGGTATGTACGCCAGCGTGCGCTCCAGCGAGCGCCAACCCGACAGCCCCTGTGCTTCGTAAAAAGCCAAATTGGGTTTGTAGGCCACGCAGAGATCTTTGGTGGCGTCGATGATCTGTTTGTTGAACTCGAAAACGGGGTCTTCACACCTCAACAGATGTTTGGGCAGGCGCGCCGGATCGGTGTCGAGGCCCACGCAAAGGCAGGAGCCTTTCGAGAGGATCTGTCGGTGCAGGGTATCGGGGGTATGGATCTTGGACATGGCTCTGGTCAGTATCGGATAGCGTCGTATTTGTACATGGCTTGGTGGCCGTCCCCGAAGCGAAGGTCTTGGACGGTCCTTTTCAGGTTGAGCCCGTTGTCGAGGTAAAAGGTCGTTTCCAAGACCAGTGGCATGTTCAGTCCCGGATAATACAACTGCCCGATGATCGTGCGGCCCTCGTCGGCGTACTCGTACAGGTAGTATTGGAGGATGACTTCCGTCTGCTCCAGCTCGTACTTCGAAAGTCGTCCTTTGGCATCGAAAGTGTAGCGGTAGCGGTCGATGGGAGCCCAGACAGTGGTGTCGAGCGAGTGGCCCTTTTCGTCGAACAATGGAAAGGCCGTGGATCCCCTTTTTTCCAACAGCCACCCCCGGTCGTCATAAATGTACTCGTATTCCCGCGGATCGGCCGAGGAGACGAATTCTCGGATGGGGCGGAATAGATCGTCGTATTGGAACATCACCACGGTGGGCTGTGTGTTTCGATCGGTCGAAAGGACATATTTTTCGAGCAGTCCGTTTTCCAGATAAAAAAAACTCGTTCTGACCGTATCGGTGCGCGGCCGCCCCGGACCTTTGTCGGGCGTGTGGATCCATTCGGTCAAGCGGCCCTGCCGATCGAAGGTCCTGCGGCCGGTCCAGGTGCCGTTGCGCAGCGGTACGGTCTCGTCTTCCACGCTGTATTCTTCGAGGGTCTTTATTTTGTTTTTCAGAAAAATCTCGTGCTTGGCCGTTTGTTCTGTCAGGTTGCCCACATAAGGGATCAGTTGGGCGCGGAGGGTGGCGGTCAACAAGAAAAGCGCGCCGAAAACGAGTTTTTTCATATTTTTTCTAAAAAAAATCAGCAGCCGAGGGATTTCAGTTCATCGTACAAACGCTGGGTGGGCAATCCCATGATGTTGGTGTAGGAACCTTCGATGCGCTCGATGTGCGTGAGCCCGATCCACTCTTGCGTGGCATAGGAGCCGGCCTTGTCGTAGGGCTTGTAGCGGTCGAGGTAAAAGCGCATCGCTTCTTCTCCGATGGGTTTGAAAAAAACCCGCGAAGCCTCGCAGAAAGAGCGTTCGAGGTCGAGGGCCAAGAGGCACACGCCCGTATAGACCGTGTGCGTTTTGCCGGACAGTTCGCCGAGGATGCGCAGGGCGTCTCCGTAATCGGCGGGCTTGTTGTACACCTGCCCCTCGAGCACGACCGTGGTATCGGAGGCCAGCAGCAGTTCGCCCGGGGCGAGGGTCTCGCGCAGGGCGTGCGCTTTTTTGCGGGCCAGGAATTCGGCCACCGCCTCGGCGGGCAGATCGTCGGGGTAACTTTCCTCCGTGTCGAGGGTCCGCACCTCGAATTCGAAGCCCATTTCTCTGAGCAGAAGGTGTCTGCGCGGCGATTGGGAGGCCAAAACCAGTTTGTACACCTGTGTATGTTTTTTTTTGAAAAAAAATGGATCAGACCACCAGATTGATCATTCTGCCGGGCACCAGCACGACCTTTTTGACCGTTTTGCCTTCCAGCCAGCGCTGGACGGCCTCCAGTGAAAGTACGTGTGCCTCGATGTCGGCCTGGGCGGCCTCGGCTGCAAAGCGTGCCTCGGCGCGCTTTTTCCCGTTGATACAGATCGGGTATTCGAAACTGTCCTCGATCAGTAACTCCTCGTTGCACACAGGGTAGGGCGCGTCCACCACGGAGCCGGTCCCGCCGAGGCGCGACCAGAGCTCTTCGGTGATGTGGGGCGCGAAAGGTGCGAGCAGGACGACCAGTTCGCGCAAAACGGCGCTTTCTCGGCAGCCCGCTTGTCGCAGGTCGTTGACGGCGATCATGAACGACGACACGCAGGTGTTGAACGAAAACCGCTCCAAATCTTCGGTCACTTTTTTGATCGCCGTGTGGAGGATTTTCTGGGATTCTTTGCTCGGTTCGGCGTCCACCACGCGCCACGCGCCGTCGCGGTCGAAGAACAGTCCCCAGAAACCCTGCAGGAAGCGGTAGGTGCCGCGGATGTTGCGCATGTCCCAGGGCTTGCTCATTTCGAGCGGACCGAGGAACATTTCGTACAGCCGGAAGCAGTCCGCGCCGTATTGTTCGACCACATCGTCGGGGTTGACCACATTGTAGAGGGATTTGGACATCTTGCCCACCTCGCTGTGGGGTGACCAATCGGCCGGCTTCGTTGGTCTCGAACAGCGCTTGGGCGAACTCCGGGCGCCATTGTTTGAATTGCTCGATGCCCTCTTCGTCCAAATAGGAATCGGGGGCGCCGTATTCCTTTACGAACTGGATATGGACGGGGATTTTGGCCAGCGACTCGGCGGGATATCGCGCCACGAGGTCGGCGCTCACGAAACGGGCCTTGTCGCCGCCGGTGCCCTTCACCATATATACGGATTCGGCCACGCCTTGGATCATCCCTTGGTTGATGAGCTTCTTGTAAGGCTCATCGGTGGGAACGAAACCGAGGTCGTGCAGGAATTTGTGCCAAAAACGGGAGTACAGCAGGTGGCCCACGGCATGCTCCGAGCCGCCGACATACAGATCCACGTCGCGCCAGTAGGAAATGGCCTCTTTTGAGAACATTTCCTCGTCGTTGCGGGGGTCCATGTAGCGCAGGAAATACCAAGAGGAGCCGGCATATCCCGGCATCGTGTCGGTTTCGCGGACCGTGCCGCGGGGCGTGTTCACCCACTCGGTCAAACGGGCGAGGGGGGCTTTGCCCTCGGCGGTGGGCTTGTAGTTGTCGAGAACGGGCAGTTCGAGCGGCAGTACTTCCACGGGATGGGCCGCGCCTTCGGCATCGTATTCGATCGGGAACGGCTCTCCCCAGGTAGCGCTGGCGCGAAAAATTGGCGTCGCGGAGGCGATAGTTCACCTGGCGTTTGCCGAGGCCTTTTTCTTCGGCCAGTGCGATCGCTTTTTTCGTGGCCTCGGCCACGGAAAGCCCGTCCAATGGGCCGGAATTGATCAGAGTGCCGACCTTGTCTTCGATGCCGGCGCCTTCGTGGGCGCTCTGGTCGATAACGGGCACGATGGGCAGGGCGAAATGCTCGGCGAAGCGGTGGTCGCGTTCGTCGTGGGCGGGCACGGCCATGATGGCGCCGGTGCCGTAGCCGACCAGCACATACTCGCCGATCCAGACTGGCACGGGCGCGCACGTGAGCGGGTGGGCGGCGTGGGAGCCCGTGAAGACGCCCGTGACTTTTTTGGCGTCGGCCTGGCGCTCGCGTTCGGTGCGCGACGACACATAGCGGAGGTATTCGTCCACGGCGGGCCGTTGCTCGGCGGAGGTCAGGGTATCGACGAGCGGGTGTTCGGGGGCGAGCACCATGAAAGTGGCCCCGAAGACGGTGTCGGGCCGGGTGGTGAAAATCTCGATGGAAACGCCTTTTTCGGGCACCGGAAAAAACAGCCTCGCGCCTTCGCTCTTGCCGATCCAGTGGCGCTGCTGCACTTTGAGAGCCTCCGAGAAATCGACTTGTTCGAGGCCGGCGAGCAGGCGTTCGGCATAGGCGGTGATGCGCAAGGTCCACTGCATCATGGGGCGCTGCACCACGGGGTGGCCGCCGCGTTCGGAAACGCCGTCCTTCACCTCGTCGTTGGCCAATACCGTCCCGAGTGCCTCGCACCAGTTGACATGCCCCATTTTGCGGTACGCCAAGCGGTAATTCATCAGGATCTCGTCGCGGCGGGCGGGCCCTGCGGCGTTCCATTCGGCGGCGGAGAACTCGCCTTCCCAAGTGGTGGCGGCCTCGAGGCCGGCGTTGCCGTGGGCGGCGAAACGGGCCTCCAGTTCGGCGATCGGCCGGGCTTTTTGGGCCGCGGCATCGTACCAGTGGCCGAACAGCAGCAGGAAGATCCGCTGCGTCCATTTGTAATAGGACGGGTCACAGGTTTTCACCTCCCGCGACCAATCGAAAGAAAATCCGAGGTTGTCGAGCTGGCGCCGGTAGCGGCCGATGTTTTCCTCGGTGCTCAGGGCCGGATGGACGCCCGTTTGGATGGCGTACTGTTCGGCGGGCAGCCCGAAGGCATCGTAGCCCATGGGGTGCAGCACGTTGAAACCGCGGTGCCGTTTGTAGCGCGAAAAAATGTCGCTGGCGATGTACCCCAGCGGGTGTCCGACGTGCAGGCCCGCACCGGAAGGGTAGGGGAACATGTCCAACACATAGTACTTGGGGCGGTCGCTCCGGTGGGTGACCCGATAGGTGCCCTGCTCGGCCCAGGTACGCTGCCATTTCTGCTCGATCTCGCGCGGGGAATACTCCATGGCTTCTGCTGCGGGCGCAGTGCGCCCTTTCTTTTTGGTTTTTGGGAAAAAAATAAAAACGGGTACAAAAGTAGCAAAGAAAACGGGAATCGGGGACCCGACGGCACGCCCTTCGGCTTGGGATTTCGGGGCAAAGCCTTATCTTCGCGGAAAATTATTTTTCCCCGATATGAAAGAAAACATCACCCCCTTGTACCGCGTCCGCCATTCTTTGGCGCATGTGCTCGCACAGGCCGTCCTCAAGAAATTCCCCGGGGCCCAACTGGGTTTCGGACCGCCCGTCGATCACGGTTTTTACTACGATTTCGACTTCGGCGGACAAAAAATAACCGATGCCGATTTCGAGGAGCTGCAGACGCTGATGCGCGCGATCATCAAGGAAAACCAGCCCTTCGAGCGCTTCGAGACCAGCGATGGCCAAGAAGCGCTGGCCTACCTCGAGGCCAATATGCCCGGCCAGACTTTCAAAAAGCAGGCCCTCGAAACGCTGATCTCCAAAGGAGCCGCGCCGTTTTCTTTCTATAAAAACGGGCCCTTCGTGGATCTCTGCGAGGGCGGGCATGTGGCCCACACCGGCGAACTGCCCTTCACCGGCTTCAAACTCGACACGCTGGCCGGCGCCTACTGGCTGGGCAGCGAGAAAAATCCGCAGCTGACCAGGATCTACGGATTGGCCTTCGAACAAAAAGAGGGCCTCACGGAATTTCTCAAACGCCGCGAACTGGCCGAAAAATTCGACCACAAAGTGCTGGGCAAGGAACTGGAACTGTTCTACTTCTCCGATGTGGTGGGCAAGGGCCTCCCGCTTTGGATGCCCAACGGCACGGTGATCCGCGACGAAATCGAAAAATACGCCAAGGAAACGGAGTTCCGCTACGGTTACCAGCGCGTGGTCACCCCCCATGTGACCACCAAAAAACTGTTCCTGCAGTCGCAGCACCTGCCGGCGTACCAAGATTCGATGTTCCCGCCGCTCCGCGTGTCCACCGACGAGGAAAACGAGGCCGAGGAATACTACCTCAAGCCGATGAACTGCCCCTTCCACCACACGATGTACGGCGCCCGTCCGCGCAGTTACCGCGAACTGCCCGTGCGCTTCGCCGAATACGGCACCTGCTACCGCTACGAAAAGTCGGGCGAGGTGAGCGGCCTGCTCCGCGTGCGCTGCCTCACGATGAACGACGCGCACATCTATGTGGCCCCGTCGCAGTTCGAGGAGGAATTCAAGCGCATCGTCTCTATGTACATGGAAATGTACAAGACTTTCAAATTGTCCAACTATTCCTTCCGCCTGTCGCTGCGCGGCGAGGAAAACAAGGAAAAATACAAAGGCTCTCCCGAGATGTGGGAAAAGGCCGAATCGCTGCTCCGCAAGGTGATGGACGACCTCGGGCTGGAATACTTCGTGGGCGAAGGCGAGGCCGCGTTCTACGGCCCGAAGATCGACATCCAGTTCCGCAACCTGATGGGCCGCGAGGAAACCGTTTCGACCATCCAAGCGGACTTTTTGGCCGAGAAAAACTTCAACTTGCGCTTCATCAACGAGCAGGGCGAAGAAGAGGCGCCGATCGTGATCCACCGCGCTCCGCTGTCCACCCACGAACGCTTCATCAGTTACCTGATCGAATACTACGGGGGCGCTTTCCCGACCTGGTGCTCGCCCACGCAGGTGTGCGTGATCCCGGTCAACGAGGAATGCGAGGGCTATGCACAGGAAATCGCCCAGATGCTGGGAACCCATTTCGTGCGCGCCACCGCCGATCTGAGCAGCAACTCGTTCAACAAAAAAATCCGCACCAACACGGTCAAAAAAATCCCCAATCTGCTGATCGTCGGCAAAAACGAGGCGGAAAACCGCACGGTGACGCTCCGCCGTTACGGTTTCGAGCAACAGGAAACCCTGTCGCTCGAAGACTTCACGGCCAACCTGCTGCGCGAGATCAAAGATCGTACTATGCTGCGCGAGCCGATGACGGCCCTGATCTGATTGCCCGACGGCCCGCTCGACGGACTCCTCCGATGACCGCTCCCAAAAAAACGCTTTCCAAGGGCGCCAAAACACCGCGCGTTTCCGCCGCCAAAAAACAAAAGGCGGCGGAGATCGCCGTTCTGTTGGAGGGATTTTATCCCGAAACGCCCGTTCCCCTGCACCATCGGGACGACTACACGCTGTTGGTGGCCGTCCTGCTGTCGGCTCAATGCACCGACGAGCGGGTCAACCAGGTGACGCCGGCCCTCTTTGCCCTGGCCGACAATCCCGCCGATATGGTCCGCCTCGATCCGGAGGCCATCCGGCTGATTATCCGCCCCTGCGGATTGTCGCCGCGCAAGTCCCGGGCCATCCACGAACTTTCGGGGATTTTGGTGGAAAAATACGGCGGACAAGTGCCCGCGTCGTTCGAAGCGCTCGAAGCGCTGCCCGGCGTGGGGCACAAGACCGCCTCGGTGGTGATGTCGCAGGCCTTCGGCGTGCCGGCTTTTCCGGTGGACACCCACATCCACCGTCTCGCGGCCCGCTGGGGACTGAGCGACGGCAAAACGGTGGAAAAGACCGAAGCCGACCTGAAACGCCTTTTTCCCGAAAATCTTTGGAACAAACTGCACCTGCAGATCATTTTTTACGGAAGACAGTATTGCCCGGCACGGGGCCACCGGCCCGACAATTGCCCCATTTGTTCTCGTTTCGGCGTCCCCGGACGCCCATAAGTCCGTTTTTTTCCGCACCTTCGCTTTTTTATCAACACATCTCTTTACCTTATGCTCCGTTATCGCGCCGATTGGCGCAGTGTGGCCTACATCGTGGTCACGACTGCCCTGTTCTGTTCTCTCTGGCTCCAAGGCTTTCATTGGCTGAGCTACCTCGCCTTCTTGTTTTTCTCGGTTTCAGTGGCCGTGATGACCCACAACCATATGCACATCAACATGTGGACCTGGAAACCGCTCAACATGCTCACCGATTGGTGGCTGACCGCTTTCTATGGCGTGCCCATTTTCACCTGGATGCCGACGCACAACATGAACCACCACCGCTTCACCAATAAAGACGGCGACAGTTCGGTGACCTACCGCCACACCGAAGAGAACCATCTGATATCGCTGTTGAGCTATCCATCGGTGAGCGGCTACCACCAGATGACCCAAAGCGTGTTTCCGTACATGGCCAAATTGCGCCAAAACGACCGTCGGCAGTTTTTCGAAAACTGGTTTCAAGTGGTCGTGCTGGTGGTTTGGACCGTGGCATTTCTGGTCTTGGACTGGCAGCGGGCCATTTTGTATGTCATCATCCCGCAGCAGGTTTCGGCCTTCACCGTGTTCGTGTTCAACTATGTGCAGCATGTCCACACCGACGAGGAAAGCGCCTACAACCACTCCCGCAACTTCATGGGCGTCAACTTTTTCCTGTTCAACAACGGATACCACACCGCCCACCACGAACGCGCCAATGTGCACTGGAGCGAATTGCCCGCCGAGCACGCCAAAATCGCCCATCTGATCGATCCGTCGCTGATCGAACAGTCTTTCTGGTGGTTCATCGTGCGCACCTATATTTTGAGCGCCTTTGTGCCCAAATTCAGATCGTTCAATATGCGCGCCGCTCGCATGGCCGCTCAAGAAACCGCATGAAATCAGGATTCATCAATATCATCGGCAAGCCCAACGCGGGCAAATCCACGCTGATGAACGCCTTTGTGGGCGAGCGCCTCTCGATCATCACGCGCAAGCCCCAGACCACCCGCCACCGCATCATCGGGCTGGTCAGCGGCGATGATTTCCAGATGGTGTTCTCCGATACGCCCGGTATCGTGGAACAGCCCCGCTATCGGATGCACAACGCCATGAACCGCTTCGTGCGCGAGGCCTTCGAGGACGCCGACATCCTGATCTTCCTGGTGGACACCACCGAACCCGTGGACTCCAACCTGTCGCTTTTGCCCAAAATCCAGCGGCTGGAATGCCCCAAGATTTTGGTGATGAACAAGTTGGACTTGGTAGAGGAAAATGTGCTGGATGAAAAAGAGGCGGCTTGGAAAGAATTGGGTGGTTTTTCTGAAACCTACCGCATATCGGCCCTGCACAAAGACAATGTGGACAAACTTTTTGCCCGCTTGCAGGAACTGTTGCCCGAAGGTCCGGAATACTATCCCAAGGATCAGTTGACCGACAAGCCCGAGCGCTTTTTCGTGTCGGAGATCGTCCGCGAAAAGGTGCTGATGTTTTACCGCGACGAAATCCCCTACAGCGTGGAAGTTGCCGTGGAAGCGTTCCAAGAGGACGAAGAAAAGCCGCTTATCCGAATCCGCGCGATCCTCTTCGCCATGCGCGAATCCCAAAAAAACATCCTCATCGGGCCCGGCGGACGCGACATCAAACGAGTGGGCATGGAAGCCCGCAAGGATCTCGAAGTCTTTTTGGAAAAAAAGGTCTATCTCGAACTCTTCGTCAAGGTGCGGGACAACTGGCGCGACAGCGACAAGCACCTGAAAAATTTCGGGTATGAGTGAGAGGGGATTTTCTGTTTCTAAGGAAAATAAATTGTTATTGTTTGATATTCAAACTCTACCGAAATTATTTCGGTAGAGTTTTTACTTTCTGCCACAGATTTCGGACCACCCGTCGAACTGAAACCTCAGCAGGGAAATAGCCCCGCTCCGATGCGGATTTCACAAACGCCGAATGGGTGGGCGCAAGCCCAACGGCCTACGACAATTCGCCCACGTGCAGACGCATTTCGCCTGTCCGTAAATTGTCCAAATAGGCTTTCAGGGTAAAATGGTTTGTCGGGAACGCCAGCTCTGACCAGGGGATTTCGTCGCGGGAAAAAAAGCGGATCTCCTCACTTTCGGGGGTCAACTGAAAGGTGGGCGCGACCATTTCAGCCAAAAAAAACAAATGTACTTGGTTGAAGGTCCGCCACGTGAACATGCTCAGCGGCTGCAGTCTGTGCACCTGCACATGGGCTTCTTCCCACACCTCCCTGGCAGCACCTTCCTCCACGCTCTCGTTGTTTTCCATGAATCCGCCCGGAACGTTCCAAAAACCCTTTTGAGGGGTGATGCCACGGCGGCACAACAGGATCTGATCGCCGAACACCGGCAGGCAACCCACCACCACGAGCGGATTTTTGTAGAAAATGTTCCCGCAGTCCAAGCACTGGTGACGGGGCCGGTGGTCGCCCTGCGGAACATGGAAGGCCAGATGGGCCGAGCCGCAATCGCTGCAAAATTTCATCGGGGAAATCGTTTGGGTATTCGGACAAATATACGCAGCCTGTTCGAAAGATCGAGGGAGCGGGCAACGGGCTTCGGCGGGCTTTTGGTACCTTTGCCCATGACAAAGTAAAAATTGCCCGACACCCATCCAAACGCCCGGAGATGAAAGAGCTGATCGAGATCGCGAGGGTCGTTTTTCGGCTCCACAAGCGCAAATTGGATCTTTCCGGTCAAATGGGCCCCTCGAAAGCCAAATCCAATGCTTTCATGAAGGCCCTCCTCAACGGCGAGATCGAAACCGATGCACAGGCGGCCCGCATGCTCTACGACAGCACCCCGACCGATGTGCGTTACCGCCAGTTGAAATCGCGCATCCGTCGGCGCTTGCTCGACCTGCTGCCGGGGCCCGACGGCGAGGACTCCGATCTGATGCCCGAACAACGCTCCCGCCTTAGTGCCGATAGGGAATGGGCCATGGCCAGAATGCTTTGGTCCCACGGCGCGAAAGAATCAGCCTCCCAATTGGCCGAACGGGTTTGGGCAGTGGCGGTCCAGCACAAATTTACCGATCTGGTCGTTCAAAGCGCGGTATTGATCCGCGAGCACTTTTCGCAACTCGCCCGAGTCCGAGAGTATGAGCGATTCGACCAGTCCTTGCAATCACATTGGCCGATATACCAAGCAGAGATCGAGGCCCGGAGCGAATTCGAAATCGTGCTCCTGGCCACGGCATCCACAGACCCGTTTGCGGAAGGTGCGGTGGAAAGGATCCAGAAATGCTGTGAGCAGCTGATCGTTTTATCGGAGCGATTCGATTCGCCCTCCATCATGCAGCTGACCCTGTTGGCCGATGCCCTGCGCTGCGAATGGCTGCAGGATTATGCCACGGCCATCGAGATCAGCGACAGGGCCTTCGTTTTTTTGGCCGAAAATAAAATGTACACATGTCCGCACAAGAGTTTTTCGTTCGATCTGCTGACCCTGCGCTGCCATTTGTATCTGCGTGATTATACCAACGGAAAATCTGCTGCCGAGGCCCGCCTGTCCATGTACGCCCTCGGCACTCCCGCATGGTACCGGATCACGGAACTGTTTTTTTTGTTGTCCATGCACACAGGGAAATACCTGAACGCCCTCGCCGTTCAGCAAGAGGTGCTTTCTGGGGAGCCTGTCAAAGACGGCTCTGCGGCCGAGGCCAAACGTTGGCAGGTTTATGGGCTGTACCTGCACCTCGTTTTTGAAACGGACAGAGCGGAAAAGGCCCATTTTCACGGATCCAAGAGGCTGGCCTCCCGTTGGAACGCATGGCTGGGCGATCGAAAGCGGGACGGGATCGAAGATTCCGATTGGTTTTTTCCCCTTGCGGTCGCCCGGATCTGCCTGCTGTTGCTGAAGAAAAAAAATCCCCTCGCCGCCACCTGTGCCGCCCGTCTCGACGAACACCTCGCCAAGACCCGGCACCGACTTTCGGAAAGAAGCCGTCTGTTTTGGAAAATGCTCCGAACAGTCGCGCAAAAAGGCATCCGGCCCGACAACGGACGTCTGGTGGACAAGTACCACCGGGCACTGCTGGCCATGACCTATCGGCATTGCGATTCGGAGGATTGTACAGAAATCCTGCCTTACGAGAAACTTTGGGCCCTCTTGTTGACCAAAGCCGATCGTTGAGAACAAAAAAGCGCCTTTTTGTTACCTTTGCGCCCAATTAGGAGCCCTTGCATATCCAACGTTCGTGGAAAACAAAATCATCATCGCCATCGACGGCTTCTCCTCCTGCGGAAAAAGTACGTTGGCCAAAGCGTTGGCCAAAGCGCTGGGGTACGTGTATGTGGACAGCGGCGCCATGTACCGGGCCGTCACTTTGTATTTCTTGGAAAATGAGGTGTCCATTGAGGATGCGCAAGCCGTTGCAGACGCACTGTCCAATATCCGCATCTCCCTTCAACTGGAGGAAGGCAGCCAAGTCACTTTTTTGAACGGGCGAAACGTGGAACAGCAGATTCGCGAGATGCGCGTTTCGCAATGGGTCAGTCCGGTCAGCACCCTGCCCGCCGTCCGTCGGGCCTTGGTGGCCCAGCAGCAGGCGCTCGGCAAACAACGCGGAGTGGTGATGGATGGCCGGGACATCGGCACGGTGGTCTTCCCCGATGCGGAGCTCAAACTGTTCATGACGGCCTCTACCTCCGTACGAGCACAACGCAGGCTTTCCGAACTACTTTCCAAAGGCTACGACGACGTGGATCTGACAGACGTCGAAGCCAACCTGCTGGAAAGGGACCGCATCGATTCCACCCGCGAGGACTCCCCGCTGCGAAAAGCAGACGATGCTATCGTACTGGACAACACGCACCTAACCCCAGAGGAGCAGTTCCAAAAAGCGATGGGATGGGTCGAGGAAAAACTGCGGGCCAAGCGGGCAGGAGCTTGATGCGTTGTTTTTCTTGAACTCTTGAGATCAAAAAAGTCCAATGACAATTTTGGGTTTGGTGCTGCTATCAACACTCTGACCAACGGGGCTTTCAAATCGGGCCACTTACGTCAGTCCAAGAACACGGGCTCGCAGATCTCCCCGACCAGCCCCGCGGCTTGCGCCCGCGAAAAAAGCCCTCGTACAGCCGCTTCGCCCGTTTCGCCGAGGTCGAGCGAAAATTCGTTTACATACAGTTCGATGTGCTGTTGCATCACCGTTTCGTCCATTTCTTGGGCATGGGCACACACATAGGCTCGGGAATCTTCGGGGTGAGCAAATGCGTGCGCTACGCTGTTGCGTACATAACTTGCGATGGCCGATTTGGTTTCTTCGGGCAGGCTGCGCCGCACGGCGATTCCGCCGAGGGGGATGGCCCAACCGGTGGTTTCTTCCCACCAAGCGCCCAGATCGAGCAATTTTGTCAAGCCCTTTTGATCGTAGGTGAAGCGGTTTTCATGGATGATCACGCCCGCGTCCACCGCGCCGGACAAAACGGCCTGTTCAATCTCGTGGAAAACCATTTCGCGCAGATCTTGCGCCCTGGGAAACGCCAGGCGCAGCAAAAAAGCGGCCGTGGTGTGGCGTCCCGGAATCCCGATTTTCCATTCACGGGCTTTTGACAGATCCAACGGCGAACGGGCGATCAGCAAAGGACCGCAGCCCCGGCCGAGGGCGGAACCGCTGCGCAGCAACTGATAGGAATCCGTCAAGTGGGCCGCGGCGTGATAGCTCAATTTGGTCACATCGCACCGGCCTTCGAAAGCCCAACGATTGAGCGTTTCCACATCTTCGAGCAAAGGCTCGAAAAGCAGACCTTCCTGCCCAATGCGCCCGTGGACAAGCGCATCGAACAGGAAGGTATCGTTGGGACAGGGCGAAAAAGCAAGCTTCAATGCCACAACTTGGTCGTGTATGTTTCCCCGCCTTGGATCTGTACTCGCAGGATGTACACCCCGCGCGGCAGATCGCGCTTGATATTGAAGCGCAGATAGGTAGTCAGTTCGGCTTCTACGATCTGGTCTGACAACAGATGGCCCTGTACATCGTACAGTTCGATGGTTATTTTTCGGTCGTCCAGCGGGAAATTGAACATGATGTCCACATAATCGTCGAAAGGATTGGGGGCCACTTTATAGACTTTTTCACCGTCCAAGCCCCGACGCAAGGTCAGGATGTCGGACCAGAAATTCGTCGTGGTATCGAAGCCAATAACCTTGATGCGGTAATAATACAGGTCGTTGGCCGACTGGATGTCGGTGTGCTCGTACTCGTGCAGTTGCAAGCTGCTGCCCGGCGAGGGGGCATTTTGGGTTCCTTTCAGTTCCCAGTCGCGTCCGTTCTCCGAACGCCAGATTTCGAACTTGTCGCAGCGATACTCCGGATAGGTGGCCCAGTTGACCCGTACTTGGTAGTTGGCCCTGAACTCGCCCGTGAAGCTGGTGATACGGGTTTCGAGGATCTCGGTGAACTGCTCCACTTCCCAATCGTCGAGCACAAGGCCGGCATAAGCGCCCGTGCCCTCGGACTTGAACACGATCCGGAAGGCCACATTGGGCTGACCGCTGAATTCGCTCACATTCCGGCGATACTGGGTCCAATCGAACACGGTCCCCGTGATGTAGGAAGTGCCCACTGGCCACGCGGTCGGGTCGGTGGCACGGAAGTTGTACCAGTTTTCGTCCTGTTCGGAGCCCAGTCCGGCCCAAGTCTGACCTCGGTCGAGCGAATACTCCACGCGGAAACCGTCGCGACCCGGCTGGAGCTGGTATTTGGCCCAAAAACTGATTTCGTAGATGCCCGGTGTGCTGAAGTCGTAGTTGGGGGTGTACAGGCGATTCTCTGTGTACTTCTCGTAGGTTTGCGAAGTGGCGCCGAGCACCCAAGCATAATCGCCGCTGTGGGTGCCGTCTTTGAACGGGATGGTGGAACGGCCGTACTGCAGAGGCGTTCCCCTCACATTTTGCACTCCGAAATCCTGCAGCTGGCCCTCGAAATTGCCTCCGTAGCCGGGTGTGCCGATTTTGTAGGGCGTGGCGCGATCAGGGAGGATCTTGACCGTTCCGCCGGCCGACAGGTTGGGGTCGTTGTTGATGCTTAGGTTGACATTGTAGGCCCCGATGCTGGAATAAGAGTGCGAAGCGTTTTCCTGATTGGAAGTGGCCCCATCGCCGAAGCTCCACTCGTGCGAATTGGCCTTGAGAGAGCGCTCGCCGTTGAAGGCCATCGGACTGTTGGTGTAGTGGCAGCGGTCGAAGATGGGGTAGGGCGTGGGATCGGAGAACACATCCGAGGTGAAAAGCCCCCGACCATATGTGCCCGCCAGCACGACTTTGTCGCTGGTGCGGTAACGCAGCATGTTGGTCGGCACCAGGGGAGAACCGTTGAGGAAATTCGGTGCGTCCCAAACGGTGTTGTTTCCATCCAGGTTGTCGGTGGACCACACGCCGATATCGGTGGCGACAATGGCCTGATCGGGGTAGTTGGGATTGAAAAGACACCAGTTGACCGGCACATCGGGAAAATTGTTGGGGATGCCGACCCCTTCGCAGCCGCGCCAAGTCTGACCGCCGTCGAAACTTTCCCAGATATTGTTGGTGAGGCCCCAATTGAACATGGTGACCAGCAGGTGGTCGGGGTTGCCGTTTTCGACCGAAACGCAGGATATGGTCCCGGCGTTGGGCAGTTGCAACTGGGTTCCGACCACCGAATTGCCGGTGGTGGCGTCGTCGATTCGGACCAATCTGCCACTTTCCATGCCGATGTAAAGGCGACGGGAATCGTTGGGATCCACCGACATGTGGGTGACATATCCCATATTGGCGCCCGTAACGGTCACTTCGCCGCTGGCGGGGATATTGTTGACATAATAACGGTAAAAAGGAGCCGTAAAGGATTGCGCGTAGGCGATCTTGTTGTCGCTGTCATAAGCCGCTGGACAAAGGAAACCGCCGTTGGAGCTGAAACCGGCGCCGAAGGAAAGGCCGCCGTCGGTGGACATGGCGAAGCTGCCGTAGTACAGTGAAACGAATTGGACGGAAGGGTCCTCTTGGTCGATGAAGCAGTAGAATCCGTCGCCACCGAGCACTTCGCGGGTCACATCGATGCCGTAGTTGTCGAACTGCTGCGAACCGTTGTCTTGTGCGCCGGCGAGGAAGTAGTCTTTGAAAGCGTCGGGGTGGATGTCGCAGGCGTAGAACTGCGTGGTATTGTAGCGCGCATTGCGGGCGTTGACGCGGATAAAGGAGAGCGCGGCTCGGGCGTTGTTGGTGCGAAAAATACCACCGTCGTTGGTGAAGTACATCACATCGGGGTTGGACTCGTCGAGTATGATGCGGTGCTGGTCGGCGTGCATGTACTGCAAGCCGATGGATGCCCACTGCGTGATCTGAGTCCAGGTAGAGCCTCCATTGTCGGAACCGTGGAGGTCGATCCCGCCCACGAAAACACGGTTGGGATCAACGGAGGAAACAGCTATGTCGAGGTCATAACCGGCCTGGCCGCGGGTGAAGTTGCCCATTCCGATGGCCTGGGGCGGATCTTTGCGAATCCAAGATTGGCCGGAGTTTTCGCTGCGGTAAATCCCCTCGCCGTCACCGCCATTCGCCGTCACGGCGTAAAGCACATTGGGAGCACTTTCACAGACATCCATTTCCACGCGGGAAATCCCGTTGGGAAAACCGTTGCCGGAGGTCAGATTGGCCCATGTGTTCTGGTCACCGTTGGAGGAGGAACGATAAATTTCGCTCGAAGAGGCTGCGTAGATGTCATTGGATGGGGTCACTTCCAAGTCGTAAAAAGTCGGTTCGTTGGCATTGCTGACCCCGCTGCCCAACACCCGCGACCAAGTGTCGCCGTTGTCGAGGCTGCGGTAAACACCGTTGTCGGTGGCCGCGAACACGGCGTTTGTCGCCGGGTTGATCGCCATGCGCTGGGTGTACCAGAAATTGGAATTCACGGTGGCGGGCAGCTGTGTCCAAGTGTTGCCGCCATCGGTGGAACGGAAGATGCCGCCGCCGCGGGTCACGCCGCCGGCCAATTCGCCGGTACAATAAAACAATAGGTCGGTATTGTTGGGATTCTGAACGATGTCCGTCACCGTGTTGTTCGCATGGAAGTCGTTGATGATGCGCCACTCGGCGGAAGGGCTCGTGATGTCCTCGGTGCGCCAGATGCCACCTGAAACGCCTCCGGAGAACGCGGCTCGGCGCGTCGGATCGCGCTTGTCGATGAGCAAGGCCCTTGTACGGCCTCCGACATCGTACGGACCGCGTTCTTTCCAACGGGCCCCTGCGATGCTGGCTCCGCCCCTGTACTGGAACTCGGCCACCTTGCGGCGCACCAGTTCAAAAGCGGCCTGCATGCGTTCGGTGGGCACTTCGCCGGTCACCGGGTCTTTGGTCAGGCGCCTCCTCTGCTCGACAGCCTCTTGGATGCGTTGCTCTTTGGGGATCTTGACTTTGATCTTAAAGCCGCTGCCTTGGAAAAAAACGACGGATGCCAAAGTGCAGGCGACGATGAAAGGCAGAATGGTCAGGAATTTTTTCATGAAACGACGGAAGTGATTTGGGAATTGAAGCGACAAATTTAAGTGCGGACGACGAATTTTTCACTGTTTGCGTTGTCGTCCAAGTGTCATCTTTCCGATTTTCGTCTGGCATGGCACGAAATGCCGCGGAAGCCGACGCGCGAACTTTCAGAGGGGCTGTTCCGTGGATCTCGGCCGCAAATGGCGCCAAAGGTTTTTTGCCCGCGGCGCTATTTTAATTTAGCCTTTTTTTGTTTTTGTTTTTTAAAAATTTAGTGAAAAAAATAATTATTTTTAAAAAATAAAAAATA
>JBEIJQ010000026.1:0-23568 GCA_040380145.1 Lewinellaceae bacterium | reverse complement strand
AGGATGTCAGACCCGTGCTCGGTCTTCAGTTCTTGGGCCAGTGCTTCGAGGCGGTCGGTGCGGCGCGCGGCCAGGATCAAGCGGCAGCCGCGTTCGGCGAGCACCCGGGCCGTGGCGCGGCCGATGCCCGAGGTAGCGCCCGTCACGAAAACGAGCACGGCCGCCGAGGGGTCGGTCTGACCGGGCAGTCGGATGGCCTGTTGGCGCGCCGCGGCCTTTTCGCCGGAGGTGCCGCTCTGCAACCATCCGTCAAGGGCCTCATCGCGCAGGGCGGGGTCAATGGCGCGGGCAAGTGCGTAGTGTTTGATCGCTTTATCGGGTTTTCCCAGTTCGCCCGCGTACAATCTGGCGAGTTCGAGGTGGGCTTCCGCAAAGCGGCTGTCCAGTTCAAGGGCCCTTTTGAAGTGCTTGGACGCCTTTTTTTCTTTTTGAAAAGCATCCAACAAGAAACGTCCGTACCGGAAATGGTAGCGCGGATTGAGATCTTCCAGGTAAAGGGCGTCGCGGAAATACTCGGCCGCTTTTTCTTTTTCGCCCAATTGTTCGTCCAGCAGGACCGCGGCCTTGAAATAGGCGTCTCCGTCGCCCGGGTGGAGGCCGATCAGGTTTTCGTACAAGGCCAAGGCATCCCGGAACAAGCCCAGAGAAGCCGATAGATCGGCCAAATGGCGGATCGCCTCTTCGTTTTTGTCGTCCGTGGCCACGATCGTGCGCAGGGCTTCCAAAGCTTGGCGCGGATCCTCGGGGAATCGGGCCAGCAGTTCGGCGTAAGTTTGGTTGGGAGCGTTTTCGGCCCCGTTGGCGGTTTTCTCTGCTTCTTTGCTCGGCAGGGGAACGGGCGCTTGTACCGGCGGCGGGCCGGCGGGAGCCGGCAGGGTATCTTCGTCTTCTTCCGCGTCCCCCGAGAGTTCTCGGAGGATGCGGGCAGCTTTTTCCATTTCGCGGTTGACCGACTCCATGTAGGTGTCCGTCAGGGGCGAGGAGGGAGGGGCGTCGGAATCTTCGGTCGATTCGGCTGCGGCAGGTTCAGCTGCCGGTTCAGTTTCGGTTGGGGCCGGGGGCAGCGATTCGTCGAATCCCTTGGAGACGATGCGCTCGTAACCGTTCTCTTTTTCCTCGGCGGGCGGGACTTCTGCGGAAGGCCCGGCCGCCGGGACGGAGGCTTCAAAGATCCGCGCGGGGACGGATTCGGAAAACTCGGCGGGGAGTTCCCCTTCGGCCGGGGCCAAGGCCAGTAACCGGGCAAAATTTTCGGCGCGCAGGGCCGACAAGGACACGGGGCCCAGCTGCCGCAGGTGGCGCAGGTAACTGCCCATGGCCGTGGAAACGGTTTGGGCAACGGCGATTTCCGCTTCCACGATCGGTTGCTCCGAAGGTGGCAGGGTCGGCAATTTTTTGCGCAGGGCCACCCATTTTTCGTACCAGTGGTCTCGATACTGCATCACCTCGTTGATCGATTCAAAGGCCGTCTGCACCTCGATCATCTCGGATGGGTTCGCAGGATCGGGGAGGGAGCCGTTCGCAACGGCCGCCACGAGCTGGTTTTCGTGGTTTTTCAGCAGCTCGGGTAAACCGTCCATGCATTCGGAGGAGCGGAGAAAATTGTCCGTCACCAGCAGCAGCACGGGCGCGTGGGAACGGGACATGGCCGGGGCAATCGCCGCACGGGCCGCTTGGCTGCGGTCATCGGTCAGCACCTCTGCGCCCAACCGGGCCAGTTCGGCGGCGATTTCGGCGGCCAAGCCGCTGTTTTCGGCGCAATGGACGAGAAACACTTTGGTTGCCATACGAACGGACTGATGGTTTTTTGTAAAAAAAGAGGTTCCAAAATCCCGCTCGGGGATAATTTTTTTCTAAAAAAAGAAGAGCTTCAACAGTTGATCTTGGCCACGCGGGTCCCGTGCCGGCCACCCTCGAAATCGGTGGCGACGAAGGCTTCCACCATGGCGAGCGATTCTTCTTCGCTGACGAAACGAACCGGCAGGGCGAGCACATTGGCGTCGTTGTGCCGGCGGGCCAGTTCGGCCAGTTCGGCTTTCCAGCACAGGGCCGCGCGGATGCCCGCGTATTTGTTGGCCGTGATGGCCACTCCGTTGCCGCTGCCGCACATCACCACGCCCAGATCGGCCTCGCCGGAGAGCACGGCCCGGGCCACGGGATGCACGAAATCCGGATAGTCCACCGATTCCGGCGAATCGGTCCCGAAATCCAGCACGCGGTGCCCCTGCCCGTTGAGCAGGGACACCACGGCGGATTTGTAGGGATAGCCGGCGTGGTCGCAGCCGATGGCTATCGTTTTCATTTGCCGGGAGGGGGGGGAGGTGTATTGTTTTTCATCAAAGTGTCCACAAACAGCTCGAATTGGGTGGGCTGTACATAGGCACTGAGCGGATCGAAGAACAACTTGCGCGTTTCCTCCGGCACGGACGGATCGCCCAAATCCTGGCGGAGGGTTTGGATGGAGCGGAGGATGCGGCCCGCATCGTCTTTGAAATAGACCAGATCGGAATTCAACAAGTCCCTGTAGGCCATGGACTTTTGGCTCATTTCCATCTCGATTTCCTTGGCTTGGGCCGGATCTTTGATGAAACCTTTCAATTTGGCGTATTGACCGGAAAGGGAAGGATAATCCAACGCGGTCACATCGCCCAAAGAGGCATAAAAATCGAGATTTTCCTGGAGGACGGCGGCGAAAGCCGACAAGTAAGGTTTGGCCTCTTCGACGGCCCCGGCATCCAACATTTGCTTCAGGGCATATTCCGCGAAGTTTTTGTCCCACGGGAAGTTGTTGTTGGGGAAAACATCGAAGAATTTTTTCAACAAGGCCACTGCTTTGTCTTTTTGGCCTTTTTGGGCCAAGGCTTCGGCCGTTCGGAGCATGATCAGCTGCATGGAGCTCACGCTGGGGCCATAGCTGCGGTCAACGAAGGTGCGGTGGTTTTCGTCGTCGAAATTGCCCCACTTCCACTTGTTCATGATGATGTCGTAGCAGCGGTCTGCATCCACATCGCCGTATCCCATCACGCCGGGGAAGGTGGGGCTGGAGCGGGTGCGCATGGGGACGATGCGGAGGCCGAGGCCTTCCAAGCGGAGGTAGTCGCGCAGTCCGGCGATTTTGTCTTCGCGGACCGTCACGGCGAAGTAGATCGGGCGGGAATTGATGTTGTTGGCCACGATGTCCAATACCGCGAGCATATCTTTGTACATCGCATCGCGTCCGACATCTTTGAGTTTGGCCCCGGGCGTTTCCCAGTAAGTATTGCCAAAAGTGAAACGGAATTCTTTGAGCAGCAGGCTATCGGGGATGTCCGCCAGAGTGGAATCCCGGCGAACGGCGGCACTGTCGATCGGCACCACGAAATTGCGCGTCGGCAGTTGGATGGGCTCGTAGAAGGGCGGTTCGGTGCGCTGGAGCAGCTGACTGTATTTGCCGCCTGTTTCCTTGTTGACCTTGGCGATCGCGGAGAGGGCGGGCATCACCACATTGTCGTCCTTGGGAACGCCGAGCATCACATAGTCGCCCATCGAGCCGCGGTAACTGGCCGAATCGAGCGACATGGCAATGGCCGGAGAGTCGTTGATCTTGCGGCGGAGCTGGTCGATGTACCAATCCACGCCGAGCAGCGAGAAGTTGACCACCCGCACATCGCGGCGGATGCCCTCGACTTCTTGGCAATACCACAGCGGATAGGTGTCGTTGTCGCCGTAGGTGAAGATCACGGCATTGGGTGCGACCGAGTTCAGGAAGTTGGCGGCGTAGTCGCGGGCGGCCCAGTGGGTGGCACGGGAGTGGTCGTCCCAGTTTTCGACGCCCATTTGGATGGGGACCAACACCGTCAGGGCCGAAACGACGGCAGCTGCCGCGGTGGAAGGAACGATGAGTTTGAGTACCTTGTACAACCCGATGACGCCCATTCCCAGCCAAATCGTGAAAGTGAAGAAAGAACCCGCGTAGCTGTAATCGCGTTCCCGCGGCTCACGCGGCGGCTCGTTGGCGTAGAAGACGATCGCCAGACCCGTCATCAAAAACAGGAGCATTACCATGCCCGCTTCGGAGGGACGCTTGTAAAAATGATAGATCATCCCGATCATCCCCAGCAAGAACGGCAGGAAATAATAGGTATTGCGGGAAGGATCCTCCGCCATATCCTGGGTCATATTGCTCATATCGTACAACCGTGCGTTGTCGATCGGAGCCACGCCGCTGATCCAGTTGCCCGAGGTGGGGTCGTTGCCGAAACCCTGCTCGCCGTTTTGCCGTCCTATGAAGTTCCAAGCGAAATAGCGGAAATACATCCATCCGATCTGATAGCGGAACAAAAACGACAGGTTGTTGCCGAAATCGGGATTGCCTTTCGGGTCGTAATCGATCCATTGCTGATATCCCCGCTTTTGGTGATCCTCCGAGTGGCCCAGCCTGGGCAGCAGCATCATATCCTTGGAGGCATACTCATAATCGAAGGAACGCTTGGTCAGCTGGTATTTCCCGTCGATGGGTTGGTATGCATTGTTTTTGGCCTTGTATCCGGTAGGCTCGGAGTTGAAATGGGGGCCATAGAAAAGCGGCCGGTCGCCGTACTGTTCGCGCTTGAGGTACGAAACAAAGGTGAACGGATCGCTGGGATCGTTCATGTTCAAGGGCGTGTTCGCATTCGCGCGCACCAAAATCATCGTGTAGGTGGAAAAGCCCAGCATCACCAATCCAAAGCCCAAGGCCGCCTTCTGCAACCAGGGCTTGTTGTGGTCGTTGGCATAGCGCACCACCGAGCCGATCAGCGCGCCCAACAACAGCACGAAGAAAAGCAGGCCGGTTCCGGCGGGCAGTCCCCCCGAGTTGGTAAATGAATAGTCAAACCAAGCTCCGATGGTGGGCACCACGGGAATGACAAAGTATTGGAAAAATCCGAGCAAGAATACACCGGCCAAAATGCTCACGAACAATGCTTGGAGGCTGGCCATGTCCCCACCTTCTCCGGAAGAGAGAAAATCGGCTGCGCGGTGGCGCTTCATCGCGTAAAGCATCGTCAGCACGGGAATGGCCAAGAGGCTCAGCAAGTGCACGGTGCTCGACAGGCCCAGCACGAAGGCCACGAACATCAGCCAGCGGTCCACATACGGGGTTTCCGGTGCCGTGTACCAGCGCATCATCGCCCAGACGATCAATGCCGTGAACATCCCCGACATGGCATAGACTTCGCCCTCTACGGCCGAAAACCACACCGAAGTTATGAAGGTGCAGGACAGGCCGGCCACCACACCGGCGCCCAGCGTGGCGATGATATCGCCCTGATCGGTCATTTCGCGACGGCCCACCAAGGCCATTTTGGCCAGCATCGTGGTGATCCAAAAAATGAACAGGGCGTTGAAGGCCCCGCTGATGCCCGACAAGAAATTGACAGCCCGCGCAATGTCGGACGGCTGGTCGGAAACCAGCTCTGCGGTCCAGGCGAACAACCGCCCGATCATCAAAAACAACGGCGCTCCGGGCGGGTGCACGACTTGGAGCTTGTGCGCCGCCGAGATGAATTCCCCGCAGTCCCAAAGGCTGACCGTAGGTTCCGCACTGTAGAAATAGACCGCCGCGGCCACCAAAAAGACGATCCAGCCGACGGCGTTGTTGAGGTTTTTGAAATTCATGGGACTTGGAAAAAAATAGGGATTCTTCCGATCCTTTTTATGGAGAAAAAACAGTTTTCAAGGAGGGCCAAAAATAGCAACTTTTCGACTTTTTGCACGCAAAAGCCCTTGGCGGAGCCAAAAAGGACTTCCGAAGGATTCAAAGGAACACCTCGGTAGCCCCGAATCCGTAGTTCGGATGGTGCCCGTTGTGGAAATCCCGTACATGTGGATCGTCGCGGAGCCGCTTTTCCACTTCTTGGCGCAACCGGCCGGTGCCCAGCCCGTGGATCACGTGGAACGAGGGTACGCCCAGCTCGATCGCCTCGTGCAGGTAATCTTCGAAGGCGGCCAATTGTATGCGGAGCGCATCGGCGGGCGAAACGGCGGCGGGATCCCGCACCAGTTTTTCGATGTGCAGGTCGATGTCCTTGGGAAAGCGCGCCAATCGCTCGGGATCGAATGCCGAACGGAGCCGGTATCCGTCGTCCCCGTCCGTCGATGGCGACCGGCGTGCCGTGCTGCGGGCATACTCCGCCAAGTCCGGTCCGGCGGGCGCACCGACCAAGCGGTCGGCCAAGGTCAACAGCCCCGCCGCGAAATCCGTGTGCGGAAAACCGGTGTGCCAGGCAAAGATGTTCTTGGGCTTGATCCGGACCGTTTTTTTCAAACCGAGCACCGGTATGTCCAACTCGACTTCCAAGCGCGCGCCCAACCGTTCCGGGGTCAGCCCCGTCACGGGAAAACAGGTACGCACCGGCAGGTGCAGTTTCAAACTGTCGAAAGGCGCCCCATCGGCCAGCCACCTCAGCGTACAGCCAAAAGAACGGTTCGTGTCGTTGAGCAGGTACACGGGCACTTCCGTGCCGGCGGGGACTGCCCGGAACAATAGGTGCAGGCCGGAGTCGGGGCCCAAAGCGATGGGGCGGACGCCTTCCAAAGAAATTTCGCCGGCGGTCGGACCCGCTTTTTTTACCGGATCTGTTTCCTTGCCCTCCAACCGCCTTTCCATTTCCCGAAAAGCCGCGTCAGATTCGAAAAAAAGGTCGGAGGTGCGCTTGGGCGCGACTTTCGGCGGCTTCGGCGGCTTGGCCATCGGCGGGGCCACCACGCCCCGGAAATCCGCCAAAGCCACCACGTCCTCGGCGAAGGCGGGCAATACCTCGCCTTCGGGCAGGGTGCGCACCGACAGCATGCCATCGAAATCAACCGAAATGACCACGGCCTCTTGGCCGGTATAAACAAAGCGGATGCGGTCTCCCGGAGCGAAGTTCATCTCTGCAAAACGATTTTGGCCGTGGCCTGCCCGTCGGCCGTGACCACCGTGAGGAAATAGGTGCCGGGCGCATATCCGCCGATGTCCAGACGCAGTGGGCCCTCAGGCGCAATGCCGCCCCGATACAACAGGCCGAGCATTCGACCGGAGACATCCGATATCCAGACCGAGGCCGATCCGCCCCCGGCGCCCGGACATTCCAGCACCACCTCGCCGCGGGCGGGATTGGGGTAGGCCCTGATCGTCTGAAAAGGACGGGACGGATCGGCCAGTCCCGTGGGGCAATCGCTCCGAAAGCGCCAAAAACCTTGTGGGGCCGGCATGGGACGCGACATTTCCTTGCCGCTGTTGGACACGGCGCGCACATAATAATGCACCACGGCTCCATCGGCCTGCGGGGGGATGAACCCGACGAAAGAGTCCAGCCCCACGGGCTGCATCGGCACGGTGTTCCAGCCCAAGGCGGTGTCCAATGTCCAGCGAAGCTCGGCTTCTTGGATGCCCGAGCGATGCTGGGCCAGCGCCGTCACGGCCACCGGCTGGTCGGCGCAGCGGTCGCCCAACGAGCGGTGCACGATGCGCAGGGGATCGGCGGCGGGCACGCAGTGGGTGATGCAGTGGATGGCCCCAGAAAGATTGATCATGTCGTCGCAAGGGATGCCCACCACGCGATATCCCGGCATGGCCTCGCGCCAGATCCGAAGTGCCGTGGTGTCGTAGCGTTCCTCGTAGATGGGCAGCAGGATCGTCCGATTGACGAAAACGGCGTTGGTATAGGTGCGGTAATCACCGCCCTGATCGGGGTAGCGACCGTTGATGTCGGGCGGCATGGGAATGCGCACGACCCTGTAGGGCGTGCCGAAAGAAGACAGATAGCCCGCCAGCACGGCCTGCAGGTTGGCTTCGATCTGCGGACCGTCGGAAACCCCGACGGGATATTGGCCCACCAAGAGCGTTTCCTCGTCCAAGAGCTTCATGTGCATGTCGATGTGGTGGATCCCATCGTATGGCAGCGTGGGCATTTTGATGTAGCGCCGGATGCCCATGTACCTTTTCATCAAGGTGTCGATCTCGGCCTCGTTGTACACATTTGGGTTGAGCCCGGGATCGGCGTTTTCGTCGAGCACCAGTTCGGAGGAAAAAGCCGTGCCCATGCCGTCACCCATGTAATTGCCGCCGGTGTGAACCAGCAGGCGGTCGGGGCTTTGCGTGGCCTCGTAGGTCTCGTACCCGAGCGAATCGGCGAGTTTCACGGGCAGGGTGTTGTCGAGCTGACGGCTCGGGCGGTTGTAGTACCAGTCCACGAAGGCCAGCGAGTCCACATCGTTTTCGTAGATGCCGTTGGAAAAATAGTCACGGATCCAAAAAGTGTTGGACGGGATCTCATAAAATTCCAGGTTGGTCATCGGCACCCCGCGCTGGGCAAGGTAGTTGCGCACGTACGCCTCCGAATACGTCGGTACATCGCAGTTGATGATCACCCGACATTCCTGTTGGGCGTTGCGCACGATCTCCGTCAGGATGTTCTGGTGCGCGGCCTGATCGAAATTGTAGGTCGTCCAAGCGATCACCAAAGCCTGGATCTCTTCCCACTCCGCCGCGGCCCGCGGCACAAAAGCCGGTGGCGCGGGAATGCCCGCGGACACCGATACATCCGCCTCAAAAGCCACCATCGAATCGTCGGCGGGACGGCGGCCCTGCCCGAACAAGGCCCCGGTTGCTACCGACAAACAGCCGATCAGGACAAAAGAAAAAATCGACTTGCGCATGGGCGTTTTGTTTTTTTGATGAAAAACACACAAAAATAAAGCGGATCCCCCATTGTGTGCCAACGAAATCCGAAAAGCGGAAAAAAAATATACAAAAAATTGAATATCTGATTTTTATATATTTTATTTTTAAAAATAAAAAGAAAAAAGGAATTGGCCATGCGCTCGGAGAAAAGGAGAATAATCGGATAGAGCGGTATTTTTTTTTGTAAAAAATCGGAATTCCGTCTGTAAAACCACTCTCCATGCTGTTGAAGAGGGAATGAGCCGGTCTCATGGCACCAAAGTGCGGGCGAAATACAGGCCAGACCATGCACCGCTTGTTTTTCCGCCGACCATGCGCGGCTGTTTCTATATTTGTCGTCCACAACCCACCGAATGTCGGATTTCATACCACAGTTTTTTGCTGGTCCATGCCTTGCCGTCGAGCAAGGGGTACAAATTTTTTTGCCGGAAAATAACGTGGGCGACCCGGACGCGTACGTTTCTCTGCGCGAAAAAGAGGGCCGTATCTGCACAGACGAATTGCTGCGCGGTCTGCCGAAAGTTCCGCGGGAGCATCAGCACGCCGGCGAGTGGGCTTTGCGCGCCCGATCTTCGGAGCGGTTGTCTGCCTACCTGCGCGGCCGTTTCGGCGATCGGCCATTCACTGCTTTGGAACTGGGATGCGGCAACGGTTGGCTGGCCGCCCGGGTGGCCCAAAGGACCCAGGGGACGGTGGTCGGGGTGGACAACAACCTGCCCGAACTGCAACAAGCCGCGCGGGTTTTCGGCGGCCCGCAACTGCAATGGGTCCTCGGCGACGTGTTCGACCTCCCGTTTCGCAAGGGCGGTTTCGATGTGGTTTATTTGGCCGCCTCCGTACAATATTTCACCGATCTGGGCCGACTGTTGGAGCGGCTCGGCGAGTTGCTTGCCGATGGGGGTGAAATCCACGTGCTCGACAGTCCGATCTACCGAGGCCCGGCAGAAGCGAAGGCAGCGGCCGAGCGTTCCCGTCGGTACTATGCGGAGCAGGGGCATCCCGAAATGTCGGCACACTACCACCACCACACCTGGGACGATGTGGCGGTTGGGCCCCATCGCTCGATATACGCCCCCAACAGTTTTTGGAATCGGCTCCGCCATTGGTGCGGCTTTCGAGATTCGCCTTTTCCACACTTGGTTTTTACAAGGCCTTAGGGCGCTTCCCGAAGAAAGGCCTTTTTTTGCCAACACCTTTTAAACCGATTTTTTGAGCAAAGTATTTTTTTTCAGGGTTTTATAATTTATCTTCAATCGATTTTTCGCCAAAGCATACCAACCTTATGTTCCAAGATTTTTTCGAGAGCAACAAACAGTGGGTCGCCGAAAAGCTCGCCCGGGATCCGCATTATTTCGACAAGTTGTCCGGCGGACAAAGCCCGGAGCATCTGTACATCGGCTGTTCGGACAGCCGGGTGACGGCCGAGGAGCTGATGGGAGCCGATCCCGGGGAGATTTTCGTGCACCGCAATGTGGCCAACTTGGTGGTGGCCGCAGACAACAATCTGAACGCCGTGGTGCAATATGCCGTGGAGCATTTGCAGGTGAAGCACATCGTAGTGTGCGGCCATTACGAATGCGGCGGCGTCAAGGCCGCTTTGTATCCCAAGGACATGGGGCAGCTCAACAGTTGGTTGCAGTCCATCCGGGATGTTTACCGTCTGCACCAAGACGAACTGGATGCGATTTCGGACGAGCATGCCCGCTTTGACCGGCTCGTGGAGCTCAATGTGCGAGAGCAGTGCATCAATGTCGTCAAAATAGACCATGTGCAGCGCTCGTGGTATCGGACGGGATTTCCCTTGGTGCACGGCTGGGTTTTCGATGTCCGCACGGGCCTGTTGAAAGATCTGGCCCTCGACATACCGTCCTTGATCGAGGACATCCGAAAAATTTATGATCTTCGCCCTATTCAAAACGGAGAATGATCGGGAAGAAATTTCTATTTTTGAATTTATTTTGTTGAAAACCAACAAGCGCCATGCGACACCTGACCCTACTGCTGCTCTTTCCCTTGTTTTTTGTGTTTTCCTGTGGTTCGGCCGGCAACGAGGCCGAGAAGCCCGATTATGCTCCGGCGGAAAAAATCCACCGAGAAGCGATGGAGGTCGAAAAACAGATCGAGGCCCTGCTTCCCGCGGTGGATTCCGCCTTGGCCGCGGGCCGAGACACGGCATCGCTCAAGGCCTTGGTCGTAGAGTTCCGCGATTACCAAAAAATGATTCCCGAAATTCCCGGCAGCAGCCATGATCACGGGCACGACCATGGGCATGACCATGCACACGACCACGACCACGACCATGCGGATCTGCCCAGTGTGGAATCCATGGTGGCCGTCCAACAGGAATACAAGACCAAGATGGAGGAGTTGCTCAAACGCTTCCAAGCTGTCAGGTAAATACTTTTTGTTTTTTCAAGTCGTTTTCCTCCGTTGCTTTTCGCCAATTTATTTTCCCATGAGAATCCTATCGCAACTCTCTCTGCTCTTTTTGTTGTTGGCTGCTGCCTGCCAATCGGGCAATCCGCCCAAAATAGCCACCGACCAGAACGGCAACGAAGATTTCCCGGAGTTTCTGGGACGCTTTTTCACCGATACCGCATTTCAATTTTCGCGCGTTGCTTTTCCGCTGAAATATGTAGCGGGCGACTTCGACAGTCTGTACACACGGGGCGATACCGTGGTGCTGACCCGGGAGAATTTCCCCAAGCAGATTCCTCCTCCGGAAAATTCCGCCGAGGTACGGCAGGAAATGAAAAAAATCGGCGATATGGTGGTCGAACGCCTGATCGTGATGAACGCGTATTACACCGAGCGGCGATTTCTGCTGCGGGACGGCAAGTGGTACCTGATCTATTATTCCGGGCTGCAGGGGAGTATTTAAGGAACGGTGCCCACGGCTTGAAACGAGGTGTAGCTGAAGACAGCGTCCGGGGAGGACTGCAAAAATTCCATTTCCCGATCGGCGCTGCGCCATTCCGTTTCGTCCGAAACCCGGGCCGCCTCCATGGCGGGCAGAGCACTGTGCGTCAGGTCGCGCCAATAGGCCAGGATCGCTTTCGATCCCTCGGGGTCGCGGGCCGCGTCGAAGTGCATGGGGCACATCCAAGTGTCCACCGATGTCAGTCCGGCTTGTGCGAAAAGGGCGCCCAAACGCGGGCCTACGTCCGCATCTCCGCCCAAGGAGCGCTGGAAATCGATGGTCTTTTGCCAAAAAATCTTCATCGAAGGACAGTCGGGATACAAAAACAAACTGCTCTGGAAAACCTCCGTGGCCACCACTTTTGCTCCCGACGGCAGCATGCGCACCAGTTCGCGGATGGCTCTGAGCGGATCGGGCAGATGCTACAATACCCACACAAAAAGGGCCGTGTCGTAGCCTGAGCCGTCGAAATCGCCGAGATCGAGCGCATCGGCCCGTTGCAGATCCCAACGGTCGGACAGTTCGGGAATCGATGCCCGGAGCAGTTCGGCTCGGACCAATTGATCGGGCACCTTCTCCAGTCCGGTGATTTGCAGGCCGGGATATCGTCGCAGCAGCCATTGGGTCTGTCCACCGACCCCGCAGCCGACCTCGAGCAGGCGCCGCGCACCGCTGAAATCCAGTCTCGAGTAAATGAAGGGCGCCAATGTCTCTGCTTGTTCCAAGAGGCGCAGCTGCTCTCGTTTGGAGTAGCCGTGCAGATATTTCGAGGGTTCGTTATTATTGTCCATAATGCTTTTTAGACGACAAAAATTCCCAAAAAAAATGACTTCGCCCCACAAAAAGGCCTAATTTTGTGTTTTGTGAACAAATACATCCTTTTCGCATTTATACTCCTTCTTTCAAACCCTTTATTTTCTGCATGAAAAAACTCTTTACCCTGCTGTTGCTTTTCGGCTCCGTCTATTTGTCGGCGCAATGCACCACGACAAACGCCACGGGCTGCGACTGCCCGGACGGCTCCGATACTTGTGACCTGATCCCCAACATCAAGGTCAGCTACGACCTGCTCGTTGACCCGACGGAAAATCCGGAAACACCAGGCATGTTGCGCGTTTCCGTGAGCACGCCCAGTGTGGGTTGGGGCCCGCTCACCGTTGAAGGCACCAACTTTTTCGTGTGCGGTGCCGATACCATCAACTCTCCCGGAGGCCTGCAGCAGTGCCCCGATGGTTCCACCCCCAAACAACTGGTGCGCCAGCGCATCTACCGCAAGGAAGGCAACACGATGACCAGCTGGGTGCGCTGGGCCGGTTCGATGACCTACCACCCCAACCACGGCCACTCGCATTTCGACGAATGGGGCGTTTACACCCTGCGCGTGCAAACGGCCGATCCCAATCCGCTCAACTGGCCCATCATCGGCTCCGGCGCCAAGCTGGGCTTCTGCCTGATGGACTACGGCACCTGCGGATTTTACAATGGCCATTGCCGCGACGACAACGACAACATCATCACCAACGGCCTGCCCAACAACGGCCTCGGCGGCGGCAACTACAACTGCAGCCCGACCCAACAGGGCATTTCCGTGGGCTATACCGATATCTATTATCAGTACCTCGACGGGATGTACATCACGATCCCTCCCGGCACCTGCAACGGCGACTATGCCGTGGTGGTCGAAGTGGATCCCAACCATTTCCTGATGGAAACCCGCTACGACGACAACGTGATGTGGGCCCCCATCACCCTGACCCGTCAAACCAACGGCGCAACCGATCTGGACATCGCCGCCAGCGGCCCCACCAACACCTGTGATGCCAACGGCCTGACCTTGTCCGTCACTCCCATCGGCTCCTCTTACCTGTGGTCGAACGGCGAGACCACGCCGACCATCCCGGCCAACGCCAGCGGTTCCTACACCTGCCAGGTCACCACTCCCTGCGGCGTCATCCAGACCGACACCATGGTGGTGAACATCGCCCCTCCCGCCGCTCCCGTCGCCGGCGATACGCTGATGTGCATGGGCCAATCCGCTGTTTTGGAAGCCACCGCAGCGGGTACGGTCAACTGGTACGACGCCCCGCAGGGCGGCAACCTGTTGTTCAGCGGCAATACCTTCACCACGCCCGCACTCAACGCCACGACCAGCTACTGGGTCGAAAACTTCGAGACCCGCATCGGCGCCACCGGTTACGTAGGCCCCGACACCGTGTACACGACCGGCAACCCGCAAGTCACGGGATTTGAGATTTTCACCGTCTATGCCGCCTGCACGCTCAATTCCGTGCTCGTGTTCGCCAACAACGCCGGCAACCGCACGATCGAACTGCGCGACAACGCAGGTACCGTGCTGCAATCCGCCACGGTGAACATTCCCGCCGGCGAAAGCCGCGTGACGCTCAACTTCCCGCTCACGCCCGGCACCGACTACGAACTCGGATGCACCGCCAACCCCAACCTCAAGCGCAGCAACTCCAATGTGTCGTACCCCTATTCTTTGCCCGGTGTGCTCGACATCACCGATTCGGGCTATGGCCAAGATTATTTCTACTACTTCTTCGATTGGGAAGTCAAAATGCCCGACGAAACCTGCGTTTCTCCCCGCGAAGAAATCGTGGTGGCCGTCGATCCCTGCATGGGAGCCAACGACCTGCCCGCCAACATGGAATACTTCCAGATCCAGCCCAACCCCACGGACGGGGAGTTCTTCCTCGAATTCTCCACGACCGAGCGCGCCCAGACCGAATGGATCTTGTTCGACGCCACGGGCAAGCGCGTGATGGGACAACAACTCGGAACCGTACAGGGCAATTTCCGCAAGGCCCTCGATGTGAAACACCTGCCCGCAGGCCTCTACAACATCCAGGTCATCACCGGCCAGCACACGACGACCCGCCGTTTGGTGAAAAACTGATCCGCCTTCTCCGGGTTTTTCCAAAACTCCCCGTCCTGCTGGACGGGGAGTTTTCTTTTTTGGCCTTGCACATAAAATGTTGCAAATTATGTATGATTTTATTTACATTAAACTGTTTTATATATTTTTATAAATTAAAAAAATAAATTTACCTAAAAAATAAAGTCACATGAATTGAAAAATTCACATAGGGCGGCCCAGCTGGGCCATCTACCTTTGCTCCGTCTTCAAAAGACAAGGCGATATCCCTCCCGCCGCTGCTCGGCAACCAAGCCCGGTATGCATTTGATAGAGCCTCACAGACCTGTAAATTGGCTTATGTTTAGAGAGAGTAGACGAAAGGCGTCCCGAATCAGTTCGGGCGCCTTTTTGTTTTGGGGCAACGGCACAAAGGCCGGACTTGCAGCCTTAGCAGATCAGTTGGAAAAAACCCTTTGTAATGGCCGCCCGACAACGGGTGCCGCTCAAACGAAATCGAGCAGTTCCATTGGGTGTCCGAGGACGGCCCGGTCGTCGGCGCCGAGCCAATTCCGGAGGATGGTGGCATATACCGAGCGGAAATCCACTTGGTAGGGCAGGTCGCCTTTGTCGAGGACCGCGAGGTCGGGCGCCGGGTTGAGGATGCCCTGGCGGCGGAGCGCTCCTCCGATCAGGAACAGGTTGTTGGCCGCTCCGTGGTCGGTGCCCTTGCTGCCGTTTTCGGCCACCCGACGGCCAAACTCGGAAAAGACCATCACCAGCGTATCGTCCAAAAACCCGTTGGCCTTGAGATCGGCCACGAAAGCGCCCAGCCCTTGGCCCAGCTGCCCCAGCAGCTTGTCTTGCCGGGCATGCTGGTTGGCGTGGGTGTCGAAACCGGGCAAGGAGACATAATAGACCCGCGCATTGCAATCGGCCGCGATGAGATCGGCCACCTGCCGGAGATCCTTGGCAAAAAAGGAGTTGGGGTAAGGGGATGGCAGGACGCGGCTCTTGGGGCGGAGTTTTTCGGCGAGATATTCGACCGAACTGGCGGTGTCGAGCAGGGTTTTGTACAAATAGGCGGTGTTGCCTTCGTGCTCGTGGCCGTGGTGATGCTCCACGAGGTGCTGCACGACGGGGTTTTGAAGGCCGCGACGGAGGCGGGCCGGATCGCTGATGGCGAAACCGCTGCGCACATGACCTTTGAGCGCCGTACTGAGCACGTCGTCTGCTTCGATGGCGTGGTGCGGGTTGTCGCAGCCCGTGCAGCCGCTTTCCAGGTAACGCCCCAACCAGCCGGTGGAGAGATACTCGTCGGCGGCGCTGGCCGTGTGCCAAATGTCCATCGAGCGGAAATGGGAACGGTCCGGGTCGGGATAGCCGACCGAGTTGAGCACGGCCAAGTGGCCCTCGTCGTAGAGGCCCTTCAAGGCGGCGAGCTGCACGTGGAGGGCCTGTCGGTCGTCGAGCCGGAGAAGTTTTTCGGTGGGCAGGGCGATGTTGGGCCGCAGACGGTGGTACAGATCATCGGCGAACGGCACGACGGTGTTGAGGCCGTCGTTGCCGCCGGAAAGCTGCACGACCACGAGCCGCTTGCCGCCGGCGTTCGGGCGGCGGGCGCCGTCGATCGCGCGCACGAAGAGAGGGGCGAACAAGGTTCCGGCGGCGGCAAGGATGCTTTGTTGAAGAAATTTTCTCCGGTTCATGGCGATCAGGTGAGTTGGAATTCCGGAAGGGACATGAAGCCGATCACCGTCAAGATCAGCCGGCGCTCGGGGTCGGTTTCGCGGTCGATGACCGGGCGCAGGGCATCCCAGCGAACAGCTTTGGCATCAGGCAGGAAAAAATCGGCCATGACCTCCTCGGGCGTTTCCGTTGGATACGGCGACAACAGGCCGCGGAGCACAGACAGGTCCACGCTGGCCTCGACCCGTTTGAGCTGGGGACTGGCGCCGGGGCTTTCGAATTCCTCTTTGATCCGGATGTCCAGTCCGCTGGCGAGGCACAGGGCGGCCCCGAGGTTGAGCCGCTGGAGGAGCGAGGAGTTGTCTATCCAGTTTTTTCCGCCGGGCCAACCCGCCACATTGGGCGGGGCAAACAGTACCTGGCCGAACGCGCGCTGCAGGAAGAGGAGCGACTGGTCGTCGGGAAAGCCGAATCCGGCGTTGCGCATCAGCCCGACGATGAGCTCGACGGGGGATTTGATGTGGTCGCCGACATTCTCAGGGCGTTGCAGGGCCGGGTGTTCGGCGAGGTCGCGCACGAGGCGACCGATGTCGTAACCCGATGCATAGAATTTTCCGGAGAGTTCGGCCACGGCAACGGGGTCGGGGGTTTCGCCCACAAAAAAACGCCAGAGCTTGGTGGTCAGAAATTCCGCCGTCCGCTTTTTTTCCAGCAAGATGTCAACGATGTCCTCTCCCTTCCATTTGCCGGTGCGGCCCAAGAAAGTTTTTTCCCCGTCGTCGTGGAGTTTTTCCCGAAAAACGAATTCCCCGCCTTTGGTGCTGGACCAACCGGTGAACGCGCGGGCGACCTCTTTGATGTCCGTTTCGGAGTAATGGCCGTGCCCCAGAGTGAAGAGTTCGAGCAGTTCGCGGGCGAAATTTTCGTTGGGGCTGTTCTTGCGGTTCTGTTGGTTGTTGAGGTAGCGGATCATGGAGGCGTCCTTGGCGACGGCCAGCAGCAGTTCGCGGAACGAGCCGAGGGCGTTTTTCCGCAGGGTGTTGCAATAGGCCACGGCCAAGAAAGGTGCCCGCGGTTCGCAGGCAAAATGCCCGTGCCAGAAAAGGGTCATTTTCTCGAGCAGGGGGCTGGCGGTGGGATCGGCCATTCGGCGCATCCACTGGGGGCCGGCCATGTAAAGGGGCTTTTGCTCCATCTCGCCGTCCATCATCGTGGCGGGCCCCGGATCCGGGAGGGCCATGTCGGTGCAACGGCGGGCACCTTTGAACAGGTCGTCGAGGGCGTCCTCGAAACGGCCTTTCCGCCAGCGGTGGTACTCTGCGGGCGTCATCCCGAAGCCGAATCGGGCGAAGAGTTGTTGGGTTCGTTGAAAAGACATCGCAGGGGACGGATTTTTTTGGTCCCGCAATATATGGCTTAATGGGGGGCAAAAAGGCATCCGGCAGCGGTCCAGCGGAAAAATCCGGTTACACGACCGGATTTTTTTTCCGCCATTCCCGGATATGCTCGTAACGCCAGCGGACGCCGAGCGCCATCAGGCGGGCTATGCGGCAGCCGGTGCGCCCGTCGAGGAAACCTCCCCCGAGGACAAAGTGCTTGAAAAAACGGAAAGCGGGCTTGATCCAAAGATGGAAAAAATTGACCCTCGGGGTTTTGTCGAAATGGTCGAGGGCCGATCGATGGGCGTACCGCCGCTGTTTTTCCGTGAAAAAGGCCAGGTCCGTGCAGGTGTAGTGGAGCAGGGGGGAACGCAGCCTTCCGATCCGCAGCCCCCGTTCATCGAAGGTCTCGTGCACCATCGTATCGAGGTAGCGGCAGCGGTCGCGGCGCACGAAGCGGACGGGCGCGTCGTTCTGCCAGCCGCTGAAGCGCACTCTTTTGCCCATGAAATAATTGCGCCGGGGGATCCGGTACGCATCGCAGGGCGGATCGCCGGCGGCGAAGAGTGCCGACAGTTCGGCGACCAATTCGGGCGTGAGCCGTTCGTCGGCGTCCAGCAGCAGTACCCAAGGGTTGGCGCACAGCGGGATGGCCCAGTTTTTTTGGTCGGCGGGCGAAACATAGGCCCGTTGGAATACCTTTGCCCCGGCCTTTCGCGCCAGGTCGGGCGTGGCGTCCGTGCTGAACGAGTCCACCACGATGATTTCAGCCGCTTCCGTGGCGCTGGCGAGGGCCTCGGGGAGGTGTTCCGCCTCGTTGAACACGGGAAGGAGAACGGTCAGGGGAAGGAAACTTTTTTTCAAAAATTTGCGCTTGGGTATTGCAAAGATAAAAAAAGGCTTATCTTTGTGCCCGCTTAAAAATGGTTCCGTAGCTCAACTGGATAGAGCATTAGACTACGGATCTAAAGGTTAAAGGTTCGAATCCTTTCGGAATCACGACCATTTTTGACAAGGGCGAAAAACTTTTTTCGCCCTTCTTTTTTTAAAGTAGTATTGAATTTCACTTCATCATGTCCAAGGTCTGTCAACTTACCGGAAAGCGTCCCATCGTGGGCAACAGCGTTTCCCACTCGAACCGCAAGACCAAGCGCCGTTTCGAGCCCAATCTGCAGCGCAAGCGCCTGTTCGTCCCCGAAACGGGCGAATGGATCACCGTGCGCCTCACGACCCAGTGCCTGCGCACGATCGACAAGAAAGGCGTTTATCAATTCATCAAGGAACAGCAGGCCAAGGGCTTTGGTCGGGGCATCAACCTCGGCGCCACCGGCTGTTGATTTCATAAACCAGCAAACATCTTACGGCAATGGCCAAGAAAAGCAAAGGCAACCGCATCCAGGTCATCCTCGAATGCACGGAGCACAAAACTTCCGGAATGCCCGGCACGTCGCGGTACGTGACCCAAAAAAACCGCAAGAACACGCCCGAGCGCATGGAGATCCGCAAGTTCAATCCCATCCTCAAGCGTTACACCGTACATAAAGAAATCAAGTAAAAAATTTGAGCCATGGCCAAAAAAGTCTCCAAAAACGCCAAAGTCGCGGCCCGTGCCGCCAATGCAGGTTCCGGCAAGGATTTCGTCAAAGTGGTGCGCAGCATCAAGGATCCGGCCACCGGCAAGTACTCTTACAAGGAAGTCATGATCCACAAAGACAAAGTGGATGAGTTCCTTGCGGCGAAGTAATCGCCGACGTTGCAACTTTTCGCAAAAGGCTTCCTCTATTCCATAGAGCGAAGCCTTTTTTTCGCTTTTACGGGCGAACTTTCTATTCCCTTTCTCAAACCGTCAGTTGTTCGGCACCATGGGTTTTTTCAAAAATTGGCTGGGCGGTAAATCCAAGGAAGAAACGCGCGAGGACCTCGACAAGGGCCTGGAAAAATCGCGCACGGGTTTTTTCAACAAGCTCTCCCGGGCGCTCGTCGGCAAAGCGACCGTGGACGAGGAAGTGCTCGACAACCTCGAAGAGGTGCTGGTCACCTCCGATGTGGGGATCGCTACCACGGTCAAGATCATCAAGCGGATCGAAGAACGGGTGGCCCGCGACAAGTATGTCGGGGCCGACGAACTGAATTTCATCCTGCGCGACGAGATCGTGCAGTTGCTGTCGGAAAACAACACCGCCGAGACCACCGGATACCACATCCCCGATGCACCGCACCCCTATGTGATCATGGTGGTGGGCGTCAACGGAGTGGGCAAGACCACCACGATCGGCAAACTTGCCCAGCAGTTCAAGGCCCAGGGCAAAAAAGTCCTGCTGGGGGCAGCCGACACTTTCCGGGCCGCCGCGGTGGACCAGCTGAAGATCTGGGCCGACCGCTCGGGCGTGGATTTCTTTTCCAAGGGCATGAACGCCGATCCGTCCGCGGTAGCGTTCGAAACCTGCAAGATCGCCGCCGAGCAGGGCCACGACCTGGTGATCATCGACACGGCCGGTCGCCTGCACACCAAGACCAACCTGATGGCGGAGCTCACCAAGATCAAACGCTCGATCGAAAAGAACATTCCGGGCGCGCCGCACGAGGTGATGTTGGTGCTCGACGCCTCCACCGGCCAAAACGCTTTCGAGCAGGCCAAGGAATTCACCAAGGCCACCGAGGTGACCTGTCTCGCCCTCACCAAGCTCGACGGCACGGCCAAGGGCGGGGTGGTGATCGGGATCTCCGACCAGTTCAAAGTGCCCATCAAATACATCGGGGTGGGCGAGGGCATCCACCAGTTGCAGGTTTTCGACAAGCGTTCTTTCGTCGACTCTTTCTTCGGAGGCCGCTGATCTCACCCGGCCACGATTTTTTTCGATATTTTTTTGCCAAAAACTTTTACCCGTGTGCCGACTTGCCGGTTATTGGGACTTGCGCGCCCAGACCAATTACGATCGCCGAGCCGTGCTGGAAGCGATGCGCGACCGCCTTCGCCACGGCGGACCAGATGCCGCCGGCGCCTACTTCGATGAACGGACGCCCTTGGCGCTGGGGCACCGACGCCTGAGCATCCTCGATCTGTCGGAGGCCGGCACCCAACCGTTGCACGCCGGCGACCACTGCATCGTCCTCAACGGAGAGGTGTACAATTTTGCCGAGATCCGCCGCGAACTCGAAGCGCTCGGGCACAGTTTCCGGACCGGGACCGACACCGAGGTGGTGCTCAAAGGGTTCATGGCCTGGGGCGAAGATTGCGTGCAGAAATTCCGCGGGATGTTCGCTTTCATCGTTTGGGACAAAAAAGAGCAGCGCCTGACCCTGTGCCGCGACCGGATCGGGGTGAAGCCCCTGTATTGGTACTGGAAAGACGGACTGCTGCTGTTCGCATCCGAACTGAAGGCGCTTTTGGAGCATCCCGATTTCGACAAATCGATCGATCGCGAGGCGGTTTCGCTGTTTTTGCAGCAGGGCTACATCCCGGCGCCGCGTTCGATTTATCGATACGTGCGCAAATTGCTCCCCGGGGCATACCTCACCTTGGATGCCAAGGGGCGGCCAGAAGAGCGGCGCTATTGGCGGCCCGATTACGAAAAAGCCGTGGCCGATGGCCGTCGCTTCGACCAGATGTCGGACGAGGCAGTGGCCGACGAACTGGAAGAACTGCTCACGGAGAGTTTTCAACTGCGGATGGTGGCCGATGTGCCCGTGGGGATGTTCCTCAGCGGCGGCATCGATTCTTCGCTGGTGACCGCTCTTTTGCAGAAAAATTCTCCTCGCCCGCTCAAGACCTTTACGATCGGTTTCCGCGACCCGCGGTTCGACGAGGCCGAGCATGCCCGAGCCGTGGCCGCGCATTTGGGTACGGAGCACCACGAACTGTACTGCACGGAGGATGATTTCCGCCGCCTCGTCCCGCAACTGTCGGAGTGGTACGACGAGCCTTTCGGCGACAGTTCGGGCATCCCGACCTACTTGGTTTCGCGGATGGCCCGGGAGCATGTGACGGTGAGCCTTTCCGCCGACGGCGGCGACGAACTGTTCGGCGGCTACACCAAATACGAGATCGCGCAGTTGTTTTATCCCAAGATCCAACGGATGCCCGGTTTTTTGCGCAACACGCTGGGGGCCGTGGCCAAGGGAGTGGACCCCTTGTGGCTGGAGCGCAACGCCTCCCGCCTGCCCGTAGTCAAGGGCTACCGCGGGGTTTCCAACAAGTTCGACAAGTTCCGCCAAGCGCTCGCGGCAGTGGACGCGCTGGATTTTTTCAACCGTTCGTCGGTATATCTGCCCGAGGAAGAGGCGCGCAAGCTGATGCCGCATTTCACCCCTCGGTACCGTTCGGAACTATCCCCCGCCGAGGACCACTTTCTCGCCTACCTCGGGGCGGCCGACATCGAGACCTATCTCGAAGGCGATATCATGACGAAAGTCGATCGGGCGACCATGCAGGTGGCCCTGGAGGGACGGGAGCCGTTTCTCGACCACCGGGTGATCGAGTACGCGCTGTCGCTGCCCGACCGTTTCAAGATACGGGACGGCAAGTCGAAATACATCCTGCGGCAGATCCTGTACCGGCATGTGCCGTCATCGCTGATCGAAAGGCCCAAGCAGGGCTTCGCGATCCCGATGGGCGACTGGCTGCGGGGCATGCTCCGCCCCGACCTCGAGGCATTGCCCCACGACCGGTCCTTTTTGGACGCGTTCGAATTGGACGGAAAATACGTGCAGCGCTCCGTTTCGGATTTTTTGGGGGACAAAAAGTTCGTGAACCCGCACTTCATGTGGTTCCTCTATGCCCTGAACGCATGGAAGAAAACCTATCTTTGAGCCGATTTTTTGCCCCCCCTTTCAAACCTTTTTCTCGAAATATGTACGAAATCGCCTATCACGACAAGCCGTTGGACGGACTTTCCATTTTGGTCACCGGCGGCGCGGGCTTCATCGGTTCGCATTTGTGCGAATACCTGTTGAAACACGGGGCCAAACGCGTCGTGGTGGCCGACAACCTCCTGACCGGTTTCCGCGAGAACATTGAATTGTTCGCCGGCCATCCGAGATACACCTTCCTCGAACTGGATCTCAGCGATCTGTCCGCCTGCCGCGAAGCGGTCAAAGGCATCGACGTGATCTGCCATCAGGCCGCTCTAGGCTCCGTTCCGCGCTCGATCAAGCATCCCGACCAGACGATCCGCCACAATGTGGACGCGTTCGTGAACCTCGTGCTGGCGGCCCACGAACAGGGCATCAAACGGTTTGTGTACGCCTCTTCCTCGTCGGTTTACGGCGACGAGCCCCGGTTGCCCAAGGTCGAAGAACGCATCGGCAAACCGCTTTCGCCCTACGCGATCAGCAAATACACCAACGAACTGTTCGCCGCCAACTTCGGCACCCTGTACGGGATGGAATTCATCGGATTCCGCTACTTCAATGTGTTCGGCCCGCGCCAAAGCCCCAAAGGCATTTACGCGGCCGTGATCCCGCTTTTCGTGGAGGCCTGCATGAAAAACGAAACCGTTTACATCACCGGCGACGGCGGCCAGACCCGTGATTTCACTTTCGTTGAAAACGTGGTGCAGCTCAACGTGAAGGCGATGCTCACCGACAACCCCGATGCGATCGGCCAAGTGTACAATGTGGGCTGCGGAGAAAACATTTCCGTCCTGGGGCTCTACGAAAAGATCCGGACGCTCTCCCGTTCATCCAGTCCGGTGGTCCACCGGGAAGCCCGTGCCGGCGATGTGCGGGACTCCCTGGCCGACACGACCAAGGCCGAAAGACTATTGGGCTACAAGCCGTTGTTCAAATTGGACGAAGGCCTGTCCATCACCGTGGAATCCTTTTTGGCTACCGGGGACTTGTCCAACAGCCCGCGGTAAAACTCCTCGAATCGCTGGCCGACCGCACGGTAGGAAAACTCGTTTTCGGCCCTTTGGCGGGAGGCGTTCGACAAATACTGTCGGCGTTCCCCGTCTTCCAATACCCAGTTGAGGCCCTTTGCGAACTCGGCGGCATCGGTGAGCGGGGCCAAAAATCCGGT
>JBEIJQ010000025.1:0-24384 GCA_040380145.1 Lewinellaceae bacterium | reverse complement strand
TCGCTCAGGCCCGCTACCAAAAGCCGCGCTGTCGGGATTTTCTCGAAGGCCGGCTGGGGCGTAATAATTCCTTACGGGTCGATCTTTGTTTTCGAGGAGCTCAACCGTGCTTTATAGAATGTATTTCAATTTTTTACAATCGATGATCTCTAATGGCGGCCATTAGAGATTTTTCCCAATGACAATTTTGGGTTGAAGGTAAGGACATGTAGGTATCCGGATTTGACCATCAAAAAATACGCCCACATAAAGCCCCATCGGAGCAAAAAGCATCATATCCCTCATTTGATTGCAGAAATCACCGTTCAGACACTCCCCCCCCCTCTCCGAAAAGCATGTTTTCCACCAGTTCGCACAGGATATGCCCGAGGAGCAGGTGCCCTTCTTGGATGCGCGGCGTGTCGTCGGAGGGCACGGCAAACAGGTGCGAGCAGTGCAGTTGGCCCATTTGGCCGGGATTTCGGCCCGTGAAGGCGATCGTGTGCATGCCCAGCCCGTGGGCCGCTTCGACGGCACGCAGCACATTGGGGGAGTTGCCCGAGGTGGAAAAGGCCAGCAGCGCATCGCCCGAGCGGCCTTTGGCCAAGATGGCGCGCGCAAAAACGTGCTCGTAGCCGAAATCGTTGGCCACCGCGGTGAGGTAAGAGGAATTGACGTGCAGGGCTTCGGCGTCCAAGGGGCGGCGGTCCAGATAAAACCTTCCCGACAGTTCGGCCGCGAGGTGCTGGGCGTCCGCGGCGCTGCCGCCGTTGCCGCAGAACAGCACCCGGCCCTTGTCGCGCAACACCGCTGCGCACCGCTCGGCCGCCCGGGCCAGTTCGGCCTGAAGGGCCTCGTCTTCGAGCAGCGCCTGTTTGACGAGCAGACTATCGCGGAGGGATGTTCGGATTCGGTTCAGCATCGGAAGGGGAAAAAGGTGGCGGGCCCGAAAGGTAAGCAATGTGCCCGAAAAGGAAGCAAGGGGGCCATCAGGAAACCAGGTCTTCCCAGGCAACGGGGGCCACGCCCTTGCGCGTGCAGGCCACGCCGCCGGCCAGATTGGCCAACCGCACCGCTTCGCCGAAAGGCATCTGTACGGCCATGCCGGCGCTCAGGACGCTGACGACGGAATCGCCCGCACCGCAGACATCCACCACGGAAAGGCGGTTGGCGGGCAGGAGGCCGGAGTTGCCCGATTCGTCCGACCAGTACAGGCCGTTTTCGCCGAGGGTGATCACCGTTTTTCGGTAGCGTAGCGTTTGGCGCAGTTCGGCGTCCGCCCGTTTCAAGTGGGCGAGTTCGGGCCGGATTTCTCGGCCCAGCGCCTGGCCGATCTCTTTGAGGTTTGGTTTGAACAAATCGACTTGGCGGTAGGCGCCGAAATTTTTCTTTTTGGGATCCACCGCCACGGGCACGCCCCGTTCGGCGGCCAAGGTGCACACCGCTGCGATGAGGGCGGGCGTGAGGGTGCCTTTGTCGTAATCTTGGATGACCACGGCCCCGATGCGCTTTTCGGAGAGGGCGTTTTCGACCTGCGCCAGCAGTTCGGCGCCCACTGCGGTCGGATGGTCGTCCACCGATTCGCGGTCGAGGCGCAGGAGTTGCTGGTTTTTGCCGAAAAAACGGGTCTTGACGGTGGTCGGCCGCCCGGGATCTTTGGGGGTTCGGGCCTCGGCGATGCCGTGCCCGGCCAGCATTGCGCGCAGGCGATCGGCCGGCTCGTCGTCGCCCAGCATCCCGATCAGGACGGGTTCGGCGCCGAGGGTCTTCAGGTTGAGCGCCACATTGGCGGCCCCGCCGAGCCGCCATTCCTCGCGCTCCCAATCCAGCACCGGCACGGGAGCCTCGGGCGAGATGCGCTCGGCCCGCCCGTACACATAGTGGTCGAGCATCAGGTCGCCGAGCACCAGCACGGCAGAATCGCGGAACGGCGATGGACGGTCGTCGGAAATCATACGGAGTGCAGGGGAGTTCTTTTTTTCCCAAATACAGAGTCGGGAAACCGGGCATCCCCGGAGGGCAAAAATACGCGCTTTGTCGGCGGTGTATCGCCCGCGGCGGGCTATCTTTGCGCAAAATAATATCCAGTCCCCCCAAAAACCAATGGTCCGCGTTCGTTTTGCCCCCAGTCCCACCGGCCCGCTGCACATCGGCGGCGTCCGGACGGCCCTGTTCAATTATCTTTTCGCCAAAAAAAACGGCGGCCAATTCATCCTCCGCATCGAGGACACCGACCAAAACCGCGTCGTGCCCGGTGCCGAGCGGTACATCCTCGATTCCCTGAAATGGCTGGGGCTTGACCTCGACGAAAGCGTGGAGATCGGCGGCCCGTACGGCCCATACCGCCAGAGCGAACGCAAAAGCACCTACGCCGAATACGCCAAAACCCTGGTGGAAAAGGGCGGCGGCTATTACGCCTTCGACACCGAAGAGGAACTCCGGGCGGTCCGCGAGGATTGCGAACGGCGCGGGGAAGTGTTCAAATACGATTACGAGACCCGCAAAAAAATGCGGAACTCGCTGGCCCTGTCCCCCGGGGAAACCGCCGAACTGCTGTCGAACGGACACCCCTATGTGATCCGCCTGCGCGTGCCCGAAGACCGGACGCTCACCTTCCGCGATGTGGTGCGCGGCGAGGTTTCCTTCCAGACCAAAGACCTCGACGACAAGGTGATGTTCAAGGCCGACGGGATGCCCACCTACCACTTGGCCAATGTCGTGGACGACCGCCTGATGCGCATCACCCATGTGATCCGCGGCGAGGAATGGCTGCCCAGCACGCCCACCCACGTGTTTCTGTACCACTCCTTCGGCTGGCAGGACGAAATGCCCGTTTTTGCGCACTTGCCGCTGCTGCTCAAGCCCACGGGCAAGGGCAAACTCTCCAAACGCGACGGCCTCGACGGCGGTTTCCCGGTCTTTCCGCTGGACTGGACCGACCCGGCCTCCGGCGAAACGGTCGCGGGATTCCGCGGACGGGGGTTCCTGCCCGAAGCCACCCTGAACTTCTTGGCGCTCCTCGGCTGGAACCCCGGCACCGAACGGGAGATCTTTTCGCTGGACGAACTGGCGGAAGTGTTTTCGCTCGAACAGGTCAGCAGCCACGGGGCGCGCTTCGACATCAAAAAGGCCGAGTGGTTCAACCAACAGTATCTGATCCACAAACCCATAGAAGAACTGCTCCCCTTGGTGCGCCAAGTGCTGGCCGACAACGGCCACACGCCCGACGAGGATTTCCTGCGCACTTATACCGCCCTTTTCCGCGAACGCGTCACCCATTTGAACGATTTCTTCTCAGCGGGGTTTTACTTGCTGGAACCCCTGCGCACCTACGACGAAGCGGATTGGCAGAAAAAAGTCCTGAAAAAATGGACCCCCGAGCGCGCCCTGCTGTTTTCTGAACTCGGCACCCGCTTGGAAAACCTGCGGTCGTTCACCGCAACCGACATCCAGGCCGCCGTCGAAGAATTCGCGGCCGACAAATCCCTCGGTTTCGGCGATCTGCTGCCGGCCCTGCGCCTGGCTACCAGCGGCACTCTCCAAGGTCCGCCCGTGTTCGAGATCATGGCCCTTTTGGGCCAGTTCCAAGCGGTCGCCCGTTGGGTGGACTTCGTCGGACGGAGCATCGAACGCCAGCGGGCGGGATGACACAGCGGGCAACCTCCCTTTTTGACCCATTTTTTGCAGAAAAAACCACCCGGTTGGACAACCCCATAGATCCCAAAAAAGTCGCGGAAAATCCCGGGCTGATGACCTACGCGCACCACGCGGGGAGCGCCCTGATCAAACCCATCGACAAAGGCCGGACCAAAGGACTGGCGGTCGAGGCCATGCGCCAACAGACCGACATCCAACTGGCCCAGATCCGCCGGCAGATCGAACTGCTGGCCGAACAGGCCATGGCGATCCAGCGCCGGGTCGAGATCTCCGAACGGATCTATGGCGCGGAAATGAACTTCAAGCCCGTCATCGGGCATACCTACCACCTGTACGACAAGGCCGACGGAAAAGCCGTCCTGTCGATGATCGGCCCCCGGGAATGGGGCAAAAGAGGCATCCCGTACGCGGCCCACGCGGCCACCGTGCGCCTCATGGCCGACCACACCTGGGAGGTTTTGGACGATCTGTAAGAAGAAAAGCACCGAGAGAGTTACAAGAAGCCGGTAAACCAACGCGCTTGCTTTTTCATACATAAGAGAGACATACGATGCACCTTTTCTGGGCGTTTGTGAAAAAAGAGTTCCGGCATGTCCTGCGCGACCGCCGCAGCCTGCTCATCCTGATTGGACTGCCGATCGTGATGGTACTGCTGTACGGATTTGCGCTGTCGAACGAGGTGCGCAACTCCCATTTCGCCGTGCTCGATCTCGCCCAGGACGGGGCCAGCCGAAAATTGACCGAACGGCTCGAGCAAAGCCGGTATTTTTCGCTGGTGCGCACCCTGCGCGATGCCGGCGAGATCGATGAGGTCTTCCGGCAAAACCAGGCCCGCATGGTCGTGGTCTTCCCGCAGCAGTTCGAACAAGACCTCCTGCACACGCAACGCGCCCAGGTCCAGTTGATCACCGACGCCTCCGACCCCAACACGGCCAATATCGTGGCCACCTATGCCTCGGCCGTGATCCGCGATTACCAGATGGAACTGCTGGGAAACCGCGGCCTGCCGTACACCGTGGAAACCGAGGTGCGCATGTTGTACAATCCCCAAATGAAAAGCGCGTACGTCTTTGTGCCCGGCGTGATCACCATGATCCTCACGCTGTTGGGAGCGATGATGACCTCCGTTTCCATCGTCCGGGAAAAAGAAATGGGCACGATGGAAGTACTGCTGGCCTCGCCCGTGCGCCCACTTTTCGTGGTCGTGAGCAAAACGGTGCCCTATCTGGTCCTGTGTTTTTTCGATGTGTGCCTCGTGTTGCTGGTGGCCACCCAAGTGCTGGACATGCCCATCCGCGGCAGTTTGGTCCTGCTGCTGGCCGAAAGCCTGCTCTTCATCCTGACGGCCCTGTCGCTCGGCCTGCTGATCTCCACGCGGGCGGCCACCCAACAGGTCGCCATGTTCATTTCGCTGGTCGGCCTGCTGATGCCCACGCTGGTGTTCAGCGGCTACATGTTCCCGATCGAAAACATGCCCTACCCCTTGCAGTTGGTCAGCAACGTGGTGCCCACGCGCTGGTTTTTCCGCATCCTGCAGGACGTGATGATCAAGGGATTGGACTTTTCGCACGTTTGGCAGGAAACACTCGTGCTGATGGGAATGACGCTGTTTTTTCTGACCGTCGCCCTGCGCAACTTCAAGATCCGATTGGCCTGATATGCACCGACTGATTTTTTTGTTGCAAAAAGAATTTCGGCAGATGTTCCGCAACAAAGCCATCCTGCGGTTGTCGGTCGTGATGCCCATCATGCAGCTCCTGCTGATCCCCATGGCGGCGGATTACGAAGTCAAAAGGATCGATCTGGCGGTGGTGGACCAAGACCGCACCCCCTACTCCCGCCGGCTGGCAGAGGCGATGACGGCCTCGGGATATTTCCGGCCGGTGGCCCACGAAACGGCCTATCCGGCGGCGCTGGACTTGGTGCACCGCGGCGGCTGCGATCTGGTGCTCACGATCCCCAGAGGGTTCGAGCGCGATCTGGTGCGCGACGCCCGGGCCCGCCTGCACGTGGCCGCCGATGCGGTTTCCGGACTGAAGGCCAACCTCGGAACCGTCTATGCCCAACGCATCGTGGCGGATTTCGGCGATGCCGTGCGCCGCGAATGGATCGACCTGCCGCGCCGCAGCGAAGCGCCCGTCATCGAAATCGTACAGGCCAACCGGTTCAACCCCCACTACAACTACAAACTGTTCATGGTGCCCGGCATCTTGGCCATTCTGGTCACGATGGTCGGCGTCACGATGAGCTCGCTCAACCTCGTGGCCGAAAAGGAACTGGGCACGATCGAACAGCTCAATGTGACGCCCCTGCGCAAATGGGAGTTCGTGCTGGGCAAACTGCTGCCCTTTTGGGTGCTGGGCCTCGTGTCGCTGTGCGTGGGCCTGCTCGTCGCCTTCGCGGTGTACGGATTGGTGCCGGTGGGCTCCTACTTCACGATTTTGGGCATCGCCGCCCTGTACTTGTTCGGCGTGCTCGGCATCGGATTGCTGATGAGCACTTTTTCCGATACCCAACAGCAGGTCACGCTGTTTTCGTTTTTCGTCACCATGTTCTTCGTGCTGATGAGCGGCCTGTACACTTCCATCGAAAGCATGCCCGGTTGGGCGCAGTGGCTGGCCACCTTCAACCCGCCCACCTACATCGTCCGCTGCATTCGCTCCGTGTTCGTCAAGGGCAGCAGCTTTTGGGACCTGCGCCACGAAATCGCCTACATCTGCTTTTTTGCCGTGTTTTTCAATGCGCTCGCCATTTGGAACTATCGAAAAAAAGGAGGGTGACCGGTTTTTGGGGAAAAATTTTTTTCGAAAAAAAAGCCCTTCGGGGAGATGCGGATTTCGGGAAAATCCAGACCGGCAAGGACCTTTTTTTTGATTTTTTTCTCCAAAATTTTTTAATAAAAAAATTATACATATCTAATTTTCAATTTTTTATAAAAAAAATCCATCTTGAAATCGATTTTTTCATGGAGCTCAAAAAAACCAACATGCACCAGTTGACCATCGCTCTGCTCGGTCTGATCCTCGTTTCCGGCTGCGGGAACGGCGAAAAAAATTACGACGCCATGGGCACTTTCGAAGCGACGGAGGTGGTCATTTCCGCCGAAGCATCGGGCAAACTGCTCCGATTTTCCGTCGCCGAGGGCGATACCGTGCCCGCCGGGGCGGTAGTGGGGCAAATCGATTGCCGCAACATAGACCTCCAAAAAGCGCAGGCCGAGGCGACCCTCTCCGCCCTGCGCCAAAAAACCAACGACGCCGCCCCCCAAGTGGCCGTGCTCGGCGAACAACTCCGGGCCCAGCAGCAATTGGTGGCCGTGCAGCGCGAACAGCTCCGAGTGGTGGAAAAAGAAATCGCCCGTATGCAGAAACTGGCCCAAGCCGATGCGATCCCCCGCAAACAGTTGGACGATGTGGAAGGGCAAGCGTCCGTGCTGCGCCAGCAGATCGTCGCCACCGAAGCCCAGTTGCAGGTGATCCAACAGCAGATGCGCTCCCAAGAGGCGGCCGTGGCCATTCAAAACCGCGCCGTGCTCAGCGAAAACGCCCCCTTGACGGAGCGCGTGGCCCAGATTTCCGATCTGTTGGACCATTGCACCGTCACCAACCCGTTTCAGGGCACGGTGCTGGTCAAATACGCCGAGGCCAACGAGGTGGTGGGCGCCGGCAAGGCCCTGTACAAATTGGCCGACCTGCGCGTGATGACGCTGCGCGCCTATGTCACGGGCGACCAGCTCGCGCTGTTGCGCCTCCAACAGCCCGTCACCGTGATGGTGGACGACGGCAAAGGCGGCTACCGCAACTACCCGGGCAAAGTGGCGTTCATCGCCGGCAAAGCGGAGTTCACGCCCAAGACCATCCAGACCAAGGACGAAAGGGCCAACCTCGTGTACGCCGTCAAGATTTCCGTGCCCAACACCGACGGCCTGCTCAAGATCGGACAGTACGGCGAGGTCCTTTTCCAAGCCCAATAGCCCATGATCGCCGTCCGCGACATCGAAAAAAATTACGGCCCCGTCAAGGCCCTCGACCGCGTTTCCTTCACCGTCGAACCGGGCGAACTGTTCGGCCTCATCGGCCCCGACGGCGCGGGCAAGACCACCTTGTTCCGCATCCTGACCACCCTGCTGCTGCCCGATGCCGGCAGCGCCACCGTGGACGGCAACGACATCCGGCGCGACCTCTGGGCCATCCGCCGATCGGTGGGCTACATGCCGGGGCGTTTTTCGCTGTACCAAGACCTCAGCGTGCGCGAAAACCTGGATTTCTTCGCCTCCGTGTTCGGCACCACGGTGGACAAAAACTACGGACTGGTCAAAGACATCTACGGACAGCTCGAGCCCTTCGCCGATCGGCCCGCGGGCAAACTGTCGGGCGGGATGAAACAAAAACTGGCGCTTTGCTGCTGCCTCATCCACGAGCCGAGGGTGCTGTTCCTGGACGAGCCCACCACCGGCGTGGATCCCGTTTCGCGGCGGGAGTTTTGGGAAATGCTGGCCCGGCTGCGCGAGCGTGGCATCTCCGTCCTCGTTTCCACGCCCTACATGGACGAAGCCGGCCGCTGCGACCGCATCGCGCTGATCGAATCGGGCCGCATCCTCGAGGTGGATACCCTCGAAGGCATCTTGGCCCGCCACGAAAAGCCCCTGTTCGCCGTGCGGGGGCCCGACATGCTGGCCCTCCTGCGCGACCTGCGCGCCTTTCCGGGGACGGAGAGTTGCCTCGCTTTCGGCGACAGCCACCACCTGGCCCTGAAGCCCGGTGCCACGGAAAGCGAACTCGGGCGGTACCTGCTCGACAGGGGCCACCTTTCCGCCTCGGTCAGCCCCATCCGGCCCGGCATCGAGGACGTGTTCATCGCCTTGGGACAAAAAACATAGGCCCTTTTCTTCCTCTTTTTTCCCAAAAAAATCTCCATGGACGTCATTTCCGTTGATCGGCTGACCAAAAAATTCGGCGATTTCACCGCGGTGGACGCGATCAGTTTCGAAGTGCGCGCGGGCGAGATCTTCGGCTTCCTGGGGGCCAACGGGGCGGGCAAGACCACCGCGATGCGGATGCTATGCGGGCTGCTCGTGCCCACCTCCGGCACGGCGCGGGTGGCCGGCCACGACATCGCCCGGGAAACCGAGGCGGTCAAGCGGAACATCGGCTACATGAGCCAAAAATTCTCGCTGTACGATACGCTCACCGTCCGCGAAAACCTGCGTTTTTACGGCGGCATCTACGGCCTCGGCCGCCGCGAACTGGACACCAAAATCGCCGCCCTCACCGACCGGCTGGGATTGGCCGCCGAAAAAAACACCCTCGTCGGCTCTCTGCCCCTGGGCTGGAAACAGAAAATCGCCTTTTCGGCCGCCATCCTGCACCGTCCCAAAGTCGTTTTCCTCGACGAACCCACCGGCGGGGTGGACCCGATCACCCGCCGCTCGTTTTGGGACATGATCTACGAAGCCGCCGACCAAGGCATCACCGTCTTCGTCACCACCCACTACATGGACGAGGCAGAATACTGCCACCGGGTGTGCATCCTCGTGGACGGCGCCGTGGCCGACCTGGCCCCTCCCGCGGAGATGAAGGCCCGCCACCAAGCCGACAACATGGACGAGGTCTTCTACCGCCTCGCCCGCCGGGCCGTCCGCAAGGATTTGGGCTGAAAATGGCTCTTCACAGCGTAAACCAGTAATTGACCTTCAGCACGATGCCGCGGTTTTTGGTCGCGAACGAGCCGGTCTCGGCATTGTCGGTATAGACCAAAAACAGGTCCGACATCGGCGCGAAACGCCACCACAGACGGGCGTTCAGATTGACGTTGCGGGTCTGGGTGTTGTACTGGAAATAGGTGGTCAAAAACAGGTTGCGCGCGAAAGCCAGTTCGAACCGCGGCCCGATCAGCGTCAGAGAGGTCCGTCCGAAGCCCTCGGGCATCCAGATCCACTGCTGGGAAAAATCCAGTCCGAACACGCCCCAGGGCTGTCGGCGCCAATTGACCAGCCCGTTCAGTCCGAGACGCTGCCCCGAATAGTAGCCGCCATAACTGATGCGGGCCTCCCAAAACAAGGGGCGGCGCTTGTTGCTGATCCATTCCAACTGTCCGTAGGCGAACGCATAGCGGCCCGGGGCCAGGGCCGAATCAAGGCCGGTGAGCAGGAACGGGCGGTACAGGCGAGGAGTTTCCTGAACGGCCAGCGCGCGGATGGAAGCGGTGTTGAGCCACTGCAACTTGGCGGCCGCGGCGAGGCGGTGCTCCATGTAGCCGAGTCCGCCGTCGCCCAGCAGGCCGGCCTCCAGTTCGGGCTGCCAGAAATCCAGCCGCTGCCCGGGCCGGCGAGCGAAGAAAAAGCGCCTTTTGGCGTTGGCGAAAAACCGTCCGTAGGCCACCGCTTGAAGTTGTCCGGTCACGGCATCGGGCACGAACAGGCGGGGCGTGAAGCCCATATCGGCGCGAAACCCGCTGCTCAGGTATTCGATGTTGGCGGCCAGCGACCAGCGCGTGTCCTCGTAACTGTTGGTCAACCCGGCGGCGAAGCCACTGCCGGACGCCGTCCAAGCGTGGTGAAAAAAAGCCTTGGAAGTGACGCGGCCGTTGGGCGTGCGGTAGTTGAACTCTGCCCCGGCCAAGCGGTTGAAGTCGTCGCCGTCCCACGAAAATCCTTGGAAACCCTGTCGATTGAGCGCGAACACCGTGGCCGTGGAGCGGGCCAGCACCTGCCGTTCCAGCACGAGGGCCGTGTGGTTTTGGCTGCCCGGTCCGCCGGAAATCCCTTCCGTCTGCATCGTGAGCGCGCCGACCCGCCATTGGGGCGTGAGCTTGCCGCTGAGCCGCACGCCGCCCAAGATCGGCGCGTTGAGACCGATGCGCCTCGAAAAGAAAGGCCGGATGTCGTCTTTTCCGAGCGAAGAGAACAAGTCGCTGTTTTCCAAGAAAAAAATCCTCCTTTCGGGGAAAAAAAGCTCGAAACGGTCGATGTTCAGCTGCTGTTGGTCCACATCCACCTGTGAAAAATCGGGGTTGACGGTCAGATCGAGGTTGAGGGCCGAGGTGAGGGCCACCTTGGCGTCGAGACCGGCGTTGGCGCGCCATTTTTCGGGCGTGCCGGCCAGATGGTCGCGGCTCGCGCTGCCCTGCAGGTAGGGGATCAGCGCCACATTGCGGCCCTGTTTGCGCGGCGGCACATCCCAGTGCAGCTCGCCCGTGAAGGCCAGATTCGCCACATTGAAATTGCGCGGCACCCGCACCCAGGTGGACATCTCGTTGCGCTTGAGGTCGTTGCGCGCGAAATTGATCCGCCACACCCCGAGGCCGCTCTTGAAGCGCAGGGTCTTGAACGGAATCGCCATTTCCAGCGTCCAGCGGTCGCCGAAGCGCTTGGCCTCGCCAAACCACTTGCCGTCCCAACTGGTGGTGACTCCGAACTGCCCGCCGTCGTTGAGCAGGCCCTCCCGCTGCACGCCCCAAGGGTTGAGGGTGAAATTAAGCCCCGTGGTGCGGTCGTTGAAAGCATCGAGAAACACCGCGAAACCGTCGTTGACCGGAAAGGAAAAATCGCGCTTGAGCGATTGCATCACATAAGGCCCCGACAAACTGTCGCGGCACACCGCCGACAGGTACAGGAAACGCTCGTCGTAGGCCAGCCGCACTTCGGTACGGGAGGCCGCGACCACGCTGTCGGCCGGAAAATTCTGATGAAAAGCCGTGGCCGGTTCGGCATCCTGCCAGGCCGCCTCGTCGGGCACCCCGTCCAAACGGATCTCGCCCGTGGCCCGCGCGATCCGCAACGCTTGGGCGGCCAACGGCGCCGGACACAAAAAGGCCAGCAAAACGGCGCACGCGGCGGTGCGCAACAGCAAAATGCCCGGAAAGTCCATTAGATGCGGTTTTTTTACGGAAAAAAAAGAAAAAAAGCCGGTGTGGTGCCCGCACTTTCGGCGAAACGGCGAGTGTGATTGGGCAAAATTCCGAAAAAAGCGGGCGCCTGTCATATTTTTGTCTTCTTTTGCACACACAACCCGCCCCACGGGCACACAACCAGCTCCGCACTTACTCCGAACGATATGGACATCATAGAGATCCAGAATGTTTTGAAAACATACGGCAGCCAAGTGGCCGTCAACCGCCTTTGCCTGAAGATCCCGAAGGGCAAAATTTTCGGCCTTTTGGGCCCCAACGGGGCCGGCAAGACTTCCCTCATCCGGATGATCACCGCCATCACCCGCCCCGACGAGGGCCGCATCCTGTTCGACGGCCAACCCCTCAACAGTGCCCACCCCGAACGCATCGGCTACATGCCCGAAGAGCGCGGGCTGTACAAAAAAATGAAGGTCGGCGAAATGCTGCTCTATCTGGCCCAGCTCAAGGGCATGAAAAAAGAAGCGGCCCAAAAGTCGCTCGACGAATGGTTCGCGAAGTTCGACATCACGGGCTGGAAAGACAAAAAGGTGGAAGAACTCTCGAAAGGCCAGCAGCAAAAGGTGCAGTTCATTTCGACCGTCCTGCACGGCCCCGATCTGTTGATCCTCGACGAGCCGTTTTCCGGCCTCGACCCCGTCAACTCCAACCTGCTCAAGGAAGAGATCCTGCAACTCCACCGCCAAGGCGTCACCATCCTTTTTTCGACCCACCGGATGGAACAGGTCGAAGAAATGTGCGACGAGATCGTGCTCATCAACAAGGGCACCAACATCCTCGACGGTCCGGTCAAAAACATCAAGCAGCGTTTCAAGGAAAACATCTTTGAGGTGGAATACGAGGGCGAGCTGCCCTCCGGTTTTTTCGACCGCTGCCTCGATGTGCGGGCCAGCGAGGGGCGTGCCGTTTTCCGCCTGTCGGAGGGGCAGACCTCCAACGGCGTGGTGCGCGCCCTGCTCGACAGCGGAGTGCGCCTCGTGGGCTTCCGCGAGATCCTTCCTTCCATGAACGACATTTTCATCCGCCTCGTAGCCGAAGACTCCCATGCATAAACTGTGGCTCATCATCCAGCGGGAATACCTGACCCGCGTGCAGAAACGCTCCTTCATCCTCACCACCCTGCTCTCGCCGGTGGCGTTCGTGTTCTTCATCGTGGCCGTGGGCTTCATCATGTCGGCCGGGCGCGAAAAACTGCGCCTGCTGGTGGTGGACGACAACCGCTTTTACCTGCATAAAAACCTCGCCGACGCCGAATACATCGATTTCGAGCTCGACACCGTTTCCGCGCTGGAAACGCTCAAAAGTTCCTATCGGGAAAAAGGCTTCGACGGCGTGCTGTACCTGCCCAAATTCCAAGCGGGAACGGATTTTTTCCTCCGCCAGGCCACCATCGACTACCAGTGCCTTTCCGACAAAAGCCTCGGACAGGCCTCGCTCGACGATCTGGAAACGAGACTGGCCGAATACCTGCGCGACGTGAAGATCTCCCTTTCGGGATACGACAAAAGCATCGTGGACAAGTTCAGCACCCGCGTGTCGGTGCGCGAGCAGAACCTCCGCAAGGCCGATTCGGCCAGTTCCATCGAAGGGATGTTGCTCGGCGGGGTGATGGGCACGCTCATCTATCTGGTCATTTTCATTTATGGCAGCATGGTGATGCGCTCCGTGATGGAGGAAAAAAACAACCGTATCATGGAAGTAATGGTTTCTTCCGTCCGCCCCTTCCAGTTGATGATGGGCAAGATCATCGGCGTCGGGGCCGTGGGCCTCACACAGTTCCTGATCTGGGCGATCCTCCTGCCGGTGCTCTACTTTTTGGCGCTGCTCCTCGTGGGCGGGCAATTGATGGAAGCCCAGCAGAACATGCCCACAACCGGTCCGGAAGTGGATCCGGCCACCGTCGAGGCCATGGTATCGGATGTGAGCGAGGCCCTCGGCCGCATCAATTACCCGCTCCGCATCGTGCAGTTCATCCTGTTTTTCCTCGGCGGATATGTGCTGTACGCATCCCTTTTCGCCGCCCTCGGCGCGGCCATGGGCGACGACCAGAACGACAGCCAAGCGCTCACCCTGCCCGTCACGTTGCCCGTATTGCTGTCTTTTTACATCGGCATCTCCGTGCTCAGCAACCCCAACAGTTCGATGGCCCTGTGGGCATCCCTTTTCCCCCTTTTCTCGCCCATCGTGATGACCGCCCGGCTCGGATTCGATCCACCGTGGTGGCAGCTGGTGCTTTCGGTGGTGCTCCTGTACGCCTCCTGCGTGTTTTTCGTGTGGTTTTCCGGGCGCATCTACCGCGTGGGCGTGCTGATGTACGGAAAAAAAGTGACCTTCAAGGAACTCTGGAAATGGCTCTGGTATAGGGATTGACCCCAGAACCCGCTCCGCAAAAGATCATCCGGTCCGCTGACCAAAGTCATAAGCCCCGCCCTGCGGGGCTTATAATTTTGTGTCATCAAAAACAGCCCGCCGCTTCTCCGTGCGGGAATTGCGAACCCCAATCCGATTTTTTGCCATGTCCCACCAAACGACCGTCCATATCGCCGACCTGCACTTCGAGCTGCGCGTATGGAACAACGAACTGAAGTTCGTCAAAGACGAGCTCGGCATCTTCGAGCACCGCTTGGAAGAACTGGTTTCGAAGTACACCGACAAAGAAGTGTTGGCCGAATTGGAACATTTCCAGAACCAGTTCATCCGCCAAAACGAATCGGCCGACATCATGACCAAGAAAGTCCGTGAAGCGGACGCCGATCTGGCGCACTTTTCCCAAGAACATCCCGTGGCCTCCAACCGCGTGCGCATGGAAGACCAAGTGGCGCTGCGCGAGGACATGGAAAATTACCGCAAGCGCTACAGCGGCATCAAGGCCGATTTCATGCGCTTCATGTCCAAGTGGATGTAAAAAACATCCCCATTCCCCACACACTAAACAACGACCCCTATGGCTTCCATGCACGATCCCGTTTCCACCATCATGACCACCAAGCTGCACGCGGTGGCCCCTTCCGATCCCCTCACCGCGGTAAAGGAACTGTTCGAAAAACACCATTTCCACCACATTCCCGTGGTCCGCTACAAAGAACTGGTGGGGATGGTGAGCAAATCAGATTTTCTCTTGATCCGCCACAGTCCCTTGGAGGCGATGCCGGTCGAAGACGATGTTTTTGCCAAGCACCGCGTCGAGGAAGTGATGACCACTCGGTTGGCCAAGATCGAGCCCGAAGACCAGATCGGCACGGCCGCCGAGGTGCTCCTCAGCAACCGATTCCACGCCGTGCCCGTGGTCAAGGACGGCGAACTGGTCGGCTTGGTCACCACTTTCGACATCATCAATTACGCCCTTCACCAGGCCTATCCCAATACGAAGACGATCTTTGAATGATCGGACTCATGTAAAGAGACTCTGCACCCTTTTTCCGCAAGCATCCCGCCCCCCATGCTGATTTCCGACGATCGCTTCTTGGACGACATCCGGTCCGAGTTCAACCGCAAGTTCCCCTACCTCCAGTTGGCGTTCTATGCCGAACCCCACCGACAGGGAGAAGGGTCGCCCCGCCGCGAACAGCTGGAACCGTCCAAAAAAATCGGCGAGGTGCGCTCCGTGCACCACACGGAAAACATCGCCATCAACGGCCATATACACGCCGGCAACCTCGAAGAACTGTTCTTCGAACGCTATGGGCTCAGCGTGCAGGTGCTGCGCAAAAAAAACAACGCGTGGCTGCAGACCATCGCCACCGACCAACAATCCCTCAGCCAGCTCAACCGCGAGGCAGAGCTGTTCCACAACCGAACTTTTGAACAAGACAGTGAAGGCATCTTTTGACTTCAAAAGACTGTAAGGCAATACAAGTCGAGTAGTTTGTGTATTTTTTCCCCGATCCAAGTGCCGCACGGCACTTGGATCGTTCGTATTTTGCCGCCCCGTTCACTTTCGGTGAACCATTTGCGACGGCAGGTGTTCTACTCGTTGCATAGAATTATTCTAAACAAGTTCAAGCCCCTACTTCCATGAGCGTCCAGCCCGGTTCGAGACTGATTTATTTGGACAACAATTCCACCACCCCTTGCGATCCCCGCGTGGTAGAGGCGATGGTGCCCTATTTTTACGAGCACCCCGGCAACGCCGCCAGCAGGAGCCATCCTTACGGCTGGGTGGCCGAAGATGCGGTGGACACGGCCCGCGAGCGCATCGCCGCCCTGATCAACGCCGACCCCAAAGAGATCATCTTCACCTCTGGGGCGACGGAATCCAACAACCTCGCCATCAAGGGCGTCTTCGAGATGTACGCCAAAAAGGGCAACCATGTCATCACCGTGGAAACCGAGCACAAAGCCGTGCTCGACGCCTGCAAAAACCTCGAAAAACACGGCGGGGAAGTCACCTACCTGAAGGTGGACGGCAAAGGCCGCCTCGACTTGGCCGAACTCGAAGCGGCCATCAGACCGACCACCGTCCTCGTTTCGGTGATGTACGCCAACAACGAAGTAGGCAACATCATGCCGGTGCGCCAAATCTCCGAGATCTGCGCCCGCCACGGCGTGCTTTTCCACTCCGACGCCACCCAAGCCGTCGGCAAGATCCCCGTGGACGTGGAAGCCGACGGAATCCACCTCATGTCTTTCACGGGCCACAAAATGTACGGCCCCAAAGGAGTCGGCGCCCTGTATGTGCGCCGCAAAAACCCGCGCGTGAAGGTCACCGCCCAAATGGACGGCGGCGGTCACGAACGCGGCATGCGCTCCGGCACCCTCAATGTGCCCGGCATCGTGGGCTTCGGCAAAGCCGCTGAACTGGCGCGCCTCGAAATGGCCCAAGACACCGAACGGCTCCGCATCCTGCGCGACAAACTCGAAAAAGCCCTTTGCCAAATGGAAGAGGTGGTCATCAACGGCGATGTGGGCAACCGCATGCCGCATGTGACCAACATTTCCTTCAAACATGTCGAGGGTGAAGGACTGATGATGACCTTCAACCAGAACATCGCCGTTTCCTCCGGTTCCGCCTGCACCTCGGCCTCCCTCGAGCCCTCCTATGTGCTCAAGGCCCTTGGGCTGGGCGACGATCTGGCACACTCCTCGATCCGGTTCTCCCTCGGACGCTTCACCAAAGAAGACGATGTGGACTTCGCCATCGAGGCCGTGTCCAAAGGCGTCAACCACATGCGCGACCTCTCGCCCATCTGGGAAATGTACAAAAGCGGCATAGACCTCGATTCCGTGAATTGGACCGAACACTGATCCCCGTAAGTTCCTCCCCAATCGTTTTGCCCCCTATGGAAAACACCACCGTTTCCCCTCCCGTTTCGCTGACCGATGGCGCGGTGAAACAGCTCCAAAAAATAATGGAAGAAGAAAAAATCGCCTCCTCCCATGGCTTACGCGTGGGCGTCAAAGGCGGCGGTTGCTCAGGATTCTCGTACATCCTCGGCTTTGACGAAAAACAAGAGTCTGACGACGAGTTCGAGGTGAAGGGCCTCCGCGTGCTGCTCAACCGCGGCCACGCCATCTACCTCGTGGGCATGGAAGTCGATTTCGTGGAAGGCCTCAACAACCGCGGGTTCAGTTTCAACAACCCCAACGCGTCCTCGACCTGCGGCTGCGGAACCTCTTTTTCGGCCTGAGCATTCTGCAGGAGCATCCTCGACGCTACTGCACACCTTTTTTCGGAATTTCCCGTTTATATTTACCGTCCGCATCCGAAAACCTCTCCCGCCCGGGAAGCGTTCCACTCGGGTGCGGGCGTTTATCATTTGCGGTGTCTCCGTATTTTCATGAACTGTTTAATTTTATTTTTTTAAAAAAAATAAAAAAAATCCAGCAAACAATAATATAAGTCTCTATTTTTTAGAAAAATCCATCGATTGGCCCGTTTTATCGCCTGGGCATCTTTCCGAACCTATCTCCTTTTTTTCCAGTTTTTTTATGAAAAAAATCCACATCCTGATCGTTGCCCCACTGGTGTCGCTGCTGCTTTTCACCGCTGCGAAATACCAACAGACCAACAACGACAAAGAAAAATTGCTGGTGGACGTGATCATGAACGGCCTTGCCGAAGTGCATTTCAGCAAGATGGATCTCAACGACGATTTTTCGCAGAAAGCATACGATCTGTTCATCGAACGGATGGATGGATTTCAACAAACGATTTTTCATCGAAAGCGACATCCGTGAATTTTCGGTCCATTCCAAAAAAATCGACGACCAGATCCTGGGGCGCGACTTCACGCTGTTCGACCTCGTCCTTTCGCGCTACGAAACCCGTGTGCAGTTCGCCGAAAAAACCATTGCCGAACTGCTGGCACGGCCCATTTCCTTCGAAGTGTCCGAGGCATTCCAGACCAACCCCGAGAAACTCGCGTTCGCCCGCGACGAAAACGAGCTCCGCGAACGCTGGAGGCTCAACCTCAAATACCAGGTGCTCGACGAATTCGCCGACCTGATGAAAAAGGCCGAAGACGACCTCGCCGCCAAAAAGATCCAGGCCCTGCCCTCGCGCGACAGCCTCGAGCTGAAGGCCCGCAACAAGATCCTCGACAACCACAACAAGTGGATGAAGCGCTTGGCCAAAAATTCCCGCCAAGATTACCTCGAGATCTACCTCAACGCCATCACTGGCGTGTACGATCCGCACACCAATTACTTTTCGCCCGCCGACAAAGAGAATTTCGACATCGGGATGACCGGCAAACTGGAGGGCATCGGGGCGCAGCTCCGCGAAGACGACGGCTACACCAAAGTGTCCAATGTAGTGCCCGGCTCCCCCTCTTGGAAGCACGGCGAACTCAAAGAAAACGACATCATCCTCAAAGTCGCCCAAGGCGCCGAGGGAGATTGGGTGGATGTGTTCGACATGCGCCTCGACGATGTGGTCAAACAGATCCGCGGGCCCAAAGGCACCACCGTGCGCCTCGGCATCCGCAAGCCCGACGGCACCACCAAAGAGATCAGCCTCGTCCGCGATGTGGTCGTGATGGACGAGGGATACGCCAAATCCATCATCGTCAAGGACAAAAAATCCAAGTACCGCGTGGGCTTCATCCACCTGCCGAAGTTCTACGCCGATTTCGAAGATCCCAACGGTCGCCGCTGTTCGGTGGACATCAAAAAAGAAGTCCAAAAACTCAAGGCCGAAAAAGTGGACGGCATCATCCTCGACCTGCGCAACAACGGCGGGGGCTCCCTCAACGATGTGGTGGACATGGCCGGGTACTTCATCAAAGACGGCCCGGTGGTGCAGGTCAAAAGCCGCACGGGCAAGCCCTTCATCTACAACGACCGCGATCCCAAGATCGAGTGGGACGGCCCCTTTGTGATCCTCGTCAACGGCTTCTCGGCCTCGGCCTCCGAAATATTGGCCGCCGCCATGCAGGATTACCGCCGCGCCATCATCGTGGGCGACCCGTCCACTTTCGGCAAAGGCACCGTACAGCGCTTTTTCCAGCTCGACAATGCCGTCACCAGCCCCGACCTCGAACAATACAAGCCGCTCGGCGAACTCAAGATCACGATGCAGAAATTCTTCCGCATCAACGGCGGATCCACCCAACTGCGCGGCGTCACGCCCGATATCGTTCTGCCCGACACCTACAACTACGTGCCCGTGGGCGAAAAAGAAGAAGACAACCCCATGGCATGGACGGAAATCGAACCGGCCAACTACTCGGCCGTCAATGCCTTCCCCAACCTCGAACGCATCCGCGAACGCAGCGAGGTCCGCGTCAAGAAAGACGCCGTCTTCCAACGCATCGAACAACAGGCCAATTGGGTGCTCGAACAACGGGACGCCACCAATTTCCCTCTCCAGTACGCGGCTTACCGCGCCGAGCAGGAAGCCCGCGAAAAAAGGGCCAAAACCTACGAGGATGTGTTCAAAGACGATCCCAACCTCGAACTCTCGCCGGCCAAGGTGGACTTGGAACTCATCAACGGCGACGAGGCCCACAAGGCCCGTTTCGACGATTGGAAAAAAGACCTGCAGAAAGATCCCTACCTATCGGAAGCCATGAAGATCATCCAAGACTGGGGCTGCCGCAAATAAAATCGGGCGCCGGCCGGGCAGATCAGACCGTACAGGTCGTGATGAACGCCGGCGGAATGTTGAACAGCACGAACTCCACCGTTCCGTTGCCGAAGATGGCCTCATAGCGCTTGCGGGCTAGCAGGGAATAGTTGATCTGCACATATTTGCCGCCCAGACGCAGGCACTCTTTGGATTTGCGCAAAATGGAATCGCCCAATTCCTGGGGCAGCGACACGAACGGCAACGCCGAAATGACAAAATCCGCTTTTTCGAAACCCTCCTCGCGGATATATTTTTCCATATGCTCGGCCGAATCCTCGATGACGCGCAAACGGCCGTCGCCACAATTTTTGCGGAGCAGTTCGCACAGAGTCGGGTTCACCTCGAACGCCAACAAGCGGGCGCCCGGCTTCATGCGCTCCAAAATGTGCTTGGTGATGGGACCATCACCGGCTCCCAATTCCACGATGCAATCCGCTTTTTCGAAATCCACCTGGCGGAGCATCGCACGGCTCACAAACGACGATGAACGAGAAATGGTGCCTACGGTACGGATGTTTTTGATCCCTTCCCAAAAAAATCGAAGTGCTGACATAGTGTTGAAACGGGCAGAGCCTCTCTTGGGGTCTTGCGGGCAAAATTGCCCGGCGAACAACCGGAACGGGCACGAAACGGCCCGCCGTTGGGTTTGGTCGGTCAGGTTGATCGTGCAAATTTCGAAAACTTGACGGGAATTGTCGTTTTAGTGACGATTTTTTTGGCCGCGCCGAATTCTCCCCACGGAACAGGCCGTTCTGACTGCCCCTCCGCGTATCGATAAGTTTTTCTATTTTTGGGAAAAAAACGGGAAAAAAGGACGAAAGCCCGCGCCCGTCCGTTTTCTTCCGATGCAAAACGCCGTCTCGGCCCCGGTTATCATTTTTTCAAAAATTCCCTCCTCTTTATGTGGTACCGCTTTCTGTTGTTCTGCTGTCTCGCCGGATGGGCCCAAAAGGGCTTTGCCCAGGAGCTCCGGGCACAAGTAACCATCAATGCGCCCAAATTGCAAAAGGTCGACCCCAAGGTGTTCAAGACCTTGACGACCCAGATCACGGAGTTTTTGAACGATCGCAAGTGGAGCGACAACACCTATAAGCTCGAAGAAAGGATCGAAATGACCATTCAGATCAATATCGACCAAGAACTGTCCGACACGCGCTTCACCGGCCAGCTCCTGATCCAATCCTCCCGGCCGGTGTACAACAGTTCGTACAACACGGCCTTGCTCGAATGGGTGGACAAAGATTTCACCTTCGATTATGTGGAATACGAGGCGCTGGATTTTTCGGACAACCAGTACTTCAGCAACCTGACTTCCGTGTTGGGATACTATGCGTATGTGGCGCTCGGATTAGATGCCGATTCTTTTTCGGAACTGGGCGGCGATCCCTATTTCCAAAAGGCGCAGAATGTGGTCAACTACATCCCCCAAAATGTGGACGCTATTTATCCCGGTTGGCGCCCCTTCACCAGTCAGCGCAACCGCTATTGGCTGGTGGAAAATCTGATGAACGTCCGGATGAAAGGTTTCCGTCGGGCACTCTATACTTATCATTTGGCGGGCCTCGACCTGCTTTCGCAAGATGCGCCCAACGGGCAGGCCGCCATCAAAAAAGCATTGGAAGACGTGAAAAAAGCCAACAACGACTACCCGGCCACCATGATCGTCCAACTCTTCGTGAACGCCAAACGCGAGGAGATCATCAGCGTTTTCGCGCCCGCCGATCAAAAAGTCCGCCAAGAAATCTACGAAACCATGATCCGGTTGGACGGCACAAACGCCGAGACCTATCGGAAAATGATCCAATAGAAACGATCGTCAGAACTTGCGCGTTGCGGCTCCGCCCGCCGACCCTTACTGTTCGGCCGGGGCTTCTTCTTTTTCCTTCAGCGCGCCGCGCTCGAGCAGGTACACAAACCACTTGACGGCCTTGCGCATATCACTCACCTGTACCCGCTCCCGATCATAGTCGGGCATCACCGCCTCGAAATACGCTTTGAGGGCGGCCCCTTCGGCCTTGTCGCTCACGAGCGGGGTATCGGCCAGTTTCGCATGCATCGAAGTGAAAACCTCGGCCAGTGGCGTGGCGTCCTCTTGGTTGTATATAGAAATGCCCTCCAAGGGGGTGAACTGGTGCAGGCGGGAAGGGGCAAAAAAACGCTTTCCAGTGCCATATTCCTCGAGGATCAGACCGTCCTTGCGGTTGCCGACCATACAAAAAACACCGGATTTGCCGCTCACGGCGACCATTTTCTCCAAACTGAGCATAAAAATCATTCGAACAAAAGGTGAAACAATCGGATCCGAAGACCGCAAACAACCCGGGGAAATGCCCCGCACGGCGCGGATCGGGCGCAAATATAACAAGCAGGGCCGCTAATAGGGCCCTTATAAAACCAAAGGATCCGCCAAAAGACGCGCGCGCTTCATTGCGCCCGCGCTCCGGCCCGGAGTTTTTCGGAAAGTTCGGCACCGAGATAGCGCTCGATGATGCTGTGCACCACATACAGCACGGGCACCAACAACAAGGCCGCCAAGAACTTGTACAGATAGTTGACCGTGCCCACCGCCAAAAACAATTCCATGGGCCAGTGCTGGGGCCCCAATACAAACGCGATATACAGCACCACGAAACTGTCCACGAACTGTGAAACCAGCGTCGAAGCCGTCGCCCGCACCCAGATGTTTTTGTCGCCCGTCCATCGGCGGATCCGGTGGAAAACATAGGCATCCAGCATCTGCCCGACCAAAAAAGCCACCAGCGAACCCACGATGATCCAGCCGCTCTGCCCGAAAATCGCCGAAAAGGCAGCCTGCATATCGGGAACGCCTTGGTTTTGTGAAACGCCCACCCACCAATCGGCCGGAGCAAGGGCCGTGGCCCAATACACCATCAAAAAAGCATAAGAAATCAGGCCCGCGGTCAAGATGGACAAGAAGCGCACGCCGCGAATGCCGAAGTAATCGTTGACAATGTCGGTCAGTACAAAGACAAAAGGCCACAGCAGCACCCCGGCGGTAAAATTCAGCGCACCGGGCTTGCCCGTGAGGTTCCAGTCGAGCGCCGGAATCCCCAAACTCCCTTCCAACGAAAAGATCTTGACGCCGATGAACTCGGCCACCAAGGCATTGGCCAAGAACATGCCGCCCAGCACGATGAACAGGCGGGTTCCCCGATTGGCAACTATTTGGTCCATGTACAGGGGTGGATGGAGGCCAAGCGGCAGATCAGTTGCCGGACCACTCGTTGTAATAATCGAAGGAGCGGGTGGTTTCCGAGGCGCGTTCCACGAACTCCTGGAATTCGGCGGGCGTGAGGCCGTCCAAACAGAAGTGCATGGGATTCACCTTTTCTCCGTCTTTGATGACCTCGTAGTGCAGGTGCGGCCCCGTGGACATGCCCGTACTCCCCACGGTACCGATCTGTTGGCCCTTGAACACCTGTTGGCCGGGCTTGACGGAAATCTTGTCCATGTGGCCGTACAAAGTTTCGTAACCGTAGCCGTGCGAGATCACGACATTGTGCCCATAGCCGGAATTTTTGTACTCGATCCGCACCACCGTCCCTTTGCCCGTGGCATAGATCGGCGTGCCGGGAGGAGCACCGAAATCGATGCCCGTGTGCATCTTGGCGGTCTTGAGCACCGGGTGCACGCGCCAACCGAATCCGGAAAGGAAGGTCATGCTTTTCTTCAGACGATCCTCCCGAACGGGCTTGATCGAAGGAATGGACTCCAAGCGGTCTTCGCTTTTCTTGAAACTTTCGAGGATTTCGTTGTGCGATTGCGTCTGCAACGCGATCTGGTAACGGAGCTTGTTGATCTTTTCACGGGTTTTGGCGAGCAGTTCGCCTTCGCCGAGATTTTTGTAGTACTCGTATTTTTCGCTGCCACCCGTCCCGGCGTTCCAAAGTTCCTCGTCGTAGGACTTGTTGTCGAGCAACATCCGGTAAAGATCCCGGTCGCGGGAGTGGACATTGTCGAGGGCAGTGGCCATGATCTGCAGTTCGTTGTTCAGCAACTTGTACTCTTCCTTCATTTTCTCCATCTCGCGCCGGAGCACCATCTCATTGGTGGAAGGAACCAACCTGCTGTACACCATGCCGGAAAGAACGAAGAAAACAGCGAGGCCCGCTGAAATACCAAAGGCACGCATCAGCTTGGATTTCAGACTGATTTCGACTTTTTCGAACCGAAGGGTGTGAATGTTAAAGACAAATTTTTCTTTAGCCATTCTTATATGTTTTTGGGGCAAAAACCGCTCAAAAAAAGCGGTCACAAAGGCCCGGAAGAAATTGCGTTTCGTCTATAGGGGCGGTAAAGGTACGCAGCCAAGTTCGGCTCCGCAATAATTTTTGAAAAAACAGTGCCCCATTCGGCGCAATCCGACGATCGTCTTCCAGTACAATGCACTGTAAACGAGTTTATAAAGAGGTTGACCCAAGATTTTCTTTAGGCAAAAATTCCCATTGGCGACGGTCGGAAAAGAGCATGGCTTATTGGTGCCGGCTGATGCAAAAGTAAAAATCCTGATCCCGGTTCCGACAAAATAGGCGGGCAATTTGAGTCCAATTGCAATTTTGGGACAACCGGTCACGAGAAGCCGAAGCCCCGATTTCCACCGGCGGCTTTTTCCCAGGTAATCATTTTGGGGCAAAAAAAGAAAGGGTTTCCGGCGTACCGGAAACCCTTTCGCGTCGGGCCCTCTCACAAGGGCCCCGTACCGTCAAGGCAGGATCAGGGCTTGTTGACCACGATCTGCTTGGTGACGATCT